>NZ_CAJQQI010000194.1 GCF_905480415.1 uncultured Algibacter sp. | reverse complement strand
AATACTGACTAATAAATTGCTGTGTTTTCATTCTAAAATGTTTCGCAATTCTATCAACATCTTTATCTGTAAATAGTGGGCCAGTTGTTTTACAGCAGTTTGCACACTCCAAACAATCAGTACGCTCGAATTCTTCTTTGTGCAGGTCTTGCATAATATAATCTAAATCTTTTGGTGGTTTCTTTTTTAGCTTCGCGAAGAATTTTTTATTCTCGTTATGTTTATCTTTGGCGAGCTTTGGAAGATTATTGATGATGTCTTGCATGGTGTAAAAATAACATTTTAAATGAAAGACCTTTTCGGAAAAGCTTTATTGGATTTTCAAAATGGAAACTATTCTGAAGATATCATAACATCAACCAATATTTCTGATGAAGATGCCTTACCACTTCCCTATTTGTTTCGAGATTATAAAGACATGCCCAAATTAGAGCAAAAAGCTTTAAAACTTTCCAAAGGCAGTGTTTTAGACGTTGGATGCGGCTCTGGAAGTCATAGCATCTATTTGAAAGAAAAGGGTTTTAAAGTTAAAGCTATTGACATCTCGAAAGGTGCCATAGAAGTTACTAAACAACGTGGCGTTTTACAAGCAGCTATTTTAAATATTTTAGATGAAACTGAAACTTTTGATACTATTCTGCTTTTGATGAATGGAACGGGAATATTTCAAGAATTAACTGAAGTTTCAAAATACTTATCGCATTTAAAAACACTTTTGAAACCTAGTGGACAAATTTTAATTGACTCATCTGACATTAAATATATGTATGAAGATGAAGATGGTGGCTATTGGATGGACATGAATACTAGTTACTATGGTGAACTAGATTACTTTTTGTCTTATAAAGGCGAAAAAGAAACGCCTATGAAGTGGTTGTATTTAGATTTTGAAACTTTAAAATTAGCTTGTGAAACGCTTGGATTGCAATGTGAATTGCTTTTTGAAGGTGACCATTTTGATTATTTGGCACGATTGAGCTAACCTATTGTTAAAACGTACTCAGCGAAATTTCATGATTTTATATTTTACATATTAGCTTTTTAGATAGGCCTGCGTTAAGGATTGCAGAGGAAAGCCCACAACGAGGTACGAGTGAGGACTTGTAACGTAAAGCCTGACCCGATATGGGAACTCCCAAAAACACTTTATAATCTTATACAATTTCATGAGATTCCCGCATTCGCGGGAATGACAAAGAATCGTTTAGAAATCAAACTTATAAGTAGCTCCCGCTAAAAACTGAATACTTTGTACAGGGAAGTTTTGCCATTTTTGGTAAGCATCATTAGCTATATTATTCGCTTTTGCAAATACTGAAAGCTGGTCGTTTATATGATACCCTATATGAGTATTAGCATCAAAATAACTATCTAAAACCACTGTAAATGGCGATGTAATTGTTGTACCGTCATTTAAGAAGAATTGATCCTTACGTTCCCCGATATAAAACAGATTTGCGCCCGCAAACCAATATTCATTAATTTGGTAATCTAAAAATAATGAGCCTTTAATGTCCGGCAGATTCCAAGCTTCAACTTCATCATCTGTAGAATAACTAAAATACTCTGCTTTTATTCCTAATTTAAAATTTCTGTTTACATCAACATTAATCTCTCCTGCCACTCCAAAGGTATCCACATTATCGTAAACCATTCCGAAAGAGTTGCCGTAAGTGTAATCCTCATTTGTTAGTGTAATCTCATTATTTCTAAAAAGTGCTTTGTTTCGATCTGCTAAATAATGACCGCTAACGTTATAACTCATATTACTAGACAACTTTCCTTTTAACCCAACATAGGCATTGTATAATTGATCTGTTGGAGTAATAGATAGTGTTGGTGACACAAAAGGGTTTTCTTTAGCAAAACCGTAATAAGAATTCTGAATTAAACCCCCTTTAATTCCTCCATAAGCAATCAACACATCATTAACTAAGCTATATGTAGCGGTTATGTTTGGATATATATAAAAATTATTATCACCTGATTCCTTATCATTTAAATAATATAAAGAAACTCCTAAATCTAGTGTTAAATCATCTTGTTTTAACTGATAGGTTGATGACAACCCTATTTGAAAGTTTCCATAGTTTAATTGATCATTAGTCACATAGTTTCTATCAAAAGTGCCTCCTAAATAATCAATTTTAAAATCAGTTGAAATTTCGATATCATTAATTGGAACATCTATTTTCGCTTTAGCTATAAATCTATTCTCTCCTGACCCCTGATTATCTCCAAAACGTCTAAATAAGAAGCTTCCAGAATTTATATAAGTATCTTCAAATTCAATTTCACCACCAAAATGGGCGTCAAAAAATGAGTGATCTACTTCAATATTATTATCTTGTGCTTGTGTTATTTGAGATTCTGGTACGCCATACCAATTATACATTTGGTGTTGAAAACCGGCTTTAACATTCCATGCTAAATCTCTTAATCGGCTTGAATAATTCAAATTGATTTTTGAGTTCGAGAAATTGTCATTAAAAGACACCCCTTCAATACCGCCAGCAGATGAATGATGACTGACATAACCCCCAACACTTTCGTTTCTGCTAATAGCATGATTATAATACACTTCGCCTAATACTGTGGTGTAGGTCCCAACACCTAAAGTGGCATAATTGTCAAACAATTTCACTGGAGCTCTTTTTTCTACAACTGCCGCTTTTCCTTTTGCTGGTGTAAAGGTTGAAGCCACTGGGAATGAGAAAATATTATACTTAATTTCTTTTTTTGTTTCAGTTGCTTCATCATCTAAAGACGGTATTTCCTTAACTTTGAAGGCATCGGATATCGTTGGAGCATAAGGTTTAACTACATCAATAACCCCAGTGTTTATGGTGTCTTTTTGAGTTCTTTGTGCAAACCCAATGGAAATGCTTAATAAAAGAATTCCTGTGAAAATATATTTTAATTGCTTACGCATATGCTTTGATTTTCGATTTTTGAATATTGATTGACGATTATTAATCTTCAGCTTGAATAGATGAATTCGTTTTGGCTTCTTCCCTTTTGATTTTACTGAGTTCTGCTTTTGCTTCTGAAATCACATCATCAAACTCTGGAAAATTCTGAATGACACTTTCTAAAATATATGTCGCTTGAAAGGCATCATTTAAAGCATAATAATTTTTAGCCATTAACACTAAGCCTTTGGCACTATAATATTTATATCCAGAAAAATCTTTTGCTAATTTTTGCACTAATGCATTAGAAGCTTTATGCTTGCCTTCTTTAGTTTTAAAATAAGCATTATAGTACAATGCCTCTGCCGCCGTTTCGCCCGTTGCAACACCTTCAACATTAGCATAGGCAGATTTTGCTTTAGATTCATCACCCGTTTTTACAGCAGAACGCGCAATAATAATATGTGCATCACTTTTAATTTTATTATCAATTTTCGAACTTCTTAATACTTTTTCTGCATTAGACACTGCAGCATCATAATTTTCTAATTGATAATGTGCTTTCATTAAATTAGATTGAGCAAATACAATATTTTGCGGGTAGTTCGCTTCTTCCTCTAATCTTTCTAAAATAGGAATTGCTTTATTCCAACTTTTGCTCTCTAAGTAAAACTGAGACAAACGTGATAAGGTTTCTTCTGTGAATTCATTCTGACTTGCATCTACAACAAATTTATAATGTGGTGCAGCATTTTCTAGCAAATCTTTTTTGTAATACAATTGTGCAACATAAAAATGCGATTGTAACGTATGAATTCCATTTGGAAATTGATTAAGGTATCCATTAAACTGTTTTATGGCTTTATCTGTGTTATTGTCCAAATATTGCTTTTCAGCAGATTCGTAGGTGGTGTTATCCAAATCGACATCGGTTACTTCAACATAGTCAAGTTGCTTTACCCATTTGGCATAATCATCAACACGCCCTAAATCAATGTAAATTAATCTAGCTGTTGAAACGGCTTGTAACGCTTCTGGAGTTCCTGGATAATCCCCAGCTACTTTTTTGAATTTGATTAATGCGCTTTCATTTTCACTTCCATTGTAATACACTAATCCTTGTCGCAGTAATGCTTTAGGCACAAACGAACTCACTCTATACTCACTACTTAGCTGATTGTAGGCCTTCATAGCTTTATCCGTTTCATTTGCTTTCACATAAGAATTACCAAGTTCGTAAAGTGCATCGTCTCTTAATTTTGATTTAGGATAATCTGAAATAAACTGCTCTAATCCTTTTATTTTTTTTGATGATTGCCCCGTATATCCAACACTTATTGTTTTTTGAAACGCAGGATAATCAGAGTCTATTTCATTTAATTGAATCGCTTTTTCATAAGCAGAAATGGCTCTTTGGTATTGGCTTGACACAAAATGACCATCACCTAATCTTAAATAAGCATCATTCAGTCTTACTTTATCTTCTCTTTTATTTGAAGTAAATTGATTAAAGTATTCTGTAGCTTTTCCATAATTCTTCAGTTTGAAATATGTATAAGCTAGATTATAATTAATATTTTCAATTTCTGGTGTTGACGAAGCTCCTGTTTGCTGTTGAAATTGTTTGAAGCCAATGAGCGCATCATCATAATTGGTTAAATTATAATCAGTCTCCGCCTTCCAAAAAGTTGCTCTAGCTGTATATTTTGGATCTTGTGATTCTTTTAAAGATCCATTAAAAAGTAATTCTGCCTCTTGATAATCGCCTTCATTATAAAGTTCTAAGCCTCTATAAAACGTTACTTTTTGATAAGCCACTTTATTTTCAAAACTCTTTTTACTTTCCAGTAATTTTAAAGCTTCCTTATAATTTTTTGAAGTGATGTAAGAATCAATCAAAAGCGTTTCTATTTCTTCCTTATAACTGGTATCAGGATATTTTTCTAAATAACCCACTAAAACCTGAGGTGCCGATTGATACGGATTCCCAATTTCATAACTAATTTTCGCGTAGTTCAACCAGGCATCTTCTTGAATTTTTAAATCGTAATCCATTTGAGACGCATTTCTAAACGCATTTAAAGCTTCTTGCTTTTTATCTAATTTGATATAACTTTCTCCTAAATGGTAGTAGGCGTTTTGAGATATAGAATTGTTCCCGCCCACTATTTTATTAAATTCTGAAATGGCATTTTCATAATCCTTTTGTTTATAAGAGGCAAAGCCTAATTGATAAAAATCGGTATTATTCCACTTCCCCCTTTTTCCTTTATATTCCTTTAAATAAAGAATGGCTTCAGCATATTTCTCCAAATTAAAGTAGCTTTCACCTATAATTTTAGATAGCTCTGAAACTTCATCCAAATCGCTAGACTTCAATCGTTCTTTTGCTAGTTCGATAGCCCTATCAAATTTCCCTAATTTGAAGTTTAAATCAGCTTGATAATAGGATAGTTTCTCTTTGTAACGCTCTTGATCGCTTACTTGATCAAAATATTCATTTGCTCTATCATAATCGTCGCCTTCATAAGCCATAAAGCCAATGTAGTATTTAGCTTGTGAGCCAAATTCTGCCGAATTCTCAACACGACTTAAATACTTTTTAGCTTCTTTATACTGTTTTGTTGAAAAGGCAGTATAACCATTATTAAAATTAAATTTTTCACGCTCTTTTCTTCCAAGAGCCTCTTCATCTACTTTATTATACCATTTTCGAGCATAAGCATATTTTGAATTCTCAAAATAATAGTCGGCAACATTAACAAAAGCGGTATTCCTTTTTGTGCTAGTTGGATATTCTTTTACAAAATTCTCAACTAACTGATCTGCATTTTGCTGATTTAATCGTACTGCACAATTAGCAATATAGTAGGCACAATTAGATTGCAAAATATTTTCTTCTGCTGTTTTTATAACACTGCTAAACATGGACTGAGCAGCTCGGTATTGTTGATTATTATAAAGTGCCAATGCTTTTTGATAATCTACTAAATCACTTGTATATGTTGCAGATTGCTGCGCTAGAATTTGAAAACTAAAACTTACAGCAAGTACTAATGAAACGATACTTTTCTTAGTCATTTAGGATTAATTTATAAATTTAAATCAAAGATAATTCAAACTAAAAGCTATAACGTAATAATCATGCCATAATTATAAATCTAGTTATTAAATATGAGAAAAATATTGATACAGTAGATTGAAGATAGAAGTTTTGGTTGCAACTATTTTAAACTTTTTGCGTTTAACTTTTACTTTCAATTTTTAAATAATACATTTACAACAGTCAAAAAGAACCCTGTTTATTTATGTCAAAACCCATTTTACAACTAAAAGACGCTTCTATTTTTCAAGGTGAAAGCTTAGTGCTTTCTAATGTAAATGTGGAAATTAACAAAGGTGATTTTGTTTACTTAATTGGAAAAACAGGCACAGGAAAAAGTAGTTTTATGAAAACGCTATATGGTGATTTACTATTAACAGAAGGTGAAGGACATATTGTTGATTTCGATTTAAAAAATCTTAAAGAAAAAGAAATTCCTTTTTTAAGACGAAAACTGGGCGTGGTTTTTCAAGATTTCAAATTACTTAATGATAGAACAATTAACAACAATTTACTCTTTGTTCTAAAAGCTACAGGCTGGAAAGATAAAGACAAGATGAAAATTCGAGTTGAGGAGGTTTTAACCAAAGTTGATATGAAAACTAAAGGGTTTAAATTTCCGCATGAACTTTCTGGGGGTGAACAACAACGTGTAGCCATTGCGAGAGCTTTACTAAATGATCCTGAACTTATACTAGCTGATGAACCCACTGGAAATTTAGATCCGCAAACTAGTGTTGAAGTTATGGAAGTACTTCAAGAAATAAATAAAAATGGCAATACCATACTCATGGCTACTCACGACTATGCTTTGCTTCTAAAATATCCTAGTAAGACATTGAAATGTGATGAGAATGCGGTTTATGAGGTTGTACAACGCAAAGGATAATTATGTATAGCTTTATAAAAAAGAGTATAAAATCTATTATTCCGAAGCAATTCTTAATTAAAAATGAATTATTTTTTAGATATTTTTATGGTGTTTTCTACTTAGGCAATAAACACCAATGTAATATTTGCAAAAAGAAATTACGTGCTTTTGTTAAATTGGAAAATAAAGATTTATTGTGTCCGTTTTGTGGTAGTTTATCGAGAAATCGAAGACTCTGGACATTAGTTAATGAAGATCATGCTCTTAAAGGAAATTTACTCCACTTTTCACCTTCAAGAAACCTTTATAGAAGATTAAAAAAAGACAAAAACATAAATTATTATAGTACTGATTTTGAAGATGAGTTTCTAGCAAATTATAAATTTGATATTACTAGTATTATGCAAAGCGATGCTACTTTTGACACTATCATTTGTTATCACATCTTAGAACATATTATGGATGACCAAAAGGCAATCGCAGAATTATATCGTGTTTTGAAACCAAATGGTAATATTTACATTCAAACACCGTTTAAAGAAGGTGAGATATATGAAGATGATTCGATAATATTACCTAAAGAGCGATTAAAACATTTTGGTCAGGATGATCATGTTCGAATTTATTCTAGAAATGGACTAAAAAATAGGTTAAATAAAAATGGGTTTAAAGTGAAACAAAAAAATTATCAATTAAAAGAAGACGATTATCACTTCGGTTTTAAATCGCCTGAAACTATTTTAATTGCAAAAAAATAATGCTTTCAATTTTAATTCCTACATATAATTATAATGTTTATCCTTTTGCATGTCAGATAGAAAAGCAGGCTATAAAATCTAAAATAGATTTTGAAATTATTTGTTTTGATGATGGTTCTAACTCTATAATTAATTTGGAGAATAAGAAGATTAATTCACTTATAAATTCCCAGTTCATAGCTCGAAAAAACAATATTGGTTTAAGTAATATCAGGAACGCTTTGGCGGAAGCTTCAAAATATAGCAACTTATTATTTATTGATGGTGATTCTTTATTACCAAATGAACAATTTATTATCAGATATAAAAAAGCGTTAAAAGAAAATACAGATATTGTTTATGGTGGCAGAATTCACCCTAAAAAGGTAGATGCCAACAGAAAACTCCGATGGAAATATGGGATTTTCAGAGAAGATTCCACTGCTAACCAACGAAATAAAAATATTTACAAAAATGTACTTTTTAATAATACTTTGATTAAAAAAAAATTATTTAATTCTATTGGTTTTGAAAAAAGCATCTCTAAATATGGGCACGAAGACACAGTTTTCGCCTATAAATTAAGTAAAACCAAAGCTTCTATTTTACATATTGACAATCCTGTTTTACATGGGGATGTGGATTTAAACCAAGTTTATTACCAAAAAACACACCAATCATTGAAAAACTTAGATTCTATTTATAAAACCAAAATGATAGAGCCAGAATTCACAACATTCTTAAAGGTTTTTATGAAATTAGAAAAATTCAAATTAAACTATCTTTTCGCACTTTTTTATAAAATATTATCACCTTTTTTCACCTTTAATTTGACCTCTAAGTATCCTTCATTGTATGTTTTTGAATTATTTAGATTAAGTTACTTTTGCAATATTAATTTAAAAAAATAAATGCCTTTTTTCTCTGTAGTCATACCATTATATAATAAAGAGAATTTAATTGAGCAGACCATTTCTGGCTTGTTAGATCAGTCTTTTACAGATTTTGAGGTTATAATAGTTAATGATGGATCTACTGATAATAGCTTAGAAAAAATAAATCATCTAATTGATAACAGATTCAAAATTATAAATCAAGACAACAAAGGGGCCTCTTTCGCTAGAAATATAGGCATTGAAAACTCAAATGGGAATTATATAGCACTATTAGATGCTGACGATTATTGGAATACAAATCATTTAGTAGAATTAAAAAAACTTATTGAAACTTTTCCAAATGCAGGTTTATATTGTAATAACTACCAAATCTATTATACCAAAGATGTAGTACGTCCCGCAAATTTTAATTTTAACAAAGATTGCTTAATAGTAGACGACTTTTTTAAAGCCAGTTTAACGAACTCCCTAGCATGGACTTCGGCTGTAGGATTCACAAAAGAAAAATTTTATACTGTTGGCTGTTTTAATACAACATTAAAAACTGCACAAGATTTAGATTTATGGATTAAAATGGCATTAAAATATGATGTCGCTTTTAACCCTAAAATAACCATGTCTTACAAATCGTATGTAGATAACAGTTTATCAAAAAGCAAGTACAATGACATTAGATATGAATTCATTAATAATTTCTCAAAAGAAGAAAAAGAAAACCCTTCATTAAAACTATATTTAGATATAAACCGATATGCCGTAGCAATAAGATGCAAGCTAAATAATGAAAAAGAGCTTTACCAAAAGCTGAAATCTGAGATTGATTATAGTAATTTAAACTTTAAGCAAAAACTACTCTTAAATAGTCCAGAAATTATTTTAAAGACCTTTAAAAAGATACATGAAATTTTGGTTAAAAACGGAATTTATTTTTCTGCGAATAGATAAATTGAAATTAGTCGTTACTGAACATAAACAAACTATAAGGCTCTTTACTTTTCTTCTTTTAAACCTAAAATACTAAAAAAGAAACTAAATAATATCGTTTGAATTCCTAATACCACAATTACTGTTGCTGGCACTATTACTTTTAAAGTCCTCTCCATACTACCCATTCTATCTTTAAAGCCCAAATAATAAAGAACAACACCAATTACTGTTAATAGAATACCCAGAATAACGCCTCTTTCTAAAGTGAAATAAACAAATAGGTTATCGTAACTTTTTTTTCTTGGTATAAGTCCATGGTTAGTAGCATAAATTTTGGTTAATGCATAAAAAATCACAAATTGAAAACTAATTAAAAACAAGCCTGCAAAAAGTGGTATCCATTTAAGGTTCAAAGTATCTGTAGCAAACAAAATGTATAAAGCACCAAATATGCCCGTTAGCATGCACAAGAAACCTGGTATTAAGAACAACCATTTTGGGCTATATAATAACAAAAATCTTAAATGCCTCCAACCGTCAGGGAAAGTTCTTAAATGTGCTTTTCTATTTCTTCCAGCAGGAAAAACTGTTGTAGGCACCTCAGTTATATTAAGATTTAACAACGACGCTTTAACTATAATTTCTGAAGCGAATTCCATTCCCGTTGTAGACAAATTCATTTTATTATAAGCTGTCCTAGTAAACCCTCTCAAACCGCAATGAAAATCTCCTAAATTAGTTTTAAAAAACAAATTACCAATAAAAGTTAATATTGGATTACCAACATATCGATGCAAAAAAGGCATAGAATCTTTTTTATTTTCACCTCTAAAACGATTTCCCATCACTAAATCAGAACTAGCTCGTAAATTATCAATAAATAGATTTAGGTTCAGAATATCATGACTATCGTCAGTGTCTGCCGTAATAATGTATTTTCCTTTAGAAGCTTCTATGGCTCCCCTAGATGCATTGCCATATCCTTTTTTAGCAACATTTACAACAATAGCTCCTAATTTTTTAGCAATGGCTTGAGAACCATCAGTACTTCCGTTATCTCCTATTACAACTTCACCTTCAATGCCATTAGCTTTCATAAAAGTTTGAGCTTTTTTTATGCACGCAGCAATAGTTTCTGCTTCATTTAAGCATGGCATTACTATAGATAATTCAGGATTCACTTAGCTTTTGGTTTTTAAAAATTTCGTTTAACAATATTATAAACGTTGCAAAAATAACCCAATCAAAATAAAAAATATAGCGTTTAATAGAATGAATAACTAAAGCTATAAGTGTATTATTAGCAAGCATAAACAAAGTAGCAATAATAATAAATTTATAAATATTTTTATTGGACTTTATTAAGTTAAACAAGCCATAAAATAATAATACAAAAAAGAAAAGCATTTGCTTAGAAGAGCCAAAAGAATTAGTAAGGTTCTTCGAAAAAACCTTTAACCAAGTCATAAAATTTTGTTTTATTAATGGTCCAATCATTTTAGAGCACAAAGTATTCAAAGCAATATTTTGTTCAATAAAATTAAGTCCTTTCGCTTCGTAATAATCCAAACCTAAGTCATAAATCCTTCTATTACATATTTCAGGAAAGTTGTATTGATAAAATAAATAATCATCTTGGCCAATACTTATGTTTTGGTTTCGTGTTAATTTTGCTTCTTTTAAACTGCTATAAATCAAATTAAAATAAACTTTTTCATCATTATTAGTAAAAAGATTTATATCACTTTCATTAGCTATATAAAATGGAGATGCTATAAAATGCACATAGTTCATAGCGTTGTTTTCAAAATGACCAAACACTATTTTATTATATACTCTTTCGGTAAAACTGGTCAATATTGGTATAACTATTAAAATAGCCAAAAAATAAAACTGATTAACAAAAGATTTCTTCTTAAAAATTATATAACTAACTATTAAAATTAATGCCGCAATTAAAGCTAAAAATTGCCCTCTCGTTAAAATTAAAACAAACAATAGAATACTGATTTTATATAGATACTTTAAGTTCTCTTCAACAAACATTCTTAAAGTTAAGGCAAATATCACCAAGAAGATAGGGTACGTTAAAGCTTCACTTAATATGGCGCTACCGAGATTATGCACATATACGCATGGCGCTAGACAAATGAGTTGGATAATTAAAATACCCACTTTATGTATATGAAATAGTCGTTTTAGAGTTTTTACAAAAAAGTGAATTCCAAATGCTATAATTAGATATTGCGTTATAACAACTGGTAATTCAAAATAGGCCCCAAAAGTACTAGTAAAAATTTTCAGAAAAATACAATAAGCAGGACTATGATTAAAAGCCATATCTACAAATGTGTAACTATCTGGCAAATAAATGGGGCCCTTTGCCATTACTAAAACACCTATAATAGCATAAATGCTTATATAAATCATGTCAGTGAACAGAAATCGTTTGTTTATTGGTTTCAATACTTATTTTTATTTTAAATCTAATTATCTCAAATAATCTAATCAAAAAAAGTATCATAATTAATCGTATCCTTAATTATGCGTTTGCGATCTATAAAATCATGACTAAATATACTACGAGACCTTTCAACTTCTTTTGCCGAAATATCTAATAAGTCTGCAATAGAATGAAATAAATCGTCAATCATATATTTTCTATCCTCAACAAAATATAATTTATTAGATTCTTCGAATTTTTGTGATTGCCATAGAAAAAAAGGAATATCAAACATTTCCTGAGAATAAATATCTTCATTATGTCCTGCCATATCTAAATCACTATACATTTCTTCTGCATGGTCTGAAAAATACAAAGCAAAACTTTTGGAATTCAAACTATCCAATTTTGAAATTACTTCAGAAATTATAAAATCGTTATACAAGATAGCATTATCATAATGATTTATTTTATAAAAACTTTCTTCAGATTTGAAATTTGTTTTAGGCTCATCATTGAACTTACTAAAAGACTCTGGATACCTGTTTTCATAATGATGATGTGTCCCCATCATGTGAATAAAAACTACCTTCTTTTTTGCCTCATTATTTATTACTTCATTAAACTCATTCAAAAGTTCTCCATCTAAAACTGTACTGTTTCCAGCTACTGTTGTGGTTAAAAATTTATGCTTTTTTGATGACAAACTAATTTTTGTTATTAGGCTCTCAAAAGGTCCAATTGGTCTTTGGTTTGATAGCCAATAAGTTTCAAAACCCACACTATTTATTAGCTGAATAATGGATCCTTTGGATATTCGTTCTGGAGTTTCATAATTACCTAAAGTTAGAATCTTTGTTAAAGCAGCTACAGAATAAGCATGAGGACTGACTGCGTCCTTATAAATTAATAATTGGTCCTTAATTTCACTCAGCCCGGGTGTGGTTTCTCTGTAATAACCATATATTCCCATATGAGAGCGAGATGTAGACTCACCTATAATAACAACATATGTTTCATCTTCATCATCATTTGAGAATCTTGAAACACTATTAAAATCACCTATTTTATTGTTTTTATAATCTCCCAAACTTTTAGACTCATTATAATATTCTATACCAGATTTTAGTATTAAATAAGGCAGATTAAAACGAATAAGCGATGATTGTCTTACGAATAGAATAATAACTAAAAATAAAAATGCCATTTTAAATTTAGTTGCTTTTGAATAATGTAAAATTGCTTCGTAATCCTTTTTACTTTTAAATAGTATAAGAAGCATTATTACTAAGAAAACAAGAGTACACAGTAATACAGAAGCATCAATATAAAAGCTCAAAAATTCTTTACTTTCATCTGCATTAGTATCTAAAGCAACAAATATAGCCGAAGAACTAAAAGATGTTTGAAACAAATAATAATAGATAGTTTCGAGATAAAGGCATATAGAAAAAAAGATATAGGATAATCTAAAGTAATAGCTTTTAATCTTAAGACTATTAAAAAAATAAAGAGGACAAACTAATGCTAAAGCAAAAAAGAGATTCTCCAATAAATTAAAAAAAACAAATAAAGTTATTTTATTAAAAAAGACTTCAAATAAAAAAGCAAATACGATTAAAGAAGCGTATTTTAAAAAAAAATTAATAAAAATTCTCATAACTTTTTACTAAGGCTTTTACAATTATTAATAGCTATAACACCCACTCGAAATTTTTTAATAATATCTTTAAAACCAATAACTTTATGTATTAGTAAATAGAATAAATACTTTGCCAAAAGTAAGTAACTAAAACTTTTAAAATCAAGATAGTTAAGCGCAGATATTGTTTTTACATAATTATCACTCCCTATATCACTTGTTGATCGTTCTAAAGCATGTTTTACTATAGTTTGATTTTCAAAACAAATAATTAAACCTCTCTGTAAGGCATCTTTTAAGAACAAGTATTCCTCACCAGAGTTAAAATAACTTCCCAACCCAAAAAGCGTATTAAACTTCATATTATTATTAACTATGGCCTCCCTTTTAAAAGTCATTTCTATTGACGATGTTGGCTTAATATTATTTCTGGTTAATAAGCGTTTAGAGGTCTCTGGGTACGTTTTATAATCTTCTCCTGTAAATGTATCAATCTTAAATAGAATTATTGAAGCATGTTTAAAATGGTGGTATGCCTCTTTAACAATCTCATCAAAATCTTTTACATACTCAACATCATCATCAGCTATTAAACAAATATCTCCAATAGCATTCTTAATTGCTAAATTTCTACTTTTTGAAAGCCCCGTTTCATAAGTATTAATGACTCGTATATTTTCAAAATTAGAAACACATTCATGTCCCAGTTTAGTTTGATTTATAATTAAGAGACTTAAATTTCCTAATTTATTATGAGGAAACATCTTTTCTATGAACGACAATGATGTTCTATTCATTGTAGCGATTAAAACTTCAAGAACAAGATTAGTATTTGACGTGGCCTCTTTCATATTTTTCACGATGCTAAAACACTCTTTTTCCTCCAATAAAATTAGGCCTTAAAATGAAAATCACAACAAACAAAAACAAAATATACCTAACAAAATGAGCAATAACAACGCCATCTGTTCCATAAATATCTATAAAATAAACTGAAAATCCATAAAACATTAAAACGGATAACACTTCAGTAAAAATAAAATAACCGATTCGCTTTTTAGCTATAAATTGATAAGATAAGACAATAGCAACAAACTTGATTAAATCTCCTAATAATTGCCATTTAAATAAACTCGCCATATCTAAAAACTCACTTGTATATAATGTTTTAATGATGAATTCTCTCAAAAGAAAAACTACCAGCATTCCAGTAATAAGTAAAGGCAATAACATTTTATAAATCTTTACTACTTCTTTTCTAAAATCGAAGCTATTGTTGATTTTTGCATATACCGGTAAAATATACAACGGAAAAATTGCCGCAGAAAATTGCATATATACTCTAGAAATAGAATTCATGGCGGTCCAATATCCCGCTTCTGCTTTACTTGTTTTATCTTCTATTAAGTGTCTCACCGCAACATCGGTAAAATTAACAAGAAAAATGACAACCAAAGTCATTAAGCTGTATGACAACAATTTGTTTTTAAAGTTTAGTTTAAATGATATATCTTTTAAATCAATAAACTTTTTATAGGTTTTAGCACTAAAGATAATATATATCAAAAATTGCACAAAAGGAATTGTACTAATGGCAATCAAACTTCCAATAATACCCAATTTAATAGTAAGAAACACAATTAATAAAGTACTGGTAACGACAACAATTAAACCTATTTTAGAAAATAACTTATAAGCAGACAAACCATTTAATAAAGAATATAAAATACCATTGACTCCCATAAAAGGTATTAGAAATGCCAAAACCTTGAAGATGTAGCTGTAGTTTTCATTAACACCAAAAACAGCATCACTAAGCGCACTAGACCAGAAAAATAAAATAATAAAAGACACAACTGAAGCTAAAGCTGATAAGACAAAAACTGTTGAAAATAAATTGTTGAGTTGTTTTTTATCGTCTTTATTCTCAGAAATATACTTAACCAATCCATTGGATGTACCTAATATTGAAAACTGTTCAAAAAAGAGTACTATATTTTTTAGGTTACCAACTATGGCAATTCCTTCAGCTCCAATGAAAATAGCTAAAACCTTCTGAGAGGCTAAGGAAAATAACATCTTAACTAAAACTAATAACGTATTGGTAGAAGTTACCTTTAACAATAGATTGTTTTTTATGAAACTTGGTGTTTTCAATAGTTAAGATGGATAAATTAATAAATGCATTTATTTATTTTCGCTTTCCAAACGAAAAAGAGAACTTCCAAAAATGAGTAAAATAATACCATAATACATAATATAACTAACAAAATGAGCAATTACGGCGCCTTCAACATCATCAAACAAATCAATAAAATAAACACTTGTCGTGTATAAAACAATCATCAAGAACGCTTCCGTTAATATGTAATGCCAAAACATTTTCTTAGCCAAAAGCTGATAAGCAATTACTATAGACAATATCTTTATAAAATCACCTAATAATTGAAATAAGAACAAATCTTCAACAGGTTTAAATTCCTCAGAAAATATTCCAATTACAATATAATGTTTTAGTAAATAAATGAATAAAAAGCCACCAACTAAAAAAGGCATTATCGTTTTATAAAAACTAATAACTTCTTTTTTAAATTCTTTGGTATCATTTATTTCTGCAAATCGAGGTAAAAGATATAAGGCAATTAAAGAACTAACAAACATTAAATAATAGTTGGATATTCTTGTCATAGCCTCCCAAAAGCCAGCATCTTTGTAACCTATATTTTCAATAATATACGATCTAATAAGAATAGCAACACACGGCAGTAGAACTGCGGAAAAAAGTGCCATTAATGAATATGGACTTAATTTTTTAAATATACTATAACTAACCTGACTAACTTTTATCTGTGAGACTAAGCTTTTTCTATTAATGATTCCAACCAGAGTGATTAAAAATATTAATGATTCTGCAATAACTACGGATATTAAAGCCCCATCAATCTTGTTTTGATAAATTAAAAGTAATGCAATAGAAACGCTTAGTACCTGACCAATAATATTAATTATAATAAGAATTTTATACTTTGAAAACCCATTCATTATAGAAAATGAAAACATATTTAAAGCATAAAACGGGAGTACATAAGCAAAAATCCGAATGACATAAGCGTAATCGTTGTAGGTTGGGAATATAATGTCATTAATCCACTCTGCCCTGAAATAACAAAAGAACGAAACAATAATCGTAGAAATAAAACCCATGTAGTAAACAGTAGAAAGGGTTCTACTGAGTTTTACGGCATCATCCTTAAAATCAGATACATACTTAACCGTACCTTTATAAAAACCAAGTGTAGCAACCGTTTGAAAAGAACTCACAAAGTTTCTTAAATTACCTATCAACGCCAAACCTTCAGCCCCAATAAACACGGCAATTGCCTTTGATGCTAATATTCCGGCTATTATTCTGGTTAGTACTGAAGCGGTTTGTAAAGAGGTTATTTTTACTAAAACCTTACTGTTTATATAATCTATTAATTTTTTCAATTAATATATGATTTCCTTGCTTATTTACTTTCTATAATAAGCTCATGTCTTGTAAGGACATTAAAGAACATATTATTTTTATACAATTTCATGTAGATATCAAATATACAAAATCATTTTACTTTTATGTATTTTCATTTATAATACCACAAGTAATTATAGCATGAAATTTAAGCATAAAACTAATTTCCCTTCTTTAAAATGTAATATATATTAATACAGAATATAGCTATATTAGTAATAATTATTGGTTTAGAAATAGGTTGAAGTACAATCCCATAAAACACAAATAGTAAACACCCGAAGGAGTTTACTATGCGCAAATTATTAACCGATTTCATTAAAAACGAGATCAAAACAGTTGCCATAGCGGCATACCCGATCCACTCTACCCATGAAATCCCTAAAAATTCCATATTATATTGATTTGTAACGTTTACGATCTACTTCCGTTAAATAGATTTTACGTAAACGTAAAAAATTTGGAGTTACCTCAACATATTCATCTTTCTGAATATATTCTAAAGCTTCTTCTAGAGAAAATTTAATTGCTGGAACAATCTTCGCTTTATCATCCGCTCCAGAGGAACGAACATTACTCATCTTTTTAGTTTTGGTAATATTAACAGTCATGTCATCACCACGCGAGTTTTCTCCAATTACTTGACCTTCGTAAATATCTTCTCCTGGATCAACAAAAAACTTACCTCTATCTTGCAATTTATCAATAGAATAAGGAATAGCTTGACCTTTTTCCATTGATACTAAAGAACCATTTTGACGTTCAGGAATCCCACCTTTTAGTGGCTGGTATTCTTTAAAACGATGGGCCATAATTGCCTCGCCAGCAGTTGCAGTTAATAACTGGTTACGTAAACCAATAATACCTCGTGATGGCACCATAAATTCACAAACCATACGTTCACCTTTAGCTACCATACTTAACATTTCACCTTTACGCATTGTAACCATTTCAATGGCTTTACCAGAAACTGTTTCTGGTAAATCTATAGTCATCTCTTCAATTGGCTCACATTTTACACCATCAATTTCTTTGATGATTACTTGTGGCTGTCCTATTTGCATTTCGTAGCCTTCACGACGCATTGTTTCTATTAAAACGGATAAGTGTAATACTCCACGTCCAAAAACAATAAACTTATCGGCGCTATCAGTAGGTTCTACTTTAAGTGCTAAGTTTTTTTCTAATTCTTTAGCTAAACGATCTTTAATATGACGAGATGTTACATATTTTCCATCTTTCCCAAAGAAAGGCGAATCATTAATTGTAAATAACATACTCATAGTAGGTTCATCAATAGCAATTGTTTTTAAACCTTCAGGGTTTTCCCAATCGGCCACTGTATCGCCAATTTCAAAACCTTCAAGACCAACAATAGCACAAATATCTCCTGTTTGTACACTATCAACCTTTAAACGACCTAAACCTTCAAAAACGTGAAGTTCTTTAATTTTAGATTTTTGTATACTTCCATCTCTTTTTACCAAAGAAATGTTTTGACCAACTTTTAACTCACCTCTCATTAAACGTCCTATAGCAATTCTCCCCGTAAATGATGAAAAATCTAAAGAAGTAATTAACATTTGTGTAGTTCCTTCTTCAATTTTCGGAGCAGGAATATGCTCAATAACCATATCTAATAAAGGCTCTATATTTTCAGTTTCATCTTTCCAATCATCACTCATCCAATTGTTCTTTGCAGAACCATAAACCGTTGGAAAATCTAATTGCCACTCTTCTGCACCTAGTTCAAACATCAAATCAAAGACTTTCTCATGAACTTCATCGGGTGTACAGTTTTCTTTATCCACTTTGTTTATTACCACACACGGTTTTAAACCTAAATCAATCGCTTTCTGCAATACAAAACGCGTTTGTGGCATTGGGCCTTCAAAAGCATCCACTAACAATAACACACCATCAGCCATATTTAGAACACGCTCTACTTCTCCACCAAAATCGGCGTGACCAGGCGTATCTATAATATTTATTTTTGTGTCTTTGTAAACTACAGAAACATTTTTAGATGTAATTGTAATTCCTCTTTCACGTTCTAAATCGTTGTTATCTAGAATCAAATCACCAGTATTCTGATTGTCTCTAAACAGTTGACAATGATACATGATTTTATCAACCAACGTTGTTTTACCGTGATCTACGTGTGCAATAATTGCAATGTTTTTAATATTAGCCATAATAGACGCCTTGTTTTAAGCGTGCAAAGGTACGTTAATTTCTGTATAAAATCTTAAACTTATTTAATTATTAAAATTGCGGTTTTTATGAATTCATCTGTAGGTTATGAAACCATCCATTTACAAGCTAACCAATTGATAATTAATAACTTTATAGTTGACGTTTTGAAGTGTTAAAATTTCTGAAGTTAAAGTTAATAAAATGTTATACTGAATACATCGGATAATTTCTAGTCGTATCTTACGTTATCCAATTTAACGGTTAATAGCAAACTGATGGAAACAATTAGTAAATACTCAAAATTTGTGCCTTACCTCTATTTTTTAGCGGTAATAGCCTACTGGTTCACAGACGTCAACCAAAGTAAGGGCATAACAGCCTATCCAATTCTCTTGTTTGGAATCCCATTTTTATGGCAATTATTTAAACCAAACAGAAAGTTAAATTTCACATTAGGCATTTCATTTGTATGCTTATCATCGTACTTGATTGTGGTCTACTTATCTGATGTATTTAATATCGTAAACATCTCAAGCCAAGCAAAACAATTTATGGTTTATGGTGGTGTTTTTGTTATTGCCAATTTTGTGATGGCTTTATGGATGATTAGAAATAGTCTCAACAGAAGCTTTTAATACAGTCGTGATTTGTATCTTTGCTGCTGAAATTTGAAATTTGAAGCACATGCAATTATCTGACGTACCTAAACTAAAACACACCAATTCAAACAACTTCTTTCTACTTTGTGGACCTTGTGCCATTGAGAGTGAAGATATGGCTTTACG
>NZ_CAJQQI010000193.1 GCF_905480415.1 uncultured Algibacter sp. | reverse complement strand
ATAGGTGTTAAAAAAAACAAAGAAACCTTGGCCTGCTAAAGATGTGATGAACCAGATTTATGAAATGAATCTTTGGGGAGGAAACCAATTCGATTTTTATTCCGGAATTGGTTCGCATGATGCAAAAATTATAGACCCATATTTAAAAGTAATAATTGCATTTTTAGAATCTTACAATAGGTCGTTAATAGTTTGTGATTTAGGTTGTGGCGATTTTAATATTGGAAAACACCTAACTAAATACTCCAAAAAATATATTGCTATAGATGTTGTTGAAAACCTTACTAAAAGAAATAAAAATTTATACAAGGACCATAATTTAGAGTTTTATTGTTTGGATATTATAAACGATAAACTCCCGTCTGGAGACTGCATTATATTAAGGCAGGTCTTACAGCACTTATCTAATAAAGACATAGAAGAGGTCATAAAAAAAATGACAATCTATAAATACATCATTCTAACTGAACATATACCATTGGGCAACTTTGTTTCAAACAAAGACATTATTTCTGGGCAAGGTATTAGACTAAAGCAAAACAGTGGTGTTAATATATTAGAAGCCCCTTTTAATTTAAAAATTAAAGACCAAAAACAACTTGAAGAGCATATTCTAGAAAATAATAAAGGGCGTATTCTAACAACCCTCTTTAAAGTATTTTAAATCGTATCCTTTTTGAAATTGAGGTATTGTTTCCTAAAATCTTTAAACAATTCCTTAAACAAAAAACATTAAGCGCAAATCTCCTCCAAAACCCACAAATAGTCGGCTCGATTTACCACAAAATCTCTATCAGAAACATCAATAATTTTTACATTAAAATCTTTTTGAGTTTTTAAGAAGTCTAAATACCCAGTATTTATTTTTTCTAAATAATCATCGGCGATGTTTTGCTCGTAATCGCGACCACGTTTTTTAATATTTTTCTGCAAACGTTCTGTATTTTGGTATAAATACACATAGAGTTCAGGTTTCGCAATGTCTTTATACATCAAATAAAATAACTTTCGGTATAAACTAAACTCATCTTCATTCAATGTTATTTTAGAGAAAATCATAGATTTAAATACATCATAATCACTCACTATAAAATCTTTAAACAAATCGAGTTGTGATAAATCATCAGAAATCTGCTGGTATCTATCTGCTAAAAAAGACATTTCTAAAGTAAAGGCATACCTATTGGCATCCTCATAAAACTTTGGCAAAAACGGATTGTCAGCAAACCGTTCTAAAATAAGTTTCGCATTAAAATCATGAGATATTTTAGTAGCTAAACTGGTTTTTCCTGCGCCAATATTACCTTCAATAGCGATGTAATTGTATTTTGAAAAATCGTGTTGCTTACTTGGGTTTTTTAACCAAATCTTAATCGGCTCTAAAACAGAATCGTCTTTACATTCCTCTAATAACATCGAAACCTCTTTATTAAACTTTGGATGTTTTATTTTTGAGGCTACATCATTGAGTGGTAATAACACAAACTTACGTTTGCTCATTTCTGGATGTGGCACTTGCAATCTTTTTGTATTGATAATATTGCCTTCAGCAAAAACAATATCTAAATCTATTGTTCTAGCTTCGTAAGTATTGTTTTTGGTTCGGGTACGTCCTAAAGAATTTTCAATTTCCAATAACGTTTCAAGTACTTTCTGGGCCTCTAAATAGCTCTCTAAAACCAAGCAGCAATTAAAAAAATCATCACTTTTGAAACCAAATGCTGGCGATTTATAAACTTGAGAAATCAAAGTAATGTTTCCTATATCTTTATAAATAGCATCAACTGCCAACTGCAAGTTTTTAAACTTATCGTCTTTATTACTGCCTAACGCAATATGATATATTGTTGGTTTTAACATAAGAAGGCAAAATAATAAAAAGTAAATGGTTTCCTTTATATTTACCGAACCTATTTATTCACAATCGTAAATGACAATAAAAGATAAACTTGCAGCCCAACGAATTTACATACTTTTAGGAAGCCTATTCATCACATCACTTGTAGTTTCAAACCTAATTTTTCAAAAATTCTTCTATTGGTATCCATTTGATATAGAGGTTTTTGGCAGTAAGCTTTTTGAAATTTCAGTTGGGATCCTACCTTATCCACTAACGTTTTTAATCACGGATTTAATTAGTGAAATTTACGGTAAAAAACGCGCTAACGATATTGTGGTGGCTGGTATTTTCGCGTCTTTATTTTCACTTTTAATAATTTATGTTGCAGATATTGTTCCGGCGACTTCATGGTCCTATGTCGATGACAAAACATTTCAAACCGTTTTTGGAAACTCGATGATAGCAGTATTCGCAAGTATGCTAACTTATTTGTTTGCCCAATTTGTAGATATCCAGATTTATCACTTCTGGAAACGACTAACTAAAGGCAGACACCTTTGGCTTCGAAATAATTTCTCCACTTGGTTTTCGCAATTTATAGACACATTTACTATTGTGTTACTTTTATGCTCCTTCGGCATTATAGATTGGGCAAACTTTAAAGGCTTATTAGTTAGCGGTTTTTTATTTAAAGTTCTAGTTGCAGCCTGCGATACACCATTTTTATATTTAGGTGTTTATTTATTTAGAAAACGCTTCAATCTAAAAGTCAATGAAGATATTGATTTGCTTTAGTTGTTCAGCAAGAAATTTAATGTTTTTAATGTGCCAGCAAAGTATTTGGGTAGCGATATTAATCAACTTATCGGTAAAATAAATACCGAAGAAGCCAAAAATATCACCACCTCTGTTACTGCGAATATTGGATGAAATTACACAAGTCCAACTGATTGAAATTGAAAAACAAAATTTCCTTAACCAAGATAAAGACAGGACAAAGGAATTAATAGGTGATTTTATTGGCGGCAATAAAAAGAAAACAGATTCTGCTAAACAAGATAATGCCATTAGAGATGTTTTAGGCGACATTCTTGGAGGGAGCAAAAAAGAAGATTCTACAAAAACAAGCACTACTTAAAATACTGTCAAAAACGTAATTAGCAGATTATTAGAAAATAAAAAAGAAACAAGACACAATTAATTAGGATTTAAAAATAAAAATTCTGAAATTTGCGCCCCTTTTAGGTAGACCATAAAACACAAAATAAATTATATTTATGTTAAAGATTATAGTTAAAGATGGTGAAAACATCGAGAGAGCTTTAAAACGCTACAAAAGAAAACACAGAAACATTAAAGTAATGCAAAACTTGAGAGAAGGTCAGTTTTTCACAAAGCCTTCCGTAAAAAGACGTCGTGAAGTTCAAAAAGCAGCTTATATACAAAACTTAAGAGACCAAGAAGATATTTAGTCTTTAGTTTTAACAAAATAAATAATTCCCAATTGCATTCTCTGTAATTGGGTTTTTATTTTTATAAGCTATCATAATCCTTATGGTACATAAGATTATGATATCAGCTTACGGCAATATTCACCACCAATCCTTCATTAGCACGAACATTAAAAACGGTTTCGTCTTCAAAAATGAGATATTGCCCTTTTATTCCAACTAATTTCCCTGAATATTGTTGCTCTTTTTGAATATTTAAACTTTTAGGCTTTTTAGGATATTTAATCACCGGAAATTCTATATTGGTTTCAGTATTACTTTCAATGAAATAGTCTTTTGCTTCATTTGGAATGTAAGATTTTAAATGTTCGCGCCACTCCACTAAATTTTCATCTTCAATATCATTTTTGAGCATTTTTCGCCAATTAGTTTTATCTCCTACATAATCTTTTAAAGCTACTTCTGTTATACCTGCTAAATATCTATTTGGAACCTCAACAATCTCAATAGCTTCATGCGCACCTTGGTCAATCCAACGTGTTGGCACCTGACTTTTCCTTGTAACTCCAACTTTTACATTACTAGAATTAGCTAAGTATACAATATGTGGTTGCAATTGCACCTTTTTTTCGTATTCTAAATCTCGATCTTCTTTACCTAAATGAGCAGTACTCAATTCAGGCCTCATAATCCAATCTCCTGCACTAGCAGTATCATAAAAACATTGTTTATCGAAACCTTGCCTGAAAATAGGCTTATCAAGCCCACAATTTAAACATTGATATTTAACGAATTGCATCGTAATCTGTTTATTCAACAATTGATTCATGTTCAAAAAATCATTTTCAAATACTAAATAATATTGAATTGGACTTCCAAACTCTGTTACCATTTTTGTTAGAACACCTTGGTAGGTCATAAAAAAAAGTGTTATTTTTAGAAATTTAAAGATAGAAAAAATATGGCAATTCCCTTAGTAAATTCTATTGCATCCTGGTTTTTAAAGAAGCGATTCCATCAAATTGAATTATTCTTAAAATACCCTAACGAGGTGCAAAACGAACTACTTTTAAGCTTGATAGATTTTGCTAAAAACACTGAAATAGGCAAACAATATGACTTTTCTACAATTAAAGATTATAAAACGTTTGCAGAACGTGTTCCTATAAAAAACTATGATGGTTGGCAAGATAGCATTGAACGATCTAGAAAAGGTGAAAACAATATTTTTTGGCCCACACCAATTAGATGGTTTGCTAAGTCCAGCGGAACGACCAGAGCAAAAAGCAAATTTATTCCAGTGAGTGAAGAATCTTTGGAAGATTGCCATTATGCCGCCAGTAAGGATTTGTTATGCATGTACTTAAATAATAACGAAGATTCCCAATTATTTACGGGTAAAAGTTTACGTCTAGGGGGTAGCAAAGAACTATATAAAGAAAACGGAACTGTATTTGGAGATTTGTCGGCTATACTAATTGACAATATGCCATTTTGGGCTGAATTTAGTAGCACTCCGAGTAGTAAAGTCTCATTAATGAGTGACTGGGAACATAAAATGCAGGCCATCGTTAACGAAACTATCAATGAAAATGTTACTAGTTTAGCAGGTGTTCCTTCCTGGATGCTTGTATTACTCAATAATGTTTTAGAAACTACAGGAAAAGAAAATTTACATGATATTTGGCCAAATTTAGAAGCATACTTCCATGGAGGCGTAAGCTTTACTCCATATAAAGATCAGTATCAAAAAATACTTCCTAAAAAAGATTTTAAATATTACGAAACCTATAATGCCTCAGAAGGCTTTTTTGCCATTCAAGATCAGAATAATTCAGATGAATTATTGTTAATGCTAGATTATGGGATTTTTTACGAGTTTATCCCTATGGATGTTTATGCTACTTCAGAAGAAAGTGCTATTCCGCTTAATGATGTTAAGTTGAATAAAAATTATGCCATTATTATTACCACTAATGCTGGTTTATGGCGTTATAAAATTGGTGATACGATTAGGTTTACTAGTATAAATCCGTATCGTATAAAAATAACAGGCAGAACAAAACATCATATTAATGTGTTTGGAGAAGAATTGATTATTGAAAATGCTGAAGATGCTCTAAAGAAAGTATGCAAACGCACTAAAGCCGAAATTGTAGATTTTACTGCGGCGCCTATTTTTATGAGAGGTAAAGAGAAAGGTGCACATGAATGGTTGATTGAATTTAAAACACCTCCAAAAGACATCGACTACTTCAATGAATTATTTGACAATGCTTTAAAATCTTTAAACTCTGATTACGAAGCAAAACGGTATAACAATATTACGCTTAATAAACCTAAAATTAATATGGCGCGGAAGCACCTATTTCATGATTGGTTAAAACAAAATGATAAATTAGGCGGTCAACATAAAGTCCCTCGCCTTTCTAATACCCGTGATTATTTAGATGATTTATTGGGATTAAATTCTTAAAAACTTATTAAAACCCATCAAAACTTCCACTAAAACAATTAGTTAACGAATTAATAGGCCTTTGGTCTAATAAGTTTTTATTAGACTTAGACTAATATTTACATTTACATAGTAATTAAACCATTAAACTCTCTCACAAGATGAAAGCTAAATTTTGCATTCTCATTTTCCTTGTATCATTTTTTATACATAGCCAAGGACCTTCTAATTATATTGCTGAAAACAATTTTTCTATAAATAATAACACATTTTATAAGTATACCAGCAAGGAAAAAAACATATCCGAAGAAATTGGTTCTAGCGGATTTAATTTTGAACTTTTAAAACTAAGTGTCAATAGCAAATATTCTGAAATTAGTTCGGGGTTTTTTAGGAATAAAGCTATTATGGTTTCTTCAAAAAAACTAGGTCCATTAGCCAAAATTGATCCGAAAACGGGCGAAGGCTATACCGATTTATTTTGTTTGGATATTAATAAAAATGGTCGTTTAAGTAGACCATTGTTATTCTCTAGAATACTTAATTCAAAATACAATGAAGGTCAATTATCCTTTACTCCAGATCAAAAAACTGTTTATTATACAAGGAGTATTAAAGAGAATTCTTCTGTTTATAAATTATACAAAGCTATTCTTGAAGAAGACTCTAATGGTAATTGGGTAAACCAAGAATTATCAAGCATTAATAAGGAAGGTGTTTCTATAGAAAATCCTTATATAAATCATCTTGGAGATAAATTATATTTTTCTTCAAACATGCCTGATAGCATGGGAGGATTTGACTTATATGTTTCTACTATCAACAAAGATGGTTCACTTGGAGATCCTCAAAATTTAGGAAATTTAATAAATACGCCTTTTGATGATAAATATCCGTCACTTTCTAAAGATGATAAATATTTATACTTTTCTTCTGAAGGTCATGAAAACATGGGAGGATTTGATGTTTTTGTGAGTAAAATTTTAAAAAATGAATATAAAAAACCTAGAAATCTAGGTAAAACTATTAATTCCTTTTACAATGAAATCGCCTATATTTTAGCAGCCAAAAACAAAGGATATGTGTCTTCTAATAGAGAATATAAAAATGGCAGACGTAGTTATGATCTTTACACTGCCATTGGTGGAGATGTGATACAGACATTAAAAGGTCAAGTTTTTGATTTAGAATCACAGACCATTCTGCCTAACTCTACTGTTATATTGAAGGATGAAGAAGGCGTTGAAATATCTAGATATACTACTGAAAAAAATGCCGCTTATAGTTTTAACGTGATCCCTTCCGAGAATTATAAAATTTCGATATCTAAGGATGGGTTTGAAGATCTAAATTTCGACTTTCTAGCACATAAGGATACAGAAACAACGTATTTAAAAAACTTTGAATTATCCTCTACAAATCCAATTTACGATGTTGAGAGAGAGTTAAGACTAGTAGCAGACAATATATTCTTTGACTCTAATAAGTCAAATATTAAAAAAGAATTACATCGCATATTGAATAAGATTATTTATATTCTAAATGAACACCCAGAAATGAAATTAGCTATTAATGCCCATACTGATAATATTGGGAATGATTTATTTAACTTAAAGTTATCAGATGACCGTGCTGCATCTGTACTAAATTATTTGGTGTATAATGGAATTTCAAAAGACAGATTGCGATCTAAAGGTTATGGCGAAGCAGAACCATTGATTGACTGTGGAGATAATTGTTCTGAACAAGACCTTAAATCTAACAGACGTGTAGAGCTAGTGATAATAAATAGATAGGTAAAAAACTTAGTTAATCTGCTTATAGATCGACTAAGTGTTTACACAAAAGTTTTTAAACGAGTATTTTGTCTTATAACCTAAAAGGCTAAAAAGCACCATTGTACTGCTATTTATTAAATATATATTTACAAAAAAATTAAAATAGAAATAAACATTTTTATAAAGACATCCATTATTAATTAATTTCCATAAAAAACCACGCTAAACAGCGTGGTTTTTTAATTATATAAATCAAACTTTTTTATGAAACTGCTTTTAGTTTCTTTAAGGTAGTTTTAGTTAATTTATCTTCTGCGTATGCTTTAGTAACATTTAATTTTTTATCGGGGCTACTTGGCAGTTCAAACATAGCATCCGTTAAAATCTCTTCGCAAAGTGAACGCAACCCTCTAGCGCCTAACTTATAATCAATAGCTTTTCCAACAATAAAACCTAAAGCCCCATCAGTAATACTGAAATCAATATCATCCATTTCAAACAACTTTTTATATTGTTTGATTATAGCATTCTTAGGCTCTGTTAAAATAGCTCTTAAGGTTTCTGCATCCAATGGATCCATATAAGTCAAAACTGGTAAACGACCTATTATTTCAGGAATTAACCCAAAATCTTTTAAATCCTTTGGAATTATATACTGCAATAAATTACTCTGATCTACATTCTCATCCGACATGGATGCGCTATAACCTACAGCTTGCATGTTTAATCGTTTTGAAATATGTCTTTCTATACCATCAAAAGCACCACCTGCAATAAATAAAATATTTTCAGTATTTACTTCAATAAATTTTTGGTCTGGATGCTTACGACCCCCTTTTGGCGGCACATTAACAACAGTCCCTTCTAAAAGTTTTAATAAGGCTTGTTGCACTCCCTCACCAGATACATCTCGAGTTATCGATGGATTATCACTCTTACGAGCAATTTTATCAATTTCATCAATAAAAACAATTCCTTTTTCTGCTTTTTCTAAGTTATAATCAGCTGCTTGAAGTAATCTGGTTAAAATACTTTCTACATCTTCACCTACATAACCAGCTTCTGTTAAAACTGTAGCATCAACAATTGCCAACGGTACATTTAACATTTTTGCAATGGTTTTAGCCATTAAAGTTTTACCTGTACCAGTTTGGCCAACCATTATGATATTACTTTTTTGAATATCAATATCATCTTTTGATGGCGGCTGTAACAACCTTTTGTAATGATTATAAACAGCAACAGACATGACTTTTTTAGTTGCCACTTGCCCAATAATATACTCATCAAGAAATTCTTTTATTTGTAAGGGTTTACGAAGTTTTAATTCCGCAGACAAATCGCCACCATCACTTTCCTTAGACTCTTCGAGTACAATACCATGCGCCTGCTCGATACACCTATCACAGATGTGAGCATCAAGTCCTGCTATTAATAAATTTGTTTCAGGTTTTTTACGACCACAAAACGAACATTCTAATTCTTCCTTTGCCATTAATCTTATCTATTTTTGGAGCGAGTCACTATAAGCCCCTCTATAACAATTCTTTAAAATTACAACTTATTTACTTGCGAGCCAAAATCTCGTCAATCATACCGTATTCTTTCGCTTTATCAGCTTTCATCCAGTAATCTCTATCACTATCTTCATATACTTTGTCGTAATCTTGACCAGAATGCTTACTTATAATCTTGTAAAGCTCTTCCTTTAAAATCAAAATTTCTCTAGCAGTAATCTCGATATCACTTGCTTGTCCTTGAGCACCACCTAATGGTTGGTGAATCATAACTCGTGAATGGGTTAAACCACTTCGCTTTCCTTTTGCTCCAGCACATAATAAAACCGCTCCCATTGATGCCGCCATACCAGTACATATAGTTGCTACATCTGGTTTAATAAACTGCATGGTATCATAAATCCCTAAACCTGCATATACACTTCCTCCTGGAGAATTAATATAAATCTGAATGTCTTTATTAGCATCTGTACTTTCTAAAAACAATAATTGAGCTTGTACAATATTAGCTACTTGATCATTAATTCCTTGACCTAAAAAAATAATTCTGTCCATCATTAAACGTGAAAACACATCAAAAACAGCAATATTCATTTGACGCTCTTCAATAATATTCGGAGTTAAGTTGCTAGGATACATACTACTAATAATTTTATTGTAATATGTGCTACTAATTCCTTGATCTTTTATCGCGAATTTTTCAAATTCTTTTGCGTAATCCATAATCTTTTTTGTATTTATTTTGAATAAAAAAGCGCTTAAATCTGTTAGACTTAAGCGCTTAAAGATAAGCAATTATTCTTTATTTATTTATCGCCATAAACTTCTTTAACAAAGTTTTCATAACTTAATTCTTTAGTCTTAAGATTTGCTTTTTCCTTATAGACTGTTAGTAGTTTTTGACTAACTAACTGCTCTGAAATTCTACGAGCTTCATCTTGATTTGATAATACACGAGCAGCAATGTCATCTAATTCTTTATCAGAAGGATTCATTTGACCAAATTGAGCCATCTGCCCTTTAATCATCTCTCTTGCATGACTTTTAATATCGTCCATGGTTACTTGAACGTTATTAGCCTCGATTAACTTCCCTTCTATTAATTGATAACGTAAGCTTTTTTCAGATTTCTCATACTCTTCTCTTGCTTGATCTGCATCCAACTCTTGCTCACCGGAAGTTTGCATCCATTTAGTTAAAAATTCTGCTGGTAAATCAAACTTTGTGTTTTCAACTAAATGCTCAGTGACATCGTTTAACAACTTTTGGTCTGCTTGCTGAACAAATTGTTTTTCAGCATCTTCTTTTATTTTAGCCCTTAACTCGGTTACTGAAGTAACCTCATCTTTACCAAAAAGCTTATCAAATAACTCTTGATCTAAATCTGCTAATTCACGTTTGTTTATTTCAGAAATTGTGAAGTTTACTTCAACATCTAAACCATGAGCATCATCATGTTCTATTTTTAAAGCATGCATTAAATCGTGGTCATCTTCAAAAAGCCCTTTAGTTTTTAATGTAATAACATCTCCTGCCTTAGCTCCAACGAATTGTTTTGCTGTAGACTTTCCTTTGAACTTATCTAGAGTTAAGGTTACTGTATTATCAATTTCCTTTTCTTCGTTTGTGTAAGCTCCAGTAATTTCGCTGTCTTTTTCAACCGCATCTTGAGGCACTAACTTTCCGTATTGTTTTTGAACACGCTCAATTTGCTCATCAATCATCTTTTTATCTGCAACAATATTGTATTGCGTAATAGATTTTTTGCTTTTTAAATCAACTTTAAATTCTGGTGCAAGACCTAATTCAAATTCAAAAGAAAATTTATCAGATTCCCAATCTATTTCTTCTTGAGTTTTTGGTAACGGTTGCCCAAGAACATCTAACTTTTCTTCAGTTAAATATTTGTTTAAAGCATCTTGTAAAAGTTTATTAACCTCATCAACCAAAACAGCTTTACCATATTGCTTTTTAACCATACCCATTGGCACATGTCCTTTTCTAAAACCTGGAATGTTTGCTGTTTTACGGTAATCAACTAATATTTTTTCAACCTTATCACTATAATCTTCTTTAGCGATATCTACTTTTACTACAGCATTTAATGCGTCAACGTTTTCTCTTGTAATATTCATTTTAAATGATATAAAGCCTTAAATCAGGCATTTAACAATAAAGGTTTCTTTTAAAAACCTAAACTTTTGTAACCAAAATTGGGATGCAAAAATAATATATTTTTACATCCCAACAAAGTTTTTAATTCCTTGATTTTGAACCTATTTTTTATCTTTTTTTAAGAAGGACTGCAAAAGCGATTGTAGCATAGATAACAAAATACTAAATAAGATTGCCCACCAAATACTGTCAACAGAAAATCCATCAATAAATTTATCCGCCAAAAGAATAATTAATCCATTTAGAACTAATAAAAATAAGCCTAAAGTAAGGATAGTTACAGGCAAGGTTAAAATGATTAAAAGTGGTTTTACTAAGAGATTCAGAATAGATAATACTAGCACCACAATTATTGCAGAAATATACCCATCTACACTAACACCATTTAATATGTTTGCTAAAAAAAATACAGCTACAGCGTTTAACAATAATCTTAAAATTATATTCATAGTTTCTTATTTTGCTCATGAATTTACAAAATTAATTACAGCCTCCAAAAAGCCCTTAGGGTTTTCAGCATGCAACCAATGTCCTGCATTGGAAATTGTCGCAATTTCTGCTTTAGGAAAATGGTTTGATATAATACGTTCATCATCTACTCCTATATATTCTGAGCGGTCTCCTCGCAAGAACAAAGTCTCTTTATCAAACATTGCAAAGCTTGGTAAAGACTCTCCTATTTCACCGACTTCATTTTTTAAGACTTCTAAATTAATACGTAATCCTAATTGCCCTTTTACAACCCAATATAAATTTTTAAGCAGAAATTGGCGTGTGCCAAAATCAGATACATAATTACTCAAAATTTTATCTGCCTCTCCTCTCGTTTTAATGGTATCAAAATCTAATTCACTCAAGCCATTCAATATTGCATCATGATGAATTGGATAAAAACGTGGAGAAATATCTGCAACCAATAATTTTGAAACGATTTTCGGATACAGTGTTGCAAATAACATGGCCGTTTTTCCGCCCATAGAATGTCCTAACAATACAATTTCAGATAATTTATATGCATCGCAATAATGCTTTAAATCTTCAACAAGAACTTCATAATTAAATTCATCATCATGAAAACTACGTCCATGGTTTCGCTGATCAACTAAATGTACTTGAAACCCTTGTTCACTAAACTGACTTCCAAGTGTTTTCCAGTTATCACCCATACCTAAAAACCCATGCAAAATCACAAAAGGTTTTCCTTCGCCTATAATATTTGAATGTAAAAGCATTATTTCAGTTTATGTAAATACATTTGAATAACATTTTCTACACCCAAATACAAACTCTCAGTAATTAATGCATGCCCGATAGAAACTTCTAATAAGTTTGGAATCTCATTCTTAAAAAACTTGATATTATCAAGAGATAAATCATGACCTGCATTTATTCCTAATCCTAAACTATTTGCTAATTCTGCACTTTCTATATAAGGTTTAATGGCGTCTTTATTACCCAAACCATATTGATGTGCAAATGCCTCCGTATACAATTCAACCCTATCTGTTCCTGTAGCTTTTGCCCCTTCAATTTGTTTTAAAATGGGATCCACAAAAATAGAAGTTCTAATATTATTGTTTTGAAACTCTTTAATGACATCAACCAAAAAATCTTTGTTTTTAATAGTGTCCCAACCCGCATTACTCGTAATAGCATCAACTGCATCTGGCACTAAAGTTACTTGGGTAGGTTTCACCTCTAAAACTAAATTAATAAAGGACTCAACAGGGTTTCCTTCAATATTATATTCAGTATAAACTTCTGGTTTTAAATCGCGTGCGTCCTGATAACGAATGTGTCTTTCGTCTGGCCTTGGATGTATGGTGACACCTTCAGCACCAAAACGTTGTACATCTTTCGCAAATTGAACTACATTTGGCACATCGCCACCTCGGGAATTCCTTAACGTTGCTATCTTATTGATATTAACACTTAACTTTGTCATAAATCCATTTTAAAAGGCAAAAATACAAAGTACAAGAAGCATTGGTACTATTTTTTTGATTAATTTGCAGTCCTATTCTCTTGGTGCTATGAAACTTTCAGAACTTATAATAAACGATATAAAGCCGTTAAATACTAGCAGTAAAACAAGTCATTTACAATTACTGTTTAATCAACTTACTTTTTCTCATATTCCTGTTAAAGATAATAATGGAACGTATTTAGGTTGTTTTTCTGAAACAGATGCACATTGTTTTGATAACGATAAACCTTTAAACGAATATAAATATGCCTTAGAGGATTTTTTTGTTAGAAATAACACAATTTGGCTAGATGTTTTAGAGGCCTTTGCTATTAATTCTACCAATATTATGCCTGTTTTAAGTGAGCAAAATGAATATTTAGGTTATTATGAATTAAAGGACGTTATCAGCTTATTTAGTGAGTCTCCATTTTTCTCTGAAGCCGGAGGTATTTTAGTTGTTGAAAAAGGCATTAATGATTATTCATTTAGTGAAATTAGCCAAATCGTAGAATCAAACGACGCTAAACTTCTAGGCGCCTTTATTTCAAGAATGAACACAGATTTAGTTCAGGTTACTTTAAAAATAGGAAACACTGGACTTAATGAAATCATACAAACCTTCCGCAGATATAGTTATAATATTGTTTCTGGGCATGAAGAAGACGGATACATTGAAAGTTTAAAAGAGCGTTCAGATTATTTAAAAAAATATTTAAACATGTAACCCCAATTTAATTTTAAAAGGGCGCGCATAAAACGATGTTACTTTTTTTTAGATATTTTGGTGATTGCTTTACATGGCCTAAGTTAGAGAAAATTATGAACAAGGAAATAGAATAAAAATGAACAAGCTAGAATACATTATTTTAACTCTAAATCTGGATAAGTTATGAAAGTTGCCATTTTTGGACGCTATTACAGTACTACAACTCCTAAATCAGTTGAAACACTTTTTAATTTTCTTGAGAATCAAGGTTCCGAAGCCTATATTGAAACTGAGTTTCATAAACTGATTGATCTGGAACCTCATAACATTAAAGACTATCATAAATATAAAACATTTACTGAGCTTGATACTAGTTTTGACTTTTTAGTAAGTATTGGTGGCGACGGAACCATTCTAAGAGCTACCCTGTTTGTTAAAGATTTAGGCATCCCTATTATTGGAATCAACACAGGAAGGCTTGGTTTTTTAGCTACTATTCAAGTTAATGCCATAGAAGAAGCTGTACAAGATATAATTGATGGAAAATATAGAATCTCTGAACGTAGTATTTTAACTGTAGAAACGTCTTCTGAAAACAAAGAAATCGAATCAATGAATTTCGCATTGAACGAGATTACAGTAAGCAGAAAAAATACGACAGCTATGATTACCATAGACACGTATTTGAACGATGAATTTCTAAACTCATACTGGAGTGATGGCTTAATAGTATCGACACCTACAGGCTCAACAGGATATTCCTTAAGTTGCGGAGGCCCAGTAATTACACCTGGCTCAAGTAGTTTTGTATTAACCCCAATTGCTCCGCACAACTTGAGTGCTCGCCCATTAGTAATTCCAGACTCTACAGAAATACATCTTAGAGTTCATGGTAGAGAAAAACAACATTTAATATCATTAGATTCTAGAATTGCAACATTAGATAACGGAACACTTATAAAAATTAAAAAAGCTGATTTTAAAATTAAAATGATAGATCTTTTAAATGAAAGCTTTTTAGCAACCCTAAGAAAGAAGTTACTATGGGGCGAAGACAAACGTAATTTACCAAAATAGCAAAACAATATTTCAAAAGAATTTCTGTTTTACACTAATACAATTTAGCTCAAATTATTATGGGCTAATCTTATTTATTATATTTGCAAACTTTTGAATATTTATGAAGCATTTTACTATATTGATATTAAGCATTTTAAGCATCCAATTAAGCGTTGCTCAAATTAACGAAATAGGGCTTTTTTTAGGAGGTAGTAATTTTATTGGAGATGTTGGTGCAACCGATTATATTTCGCCAAATCAATTAGCTATTGGTGGGCTTTATAAATGGAATAGAAGCAAAAGGCATTCCTACAGAGCTTCATTAATATTTAGTGAATTAGAAGGTGTTGACACTAATTCAGATGACCCGAGACGTGTTCAAAGAGATTATGAGTTTTCAAGTAAAATAACAGAAATTTCGTTAGGAATGGAATTCACATTCCTAGATTTCAATCTGCATTCAGGCGAAAAACTAGGAACTCCTTATCTTTATTCTGGTTTAACGGTTGCCTATCATGATAATCATTATCTTTATAATGGCGTTCAAAGATCAGAAAACACATCAAGTTGGGCCTATGGTGTACCTATGGTGTTGGGCTTTAAGACTAATTTTATGGAAAACTTTATCTTGGGGGTTGAAATAGGTGCGCGTTACACGTTTTCAGACGAACTTGATGGAAGTATTCCAGACTCAGAATCTTTGCAACAATTCCGTTTCGGAAATATAAATAATAACGACTGGTATGTGTTTTCAGGCATTACACTTACTTATACCTTTGGGGAAAACCCGTGCTATTGCTTAGAATAAAATGGATTTAAAAGACAGCATACTTACAAAACCGTTACCAAAACACATCGCTATTATTATGGATGGTAATGGGCGTTGGGCAAAACAAAAAGGAATGCTACGTGCTTTTGGACATGAAAATGGGACGAAATCTGTAAGACAGACCGTTGAGACTTCTGCAGAACTTGGCATAGAAAACTTAACCCTTTATGCCTTTTCAACTGAAAACTGGAACAGACCAAAACTAGAAGTTCAAACGTTAATGAGACTTTTAGTGTCTTCATTAAAAAAAGAAATTAGCACACTTCAAAACAATAATATTAAACTAACAGCAATTGGGGCTTTAGATACACTTCCTAAAAAAGTACACAAAGAACTTTTTGAAGTTATAGAAAACACCAAGCAGAATACAAGAATGACTTTAACGCTTGCGCTTAGCTATGGTTCAAGAGAGGAAATCATAAACACTGTTAAAGAAATTAGTATTAAAGTTAAAAATAATATAATTTCGCCCGAAAATATTGAAGAATCAATTATAAATCAGCATCTTTACACGCAAAATTTACCAGATGTAGATTTGCTTATTAGAACCAGTGGAGAACAGCGCATAAGTAACTTTTTGTTATGGCAAATTGCTTATGCCGAATTATATTTCACAAATGTTTTATGGCCAGATTTTACGAAGGATCATTTGTATGAAGCTATTATTGAATATCAAAAAAGAGAACGACGATTTGGGAAAACAAGTGAACAACTTAGCTAAAATTTTACCTACACTAACATATTTAAAATACTGCGTAACTCTACTCTTTCTTATTAGTTGCCTTAATATTAATGCTCAAAATTCAAATTTTAGTAAAGGCAAAAAATATACATTAGCCGAAATTACAGTTGCTGGCAATACTTCATTTAGCGAGCAAACTATCATTACATATTCTGGCTTAAGAAAGGGCAAAGAAATAACCATCCCAGGTGAAGATATTGGTAATGCTATCAAAAAACTTTGGAATTCTAAATTGTTTAGCGACATTGAAGTTTACGTTACTAAAATAGAAGACGATGTAGTTTATTTACAAATAAAATTAGCTGATTTACCTCAACTTAACGAACTTAAAATCAACGGTGTTAAAAAAGGAAAAAAAGAGAGTATAATTAATGAGAATAAACTAAAAAAAGGCACGAAGATTACTGAAAACCTTATTACTACAACTAAAAACTTCCTCACGAAAAAATATAAAAAAGACGGTTTTCTTAATACTAAAGTATATATCAATACCATTGAAGTTATAGACTCTATCGAGACCTCAAGAGTAAATATGGTACTTAATATTGATAAAGGTGAAAAAGTAAAGATTAAAGATATTATTTTTAATGGTAACGAAGTTCTAAACGATAAAAGGCTTAGAAAAAGTATGAAAGGCACCAAGAAAATCAACCGCCTAAGAATACTTAAACGTTCAAAATTTATAGATTCTGCTTATCAAGCAGATTTAGGTCATGTAATAGATACCTATAAAGAAAATGGTTATAGAGATGCCCGAGTTTTGTCGGATAGTGTCATTTATAACAATGATAAAACGATATCACTAATTGTTAACGTTAATGAGGGAGAAGCATACACCTTTGGTGATATAACATTTATTGGTAACACGGTTTATACTAACGACCAATTAAATAGACTATTACGTATTAGAAAAGGAGATACCTACAATGGTATCTTATTGCAAAAACGAATTGCTGACGATTCAAAACCGGATGCACAAGATATCACAAATCAATACCAAAATAATGGTTATTTATTTTCTAGTATCAACCCTGTAGAAGTAAGTGCTGTTAATAATGTTATTGATATTGAGGTCAGAGTATCAGAAGGGAAACCAGCTTATTTTAATACAGTAAGTGTAGTTGGTAATGATAAGACTAACGATCACGTTATTTACAGAGAACTTCGTACACGTCCAGGGCAGTTATATAGTAAAGCAAATGTAGTGCGTACGGTTAGAGAGCTTGGTCAATTAGGCTTTTTTGATGCTCAAGAAATCTCACCAAACTTTAATAACCCCAACCCTGTTGAGGGCACCATTGATATGGAATATTCGGTTAAAGAAACTGGCTCTAGTCAAATTGAGTTACAAGGTGGCTACGGTGGTGGTGGTTTTATAGGAACACTTGGTTTATCTTTCAATAACTTTTCAATAAAAGATATATTTAAGAAAGACGCTTATAAACCAATCCCTATGGGTGATGGCCAAAAACTAGCATTACGTTTACAAGCCAGTCGTTTTTATCAAACTTATAGTTTTTCATTCTCTGAACCCTGGTTAGGAGGTAAACGTCCTGTTCAATTTTCTACATCCCTTTCACATACTAAACAGTTTTTGTATAATCCTCAAACAAGGAATGCAGATAAAAGTAGAAGTTTCAACATTACAGGAATTACTTTAGGTTTAGCAAAACGATTATCCGTTCCTGATGATTATTTTACACTTTCTCAAGCTATAAGTTATCAGCGATACGACTTAAAAAATTATAATACAGGTTTATTTACATTTGGTGATGGCTTTTCTAATAATTTGTCATATACTTTTGGTTTAACAAGAAATAATACAAGTGTAGACCCTATTTTCCCTACAGGTGGTTCTAATTTTGGAGTTACAGCTAAATTTTCCCTTCCTTATTCATTATTTAATGGAGTAGATTACGAACAATTATCTATTGATTATGATGATGCCCTCGAAAAAAGATCAAATGCAACCAGTGCTGCAGATCGCGATTATATTGAAGCAAATGAAGACATAACACGTATAGATCAAGAACGCTATAAATGGCTTGAATTTTATAAAGTAAAATTTTCTGGAGAGTGGTATACACAAGTTGCTAAAAATTTAGTTTTAAGACCAAAGATTGAATTTGGTTTTTTAGGCGCATACAACAATGATAGGGGTGTTATACCATTTGAACGTTTTTATCTAGGAGGTGATGGCTTAGGTAATTTTTCGTTAGATGGTAGGGAGGTTATTCAATTACGTGGATATCCGAACCAATCTCTTACACATTTAGATGAAACAACAGGTCAAGCATCTCAAGATGGATCAAGTATTTACAATAAGTTTTCTTTAGAACTTCGTTATCCTATTACATTAAAAGCTTCTGCGAAGATTTATGCTTTAGGCTTTTTAGAAGGAGGAGCTTCATCTGATACTTTTAGAGATTTTAACCCATTCAATATCAGTCGCTCTGCGGGTCTAGGTATTCGAATTTTTATGCCTGCCTTTGGTTTATTAGGCATTGATTTTGGTCATGGATTTGATGCTTTACCAGGAGAAACTGTTAAACATGGTTGGGAAACTCACTTCATAATTGGACAGCAATTTTAAGTAAAAAAACATTTTGGCACGATATTTTCTAATACCACATTGATGATTTGCATGAGAATTAAAATTTTTAAGATTAAAATTCGTTAATTTTGAAGATACAATTCAAAAGGCAGAGAAAATCATCTGTCACTTTTAGAATTTATAAGTCATAAATTATAAAAAATTAAAGAGATGAAACATAACGTTCTTTTTTTACTGACATTAGTTTTTATGCTAAGCTTTTATTCGCATGCACAGCGCGGTGTGAGAATTGCTTATATAGACACCGAGTATATTTTAGAGAATGTTCCTGAATATCAAGAGGCTACTACTCAATTAGAAGATAAAGCTCAAAAATGGAAAAATGAGATTCAATCAAAATTGACAACTGTAGAACAAAAGCGAAAAGATTTAAGTAATGAAAAAGCACTTTTAACAAAAGAGCTTATTGATGAGCGTGAAGAAGATATCACTTTTGAAGAAAATGAAATTTTAGACTATCAGCAAAAACGTTTCGGACCAAACGGTGATTTGTTCATTCAAAAGAAACAGTTAATGCAGCCTATACAGGATCAAATATTCGCTGCGGTTCAAGATATGGCTGAAGGAAGAAAGTATGATTTTATTTTTGATAAGTCATCAGATGCGGTGATGCTCTTTTCGGCAAAACAGTTTGATATCAGTGAGCAAGTTTTAAGAAGTATCACAAGAACATCAAAACGTACGCAAGCCAACTCAAAAGCAGAACGTAAGGCTGCAGAAGAAGAGGAATTGATTCCTGAAATAAATGAAGAGTTGGAAGCTAGAGAAAAAGTTTTAGAAGAAAAGAAAGCGAAAAGAGAAAGTGCTGTTGAAAAACGTAGAGAAGAAATTTTAGCAGTGCGTGAAGCAAAGAAATTAGAAGCGGAAGCTAGGCGTCAGAAGACATTAGATGATAGAGAAGAAGCAAAACAAGCGAAGCTTGATGCCAGAAGCAAGACATCTAAAGTAGCTGCTGAAAGTGAAGAAGGAACATCAAAACCTGCTGAAGGAGCTAAATCTGTTGAAGGCAAGACCAAAACTAAGGCTGAACTCATTGAAGAAAACAGACAGAAAAAATTAGCTGAAAGAGCTAAAAGAAAGAAAGCGTTAGAAGACAGAAAAAATAAAATTTTAGAAGATCGCCAAAAGGCAAAAGACAGTATAAACAATTAATAATTTATAACACACTTAATACTATTTAAAAATGAAACAATTCAAAACTCTCTTATTAGCAACCGTACTATGTATTACAACTATTGGCTTTACACAAGCACAAAGTAAAGTTGCTCACATAAATACACAAGAATTAATTGCATCTATGCCTGCAGCTAAAAAAGCACAATCTGAGATTGAAGCTTTGGGAAAAACATACCAAACTGATATCCAGGCTTCAATTACTGAATACCAAAATACTGTCAAGCAGTATGATGCTGAGGCAAGTACTAAAACGGCCGAAGAAAATCAAACTAGAATGGTTGAATTACAAGAAAAGCAACAACGTATTCAGCAGTTTAGAACTGATGCACAAAAGGATTTAGCTGATAAAGAAGCTGATTTATTTAAGCCTATACAAGAAGCGGCAATGAAAGCTATAAATGAAGTAGCTAAAGCTCAAGGTTACCAATATGTTTTAGATAGAGCAACTTTAATTGTAGCTGATGGCGATGATATTTTAGCAGATGTAAAAAAGCAAATGGGTATCTAATATAAAATTGCAATAAAATATATCTTAAAGCTGCCTTTTTACAAGGCAGCTTTTTTATTTTTGTTAAACTTATGAGTAAACAATCTATTGGTATTTTTGATTCTGGTGTTGGAGGCACTTCTATTTGGACAGAAATCCACGCCTTAATGCCTTATGAAAATACGATATATCTAGCTGATAGTAAAAATGCTCCTTATGGGCCAAAAGGTAAAGATGCTATTATTAATTTAAGTATAAAGAATACGGAATACTTACTCAGTAAAAACTGTAAGCTTATTGTTGTGGCTTGCAATACAGCTACAACCAATGCTATTGATTACTTAAGAGCAACATACAGCGTTCCGTTTATTGGTATTGAACCCGCTATTAAACCTGCCGCTTTAAAAACAAAAACAGATGCAATTGGTATTTTAGCTACAAAAGGCACATTGACTAGCGAACTGTTTTCCAAAACCACCAACCTATTTGCTAGCAATATTAAAGTTGTTGAACAAATTGGTGATGGTATTGTGGAACTTATAGAAAGTGGCAATCTATATTCTGAAGAGATGAAATTGCTTTTAAAAGTTTACTTAGAGCCGATGATTAAAGCTGATATTGATTATTTGGTTTTAGGATGTACACATTACCCCTATTTGATTCCTTTACTTTTAGAAATACTTCCTAAACACGTGAAAATTATTGATTCTGGTGAAGCCGTAGCACGACAAACTAAAACTGTTTTAGAAAAGCATATTTTATTGAATTCTGAAACTAGATATTCTAAAAATGAATTTTACACTAACGGTGCTCCAGAAGTAATGACACAACTTTTAGGGAAACACTTTGTTGTTGACTATCTAGATTTTTAATTGAAGCTCGCCTTTGCGCTAGGGATTAAACGGTATGTTTGAGCTCGCCGACGAAGGAGGAAGCGAGTAGTGACATATTTATATTCATAAGTTCATAATGTAAAATAGAAATCAACGAATAAAGCCCAACCTTTTGGTAACGCTAAAAATATAAATATTGTTAATAATGAGCTCCTGAAACAAGTACAGGATAACAACTTATTCTTTAAACCAACTTGAATAATTAATATAGGCATCGGCAATGCGGTTTATTTCTCCCGAAATAAGGTCTTTGCTAATATCTTTAACTTTTTTAGCGGGAACACCGGCGTAAATACTTCCAGATTTAACTATAGTGTTTTGTGTTACCACGGCGCCTGCAGCGATAATACTATTACTTTCTATCACGCAACCATCCATAATGATACTTCCCATACCAACCAGAACATCGTCATTAATAGTGCATCCATGAACTAGAGCGTTATGGCCAATTGACACGTTGTTGCCAATGGTTGTGGCAGATTTTTGATACGTACCATGAATTACGGCACCATCTTGTATATTGACCTTGTCACCCATTTTAATGAAGTTTACATCGCCACGGACAACTGCACTAAACCAGACACTGCAATGACTCCCCATGGTTACCTCACCTACTACGGTAGCGTTTTCGGCAATGAAACAATCTTTTGGAATGATAGGTGATTTTCCTCTAACTGATTTTATTACTGGCATAGTTTTGTTGTTTGAAATTAGATAGTAATTCTGATTTTTTGAAGTTGAAACTATAGTTTGTCTTCCTTTACTTAGTAAAATGCTTCGTTTACATTAATCAAATAGGGCTTGTATGCTGAAACAAAAAAAATGTTATTGGGTTAGAAAATGCTAGGCCCTAAAAGAAAAAATATACATGAGAATAAATAAAAAGGGTCAAAATTTGAGCGTATTTTATTAATTAGTTTACTGCGGGACAATTACATTCAAAACGTTCTTGTCTACAATTAAAGTTATATCCTAATGTTATTTGATGAAAACCACCGCTTGTAAATACTACATCATTCATTTGATACGTGTATGTATAGGCGAACATAAAGTCATTATAGTTAACTCCTAAGATTGGTGTGATTTGTTGTAGTTTTTGACTACTAACTGCATTCGAACTTGTCAAAAACTCAGCACCGTCTAGACTCTGTCTGTAAGATACTCCTCCCCAAACTTTTCCAAAATCCATTTGCTTATAAACTTTACCGTTAAAATCTATTGCTGCTTCTTTTGTTAAATCTCTATACTGAAACATCACAGAAGGCTCATAACTCCATTCGCTACCAAATCTACTAAACACACTACCAACAGAAACCAAATAACGCCTTAAATTGCTTGTTATCTGCGTATCTCTATTAATACCAGCATTCTCTAAAAGGTTTTTAACAGTTACGTGTGCATAGGAATCAAGATAATGATACGAGAATCCTAAATCTACATTAAAATTTGTTTCGTTTTGTACGGTTCCATTAATAATTGGATCCGGTATAGGCGCTCCATTTAAAAACGTTGTTTCATCTAGTTGGTACTGAACAAACCCAGCACTTAAGCCAAAAGAAAGCATATTTAAATCCACTTCACTTCTAGAAAACATTAAGTGATGAGCATACGTGAAATAAGCTCCTTTTTGAGAATGATAACCATTTTTATCCGCATAAAAGACCCCTCCAATACCTGATTGAGTATCACCTATCCTTCCATTTACACTCATGCTTAAAACCTTCGGAGCATCATCTTGTCCAAACCATTGTTGTCGCCCAGTAATTCTAACTTTTGCGCAGTTAGCAACACCAGCCATAGATGGGTGAATTAAGTAATAATTATCTGTTAGGTAATCTGTATATATTGGTAGCCCTTCTTGAGAGGTCGTTATGTTAGAAAACACAACTGTAATTGCCACTAAAATAATATTTTTTAATTTCATAAACTTTTTCACCAAGTGGGTTTGGCTTAACACAAACATCTTGATCCTTAAAAAATTATACATAAAAAAGATAAAGATAACCTTTACCTAAGCAGCCTTTATAAACAGCCAACAAAACTCAAATATATGGATATCTAAAGTTTTCTTTTAGTATTTTTGTAAAAAATTAGCTGAAATGAACACTTTCAAGGTTTCTGTGCAAGAAACATCCAATAGCTCCATTGTAAAATTCGAAGTAAATCAATTCATTACCAAACATCAAAGTTTTGAATTTAATAATATAGATGACGCTAAAGCATCTCCTTTAGCCCAGCAATTATTCTATTTGCCCTTTGTAAAAAAAGTGTATATATCTGGAAATTTTGTTGCAGTTGAACGATTCGATATTGTAGAATGGAATGATGTGCAAGATGAAGTTTCTGAACAAATTGAGGCCTATTTAAATGACGGAGGCATTGTTGTGGAAGAATCTTCTGCTGCTACTAAAAAAGTACCGATAACGGTTTATGCAGAAAGCACACCGAATCCATCAGTGATGAAATTTGTCGCTAACAAAAAAATAGTAACAGCGCTTTTTGAGTTCACTTCAATTGATGAAGCTAAACTTTCTCCTTTAGCGACAGAACTATTTCATTTTCCATTTGTGCAACGTGTTTTTATTGATGAAAATTATGTGTCGATTACTAAATACGACATGGCTGAATGGCAAGATATTACTATAGAACTTCGTGAGTTTATTAGAAGTTATATAGAAAGCGGTAAAGATGTTGTTTTGCCAGAAGCAGTTGAAACATTACAAAAATCTTCTAAACAAATTGATAGCAAATTTGAAGCTTTAGATGATATTTCAAAAGAAATTGTAAACATTCTAGAAGAATATGTTAAACCTGCAGTTGCCAGTGATGGTGGAAACATTCAGTTTATTTCTTATGATTCAGCTGAGAAAAGCGTTAGTGTAATGCTACAAGGCGCTTGCAGTGGTTGTCCTTCTTCAACATACACTCTAAAAAGCGGTATTGAAAATATGCTCAAAGAAATGTTACCCGGAAAAGTTGAAACTGTTGAGGCTATTAATGGTTAAATCCTTGTGACTTTTTTAAACTAATTGGGTCTAACATTAGTTACCTTTAAAGAGGTGGCCTAATTATAAATTAAAAAATATAGAATCATGGCAGTTTTAAAAGTAATCGAAATTTTAGCTAACTCAGAGAAAAGTTAGGAAGATGCAACCAAAAAAGCAATACAACACGCATCAAAAAGTTTAAAAAATATTCGTTCTGTTTATGTTCAAGACCAAAGCGCAAGCGTAAAAAATGGTGAAGTAACAGACTTTAGGGTAAACTTAAAAATCACTTTTGAAGTAGAATAAATTCCGCTTCAATATAAAACACTAAGCGTTCATTATTTGAACGCTTTTTTTGTGCTAAAAATTGTTAACTTTGTTGCATGAAGCACCTATTCCCACTCGCGTTTATAATACTTATCATAGGCTGTAAAGGTCAGAATTCAGAGTCCATGAAACACCCATACACCAATGCTCTTGTCAATGAAACTAGTCCTTATCTATTACAACATGCGCATAACCCTGTAGATTGGAATGCATGGAATGAAACCACTTTAGAAAAAGCAAAAACTGAAAATAAATTAATACTTATTAGTGTTGGTTATGCAGCCTGCCATTGGTGTCATGTTATGGAACATGAAAGTTTTGAAGATAGCATAGTAGCTCAAGTGATGAATAAAAGTTTTATCAATATAAAAGTAGATCGAGAGGAGCGCCCTGATGTAGATCAAGTTTATATGAATGCAGTTCAACTTATGACGGGCAGTGGCGGATGGCCTTTAAATGTAATTGCTTTGCCAGACGGTAGACCTGTTTGGGGTGGTACATATTTTAAGAAAGAACAGTGGATGGATGCTTTAGAACAAATTTCAAAATTATATGCAGATAATCCCGAAAAACTTCAAGACTATGCCGATAAATTAGAAGAGGGCATTAAATCATTAGATGTTGTTCAATTGAATACTGATGAACCCGTTTTTGATAAACCTTTCATTCAAAATGCTATTAAAAGTTGGTCAAAGCAATTTGACAAGAATCAAGGTGGCATGAATAAGGCACCAAAATTTATGATGCCTAATAATTATCATTTTCTTTTGAGGTATGCTTATCAAAATAACGATACTGAGTTATTAGACTTTGTTAATTTGACGCTAAAAAAAATGGCTTACGGTGGTGTTTTTGACCAAATTGGTGGTGGATTTTCAAGATATTCCGTTGATGCTAAATGGCACATTCCTCACTTTGAGAAAATGCTTTATGATAATGGGCAACTGGTTAGTTTATATACTGATGCATACCTGATTACTAAAAATGAAATTTACAAAGACATCGTCATTGAAACTTTAAAATACATAAAACAAGAAATGACGACTAGTAATGGTGCTTTTTATTCATCATTAGACGCTGACAGTGATACCTCAGAGGGCGAACTTGAAGAAGGCGCATTTTATGTGTGGACAAAAAATGAATTAAACACCCTTTTAAAAGAAGATTTTGAATTGTTTTCAGACTATTATAATATAAATAATTATGGGTTTTGGGAACATGATAATTATGTGCTGATTAGGAAAGATGATGATGACTCCATTATAAAGAAACACAACCTTACTAAAACTATTTTGGTAGAAAAGAAAGAAGCATGGAAAGTTCTGCTTCTTAAAGAACGTAACCAAAGAGCCAAACCAAGATTAGACGACAAAACTTTGACCTCTTGGAATGCCATTATGCTTAAAGGCTATACAGATGCTTATCGTGTGTTTGGAAATGATGATTATCTCGCTATTGCAGAAAAAAACGCCAATTTTATAGTAAATAATCAATTACGAGAAGATGGTGGATTATATCATAATTATAAAAATGGAAAAAGTAGTATAAACGGTTACTTAGAAGATTATGCTGCCACTATTGATGCTTTTATAACACTTTATGAAAACACCTTAGATGAAAAATGGTTAACTACTGCTAAAGGTTTGGCAAACTATACTTTTGACCATTTCTTCGATAGTGCTAGTAATATGTTCTTTTTTACCTCAAATGAAGATGCTTCATTGGTTTCTAGAAGTATTGAATATAGAGATAATGTGATACCAGCAAGTAATTCTATTATGGCAAAAAACCTATTTAAATTATCACATTATTTTGATAATGAACACTTCAGTGCAACTGCTATGACAATGCTAAATAATATAAAACCAGAAATGCAAGAATATCCATCAGGATACTCCAATTGGTTTGACTTAATGCTTAATTATGCACAACCTTACTACGAAGTGGCTATTGTTGGGGCTAATGTAAAACAGAAAATAGATGAATTAAACAAAACCTACATCCCTAATAAACTTATAGCTGGAAGTACTTCGGAAAACAATATGCCTTTATTAGAGAATAGATACAACCCAAATAATACACTTATTTACGTGTGTGTAAATAAGGCCTGTAAATTGCCTGTTTCAAAAGTAAAAGACGCTATAAAATTTTTAAAACAATGACACTTACAACTTTTATACTATTAGCTTTCGTAGCCATAGAACATATTTATTTCTTGATTTTAGAAATGTTTATGTGGACCAAACCAAAAGGCATCAAAGCTTTTGGTTTAAAATCTAAACAATTTGCAGAAGAAACTAAAGTGCTCGCGGCTAACCAAGGACTTTATAATGGTTTTTTAGCAGCAGGACTTATATTTTCTATGATTGAAAACGATATAAGAGTTGCTGTTTTCTTTCTTATTTGTGTGACCATAGCTGGTATTTATGGAGCGTTCTCTACAAAACAAATAAAGTTATTCTACGTACAAGCAATTCCTGCAATTATCGCGTTAATTTTTTGCTTTATTCCAAGTTAATTAATCTTTTTTTTATCATTTAAAGACTTAAAAACTTACGTTTAGTTTTTAATTTTGCAATCATTCAAAACTTATAAAAAATCATGAATTTAGAAAATATTGACACAGAAAAATGGCTTCAGTTAGGCTTAGATTATGGACTGAAAATTCTTGGAGCTATTGTTATATGGATTATTGGATCTTGGGTAATTAAAAAGATATTAAAAGCTACTAAAAAGGTTATGTCTATAGGAGATTATGATGAGAGTCTTCAAAAATTCCTTTTAAACTTATTGAGCTGGACTTTAAAAATTGTTTTAATAATTGTTGTTTTAGGCACTGTTGGTGTTGAAACCACATCATTCGCAGCTATTTTAGCGGCCGCTGGTTTAGCCGTTGGATTAGCTCTACAAGGTTCATTAGGGAATTTTGCTGGTGGTGTATTAATTATGATTTTTAAACCTATTAAAATTGGAGATTTAGTTGAAGCTCAAGGTGAAATTGGAGTCGTTAAAGAAATTGAAATTTTTACAACTAAGTTAACTGGTTTATCAAATAGAGAAATCATAATTCCTAATGGTTCTTTATCAAACGGAAATATAATTAATTATTCAACAGAAGGTACGCGTCGTGTAGATTTAACCTTCGGAGTTGGTTATGATTCTGATATTAAGAAAACAAAAGAGGTATTAATGAATGTTTTAACATCGCATCCAAAAGTTTTAAAAACACCAGAGCCTTCTGTTAATGTTTCTGAATTAGCAGATAGTTCAATAAATTTTGCGGTAAGACCTTGGTGCCATACAGACGATTATTGGGCGGTTTACTTTGGTATTACTGAAGATGTAAAAGAAGCGCTTGATAAATCAGGTATTGAAATTCCTTACCCACATCAAGTTGAAATACGAAAACAAGGTTAAAACCTTACTAAATAAATATTACGACCCATCAGGTTTAAAGCTTAATGGGTCTTTTTTTATTTAGAATTCGGCTTTAAAGCCACGAAATCTTTTAAATAATAAGGTTCAAAATAAGCGATATCTTCGGTGTCGTTTTTTTTGTATTTAGTATCAGCTAACAAACTCATATCGTTAGCAGAAGGTAACTTATCTTCAATGAAAATGGCATTTGTGTGATTGATTAAAGTTTTTGTTTTTTCAACACCGTTACCAATAAAATAAACTTTTCCTTTCTCTAAGTAATCATTGAAAGATGTTTCATCTAAAATTTGAGCTTGGGTTTCTCTTATTTCGTTATAATTTGAATCGTAAATAGCAGAATAAACCTCCATCCGTCGGGCATCGAGCATAGAAACAATAATGCCATCATCCATTTTAACCTGATGTGCAAGAGCATCTAAGGTAGGGATAGAAATTAATGGCTTATCTAGTGCAAAACACAATCCTTTTGCTGCTGAAACTCCAATACGTAAGCCTGTATAAGACCCAGGCCCTTTACTAACGGAAATAGCATCTAATTTGTTCGAATTTATATTGGCTTCTTTTAAAACTTCATCAATATAAACATGAAGTCTTTCTGCATGCGAATAACTTTTATCATTATCCTCTTTTAAAACTATCGTTTTACCTTCTTTTGAAAGAGATACAGAACAATTGGTTGTTGCGGTTTCTATGTTAAGTATAAATGCCAAATTAGTTAGTTAGCGATTTTCCCATGTAAAAATCTAAAACTTTTGTTTTAAAAACAAAATCATATTTTGCATTTATCAAAGACGACTCTGCATTTATTAATTGTACTCTAGACTGCTCTAAATCAAAAGCAGTCATGCTACCAATATCGTAACGTTCTTTTGAGTTGTTGAATGCTAATTCTTGAGACGTTAAAGACCTTTTTGCTGCAACAAATGCTTTTAATGCTGCTTGAGCATCTGTATATGCACGTTGAATATTAGACTCTAAATCTAACTTTGCTTGGTCTAAACGCAATTTGCTATTTTCTTCTTGTATACCAGATTTTGCAACTGCTGTTTTATTTTGAAATCTTGAAAAAATTGGAATACTAATATTAATTCTAACATTATGAGCTCTTTGCTCATTTAATTGATTAAAGAATGATGTTTCATCATCACTTAAATTCGTGAAAAAAGCACTAGTTCCGTATGAATAGCCTGCTGTAACCGTTGGATAAAACCCGCTTTTTGAAATTTCAGTACCTAGTTCAGCATTTTCAATATTCTTTTCAGCAACTTTAATTTCATTTCTGTTTTCCAACGCATAATTTAAAATGGGTTGAATATTGTTGTAAAGTAAAGCTTCTGACGGTGTATCAATATTTATAAATTCAACCTCAAACCCATTATAAGGAACTTGTAATAATTGTGACAATGTGAGTAATGATAAATTAATGTTGTTTTCAGCAATAGTTACCTGTTGCGCGTCTCGACTTAAAGCTGCATCAGCATCATAAATATTAGCTTTGGGTTGCACACCAGCATCCACTAAACCCTTTACTTGTTTTAATTGTGCTGTACTAAATTCGTATTGTGCATTGGCTATCTCTAGCTGCTCTTTATTAAACAAAACATTTAAATAAGCGTTTACAACGTTTAACGAAATATCATCTTTAATTCTATTTAACTCAAATTGATTAGATTCAAGGTTTAATTTTGATTGTTTGTACAAATTTGTTAATCTAAAACCATTAAAAATAGTTTGATTAGCTCCAATAGATATGTTAGTACTATTTGCAGTTCTATCTACAAACTGCCCTTGAAATAACTCGGCATTACCTAAAGATAAGTTTTGATTTAAACTACCATTTACAGAAGGCAAAAACTGTCCTTTTGCAGCAATAATGTCTTGCTCATTTATTAATAATGAGTTTTCTGTTTGCCTAACAGTAATATTATTTTCTAAGGCATGATTAACGCATTCTTGCAACGTCCATTTCTTTTCTTGGGCAAAGAATGAAACTGAAACTAATAATAGTAACAGTAAAAGACTGTTTTTAGTGAATTTAATATTTAAACTAATCATATTTCTAGTCTTAATTTTCTTTAGATGCTTTATTCCAAACCTTAATTTTATCGTCTTCCTCAATACCTTCAACTATTTCAACATTAATGCCATCAGATAAGCCTAGTTTAATATCTTGTTTTTTAAATGTATTGTCGCCTTGTTCTATTTCAACATAAGGCTTTTCAGTAATTCTATCAAAACGCACTAATGATTCTTTAATACTAAAAATACTGTCTTTACTTGCTATATCTATTTCCGCGTTAGCACTATAACCAGCTCTAATATTAGCGTTTACCTCTACTTCTACATCTGCTTTTATAGTAAACTGTACCGCACCTGCATTATCTGAAATTCCTTTTGGTGCAATAAAAGTTAATTTTGCTTGTAGTTTTTTTTCTTCAAGCGCTCCAATAACAACACCTATTGGCTCACCTTCTTTTAGTTTACCAACTTCAGATTCATCAACGGTTCCTTCAAAAATCATGTTACTCATATTCGCAATGGTGGCTATACTTGTTCCTGCATTGAAGTTGTTACTTTGAATAACTTGGTCACCTACTCGAATTGGAATTTCTAATATCGTTCCTGCTATCTGGGCTATAATGTTTGTATTGGCAGAACTACCTCCAGAGATGGAGCCTTTCTTTATAATTTGATAATCATTTCTAGCTTGTTCTAAGGATTCTTTAGCTTGATTAAATGACAACTCACTATTTTCAAAATCTTGTTTTGAAATAACCCCTTTATCAAAAAGCACTTTATTTCTTTTATAAAGCGTATTGGCATTATCATATGACAATTTTGAGCTATTTAGCCTGCTATTTGCACTCAACAATGATTGTTCATTTGGTACAATTCTGATTTTAGCAATAAGATCTCCTTTTTTTACCATATCTCCTTCTTCTACCAAAATAGCATCCACAATACCTGAAATCTGAGGTTTTAACTCAATTTCTTCTTCAGGATTAAGACTCCCAGTTGCTACTATTTTTGTACTGATAGAGGTGTAAAACGGTTTTTCTGTACTAAATGATTCTGGAGCTTTACTATTGGCATCATAAAAATACTTTAGTACCCAAGCAAATAATATTACTGCTACAGCAATAAAAACGGTTTTTAAAATTTTTTTCATCTTATATATTTAATTTATTCTTCTCTTAATGCGTCAATTGGTTTGATGCTTGTGGCTTTAAATGCAGGAATAAGTCCTATTAAAGTGCCAAGAACAGTTACAATGAGTAATGCAAAAAACACCATACCAATGGATACAGATGGGTTTCGCATAAAAGCATCTTCGCCTTGTCCAGCCAGTTTATTAACCATCATTAAAATTAATCCGCCACTTATAATCCCTAAAAATCCTGAAATTAATGAGATAGCTACAGCTTCAACAATTATTTGTCTTTTAACAAGGTATGGTGTAGCTCCCAGAGCGCGTCTTATTCCAATTTCTTTGGTACGTTCTTTTACCGATATTAATAAAATCCCTCCAATGGCAAATACACCTGCAATTAAGGTTGCAATACCAACAAACCAAGTTAAGAACTGCATACCTGTTAAAAAACCTGTAAGTTGCTCAAAACGGTCTCCTAGATTAAAACCATTAAGTGCTCTATCGTCATCTGGATGTATATCATGTACGTTTTTAAGCAATAGCTTAATATCGGCGTCTAATTGATTAATATCAAAGTCTGAATCACCAGTAATCGTTAGTACATCAATATCATTCCCACGATTATAAACTTGCTGAAAGGTTGTAAAAGGAATATCAATATCTATTTGTGGCCCTCCAAAATTAACCACCTCAAATACACCAATAACTGTATAATTTAAATTATCTCCTTTTACTATTTTTCCAATAGGGTTTTCTCCTTTTTCAAATAATTGCTTATATACATCTTCTGATATAACAACCACTTTTTTACGATCATCAATATCATTTTGATTTATATAACGCCCCCATAAAAGATTCTTTTTTGCTAGAACGTCTCGAAATGGAAATTCTCCAGTAGTACCAAAATTTCCTGATAATGCATTCCTTCTTGCTGTTATAGAACCTTGGAGGCTAGGCAAAACGTACTCAACTCCTTTAACATTATTCTTAATTTTTTCAACATCCTCAAGACTTAATTTGATACGTCGTCCTTCTTGATAGCCTTTAAAAGGAATAGTAGTTGTGCCACTAAAAATAAACAAACTGTTAGTCGCGTAGTTTTGAAACCTTGTGTTAAAATTATTTTCGACCCCTTTTGCAGATCCTAGTAAGCCTATAAGTAATAGTATACCCCACCAAACACCTACCATAGTTAAAATAGACCTAAGTTTATTTTTGCTAAGGCTGTCAAATACTTCTTGCCAGGTATCTTTTTCTAATAAAAATTTTATCATTTAACCATTTCTTAAAGCTACAATAGGTTTTATTTTGGATGCTTTTTTTGCAGGTAAAAACCCTGCTATAGCTCCTGCAATTATTAAAACAATAGTTGCACTAATTAAAATAGATGGGTTTACACTAGGATTTGTAATAAAATAGCGCTCTAAGCTAGAGCCAGTAGCTTTTAAAATACCTACCCCAATTAATAAACCAATGTAGCCTGTAAAAGCTGTTATTAAAATAGCCTCCAATAAAATAATAGACACAATAGACCTTGGTGAAGCTCCTAATGCTTTACGTATGCCTATCTCTTTGGTACGTTCTTTTACAATAAAAATCATAATATTACTAATACCCAAAATTCCAGCGATTAGTGTACCAAATCCTATAATTGGAATTAGAACGCCTAGACCAGATGAAATATTATCAAGCCTTTTTTTACCTGTAAGTACACCGTTTCCAATTCTTACTCCACGTTGATCACTAGGTGCCACATCAAATTTGTTCTTTAATTTCGATGTCATTTCTTGTATTAAAACTAAAGCTTGATCTACAGTTAGTTTAGGATTATAGGTTAAAGTGATGTCTCCAATATCATCATTACCATAGTAAAGCCTTTGAATCGTTGTATATGGGGCATAAATAACCCGTTCTTGACGATCACCTCCGCCATCTGAATAAACACCAACCACCTTGTATTGAACACCTTCTAAGTCTAAATATTTTCCAATTGCAGATTCTTTCAAAAACAAATCCTCCTCAACAAGGCGTCCTATAACACATACTTTGTCTTTAGCTTTTACATCCTTCAAGCTAATAAATCGTCCATCTTTAATTTCAGCTTTTTCTATATATTGATAGTCAGGAGATACTCCTGATATTGTGTAACTTCCTTTTTCTTTTTTATAACTAACCTGATAACCTCTTGAT
>NZ_CAJQQI010000192.1 GCF_905480415.1 uncultured Algibacter sp. | reverse complement strand
TCAATTTAATAAAGTAAAAAATAAGCGTTACTCTATAGTTATTGAGAGTTTGAAAGATATTAGAGATTCTCAATTAGCGCACAGACAGGTTACTGGTAAATTTGCTAAAGATTTTGATGGCTTAATAAAGTTTATTGATACGGCTGAATACACTATCACTCAACGTAGAGATTCTAGTATTATTGATGAGGATTTAACCAAAAGATATGGCGTTGATACATATAAAGATATTATTATTGTGGATACTCTAGGTTTCGTTTCTGTAAAAGATTCCTTATTCAAAACTTCTAATCATTATAAGAACATGATGAATGTTCCCGTAGGTGAAGAAGGGGCAAAATTTAAAATGCAAGCCGGTTTCTTAGAACAAAATAATATAAAAATACCTGTTTTTGAAGCTGTTGTAAAAAAGAGTGTTCTTTTAAATGATCAAAGTAAAGATTTAATAATACAGGAAAATCAAGTGGTATCTGTTGATGGTGTTAATGGTGATGCTCTAAAAGTAGGTTCTATGGATGAAGTTAACACTAACGGAAACTGGCCAAAAACATATGGCGATAACGAATAACAGTTCTAACAAATTAAATAATCTAGAATTGTCCATTCAACTAAGTTTGAGTGGACTTTCTTTTTGTATACTAAACAAAGATTCTAATACTATAATTGAAGTAAAGGAATTGCGCTTTGAAAAACGTTTAAACCCATTTGAAGTTTTAGACGAATTAAAAGTTTTATTTGAAAATGAAAGTACTTTGAATAATAGCTTTACTAATGTAACTATTGTTCATAATAACGATTTATCTACACTAGTTCCAGAGGCATTATTTAATAAAAATCACGTAGCAGATTACTTAAAATTCAACTCTAAAATTCTTAAGTCAGATTTTATAGCTTATGATAGTATTTTAGAAAATAGTAGTGTTAATGTTTATGTCCCTTATATTAATATAAACAATTACATCTACGATAAATTTGGTACGTTTATTTTCAAGCATATATCATCGGTTTTAATTGAGTCTATTTTACGAATTGAAAAAGCTTCAACCACACCTAAAGTATATATTCATGTTAGTCTTAACCACTTTGAAATTATTATAATTAAAGAAGGCAAACTAGAACTTTATAATACATTTGTTTATAATTCAAAGGAAGATTTTATTTACTATATTCTCTTTACTGCCGAACAATTAAATCTTAACCCAGAAACACTTAATTTAGTTTTTATTGGCGATATTACTGAGGATGACGAAATCTATAATATAGCCTATAAATACATCAGAAACATAAGTTTTGGTAATAGAAACGATGATTTTGAATACATAGACAAGCCAAAATCAAATTACTCTAATTTCACTTTATTAAAAAGCATTTAATGCGTATTATTTCAGGATTATATAAAAGTAGAAAGATTATTGCACCTAAAAACTTACCTGTTCGCCCTACGACAGATATGGCTAAAGAATCTTTATTTAATATTATTAATAACCTGTATTACTTTGATGATATTTCTGTACTTGATTTGTTTGCTGGAACTGGAAATATAAGCTATGAATTTGCCTCAAGAGGTACCGAACAAATTACAAGTATTGATCAAGATTTTGGTTGCGTCAAGTTTATCAACAAAACTACCGAAATGTTTGAAATGCCCATTCAAACTATAAAAAGTGATGTTTTCAAATTCTTAGAAAAAACGTCGTTACAGTCAAATATTATTTTTGCAGATCCACCTTATAATTTTACTGACGAGCAATTTGAAAAAATCCCTGAGCTCATTTTTAAAAACAATTTATTACTTGATGATGGTTTGCTTATAGTAGAACATTCTAAACATACAGACTTATCAAAGCTTGAAAATTTTAGTTATTCAAAAAGCTATGGTGGTAATATGTTTTCCTTTTTTGAAACTACTTAAATAAATTTTTATTTTTGTAATTACTTTTTTTTCAGTACATTAGAGCTCCTCTAAGATTTAATTAAGGGTCACCCCCGACTCTATACATGCTTTTATCTCAACAAAAAAGTATACTTTTTTCTGCAATTGTTCATGGTTTTTGTTTGAATACTAACCTTTAAACCATAAACAAAATGAAAAAACTTTTTTTATTAGGATTCGCGGTTATACTATTTGCCGCTTGTCAAAACAACCAAAAACAATTTACTAGGACTTCACTAGAAATTGATGTAGCTAAAGCCTTATTAAAGGATTATCATGCAGGCGATTGGGAAGCTTGGGCAACTCATTATGCAGACACGGCCAAGATTTTCCACAATACTTGGGATGAAAGTAAGGGCACTACACCTGAAGAAACTGCCAACTCATTGAAGGCTATACTTAACAATATGTCTAGCTATCATTTTGAAGAGGAAGATGACCTTCCTTGGTATGAAATGGTTACTAACGACAAAGGAAGCACATGGGTTTACTTTTGGGGAAATTGGAAAGGTACGCTAGCTGCTAATAATAAAGAATTAAAAATCCCAGTGCATCTAGCCTTAAAATTTGCTAATGGAAAAATAGCTCGAGAAGAAGGGTTTTATAATCTTTCAGAATTTACGGCGGCACTCCGAGATATTGAAGCTGCTAAAATGAATACTGAAGCTAGCGAAGAAAATAATTAAAGTGATTAACCAATATTATAAATTATGAAAACTACTAAAACAACTTTTTTACTAGCATTATTTTTATGCTTCACTTTTAACCTTTCACAAGCGCAACAAGCTTATCAAGTCCACCAAGACAATGTGAAGCCGTCTATGTTAATGGAATATGAAAAAATAGCTAAAGAATTTAATGCTGCAAGCATTGAACACAACTTACAAACCTCTTGGTTTACTGCCATGAGTAACGATTTTAGATATTATTATATCACACCAATTAAAAACTTTGCAGAATTAGATGAGCGTCCAATGGCTGATATGGCAAAAGCTATGGGTGATACATTTGGTGAGATGTTTGATCGTTTTGATAAATGTTATGATTCTCACGGAACCTATATAATAATGAAAGACGATGCGCTATCATATATGCCAGAAGGTAAAAGTGATGCTCCTGCTGATGAAAACTACCGCAAGTGGTTTTACATGTACTACGCTCCCGAAAATGCAAAAAATATGAGAGAGGGCATGATGGCGGTGAAAGCATTCTTTGCTGCTAAAGGTTCTACTGAATATTATCGTGTATACCGAAATGGTTTTGGTCAAATGGAACACTACTATATGGTTTCCGTTTCTGCTAAAGATGAAATAGACTCTGCTACAAGAGGAAAAGTAAATGAACAAGTTTTAGGACCGGACAGATGGGACGTTTTTAGTAAAATCATGAAATATGCAACACGAATGGAAGAAATAAGTGGCGAAATGCGTCCAGATTTATCCTATTCACCAAAAACAGAATAAGATTTAACCAACCATATTTATACTTCAAACCCTTCTTGAAATTCAAGAAGGGTTTGTTATATCTAAGTAAATCTATAAGCCGAATTCTGTACTCTATAAAGAGCCCTTATCATTTATCTACGTGCATTGTTACCAATACACTTTAGCTGCCTACCCTCCAACAATCGAGCGTGCCGCCCTCAAACGTTGGTATACATGACATTGCACCACATAGAGTTTACCTGGTTTCACTACAGCATTACCTGTACATACTTTCTGTTGCACTTTTCCTAACCTCACGGCTGGTGGTTATTAGCCACTATGTTGCACTACGGTGTTCGGACTTTCCTCCTCAGTGCTGAACTCGTTTCAGTACCTTTTCAAATCAACTTTAAAGTCAAAAATAATAAGATACTGAAACAAGTTCAGCATAAAAGCGATAAGGCGATTTACTTAAGCACAAAATTACAATAAACAAATTCCAAAATCTAAATATATTTAAACATTTGGGCGTTCCCATAAAAAAGGGTCAGGCTTTCCACTATATCTTTTTAAAATAACATGAAGAGCAGCGAGTTACGTTACAATTTGTCAAATTTTATCTATCACAAAGTCTTAGTTTCCTTTTGTTTTTAAAAAGTATGCCGTTGCAATCCTTAACGCTATTGCTAGCTTAGGTATTAATTAGAAAAGTTAGTTTTTATAAAGAGGCCGTTTAAGGCTTTTGTATATCGGTTGTTAAACGAGAATATTTTTTTATTCTGATAAAGGCAATTAAAATTTAATCTTACAAACCGTTTACCTTTGTTAACAACTCCTTTTAAACTCCTAGTTCAAAATTCCAAAGTCGTAACTGAATTTTTCACTTTGTTATCTTCAGAATTATCAATGGAACATTTTGTTGTATCGGCTCGAAAATACAGACCCCAAACTTTTAAAGACGTCGTTGGGCAGCAAGCCATTACAAACTCTTTACTAAATGCTATTGATAATAATCATCTATCTCAAGCCTTATTATTTACAGGG
>NZ_CAJQQI010000191.1 GCF_905480415.1 uncultured Algibacter sp. | reverse complement strand
CAGCATCCGATAAAAGATATTATACCTAAAACAATACTAATTGTGGCGTTTGGTAATTTTTGTTGTTCCATGTGTTAATTTTAATTGATTAGTTTAATAATATAACTTATAATAATTGTAGATACTGTAAGTATGGCAAGTACTCCAATTATCTTATTTGAATTTTTAAATTTAAATAAAATATTCAAGCCAACATATAAAAAAAGAGCAATTAAGCTATAAACGGCCGGATACATATTAAAAGCAGCTGTAAATTCACCCTGAAAAATTAGAGCTAAGGCACGCTGTAAGCCACAACCCATGCATTCAACTCCAAAGAGTCTTTTGTTTAAACAAGGTAACATATAATCTTCCATATTAGAATAAGCCAAATTGTAATAAGCTAAAATACTAAAAGCTACTTAGGAAGTAAATAGAAGAATTATTAATTTTTGTTACTAACCACAATTTTTTTACTAAAAACAGTACGGTCTAGCAATTCAATTTTCACAATATATATACCCGAACTTAATGATTTAGTAGAAAAGGTATATTTTCTTTTCGATGAAGAAATACGTCCATTCATTACTTGTTTTCCTGAAACATCAAATAAACTAAATGATTCAATTTCAAGACTGTTTTTGTTTACTAACTTGAGTTGAGATATACGATTATTCTGAAATATCTTAAGACTACTTATTGTTTCTTCAGAATTACTTAAAACACTATTATTAAAAGTAATTTCAAACCGATTCGAGTATAGACCGCTTTCCAGATTAATTTCAAAATCTTGATTTTTTAAATTAATAAAAATGTCAGTTTCTAAATCGTGAATATAAATAGGTTGGTTTTCATTAAAATTTTGAATATCTGCTATTCTAACCTTTAGACGCATATCTGTAACCAGATTAATGGTTAAAGGAATTTTTAGTGTTTTATCAAAAGGAAGTACTTCGGCCAAATACCTGTTTTTGTTATTACTTAAATACGCATCAGAAGTTAATATATTACCCTCACTTATTTTTGACTCTAAACCATAATCAAAATCTAAAGAAGCAGTAGGATGAAAGGTTTCAACCAATTGTCTTGTATAAACATTGTTGAAATCAACATTCAACCTAAAACGTTTATAATCTTCAGGAACTACTGAAAATCTATTATTTGTTTCTGTTGTTTTATTCTTTTTATTGGAAGATTTAAAAAATTCGCTGTCGGCTGCCGTTTCTTTGGTGTAAGAACGGTGAGCATTTTTTGCTATAACCACGCCATTTGCAATGCCTTCTACCATAAAACCTTGACCTATTGGTATATATCGTCTAGCGGTTTTACTTCTAGCGCCGGTATTACTAATATTAATTGACCCATCCCCGTTGTAAGTATTAAAAACAGCAGAAATAAATGTTTCAACAGTTCCTGAGGCATTTATAGTGTAAGTTGCATAACCGCCATTATATTCATTTAAATAGTGTGAATTTGTGCTAGGATCTTGTTCCCAATAATGTAGCGTACCAGTTATCGTAGTTCGGTTATTAGTATCCCAAATATATGCGCGCGCATCCAATGCAGATGGGTAGGGGTTTCCTGTTAATGTAAATTGATTATTCAAAACACTAACTGAGATTGTACCGTTATTTGGCTTTCCCCTAAAATCATACCGCTGTGCATCTCCAGATCCTATGGTTCCTTTCATTGTGAAACCTTCTCCAGGATTGACGTTTGTATTACCTTGAACATGAACCCAATCAGCATAGTTATCAGAAGCAATAAATTTCCAAACCCAATATGGTTCGATATTTAAAGGACTTGAAGTTCCATTATATGAGGATGTGCTGGCAAATGTGGCTGGTGTTGAATTAATTAAACCCTTAGCATCATTTAAAAACGAAATACCAAAGGGATTGTTTATAGAGTTGTTCGTTTTGCTTCCAATAAATAGGCGAGCACCAGTAATTATATTCATGTTCACCAATATTAGCTTCTTGGTAAACACTTAATTCTCCAAGACCAGAGTTCCCTTTAGTTCCTGAACCTTGAATGATTTGAGCTTCATCTCTTAAATAGATTCTACTATTGGCTTCATTTAGATTGATGTCATCTTCAATAAATACGATTTCATCGTTTACAAAAACGTAGGCACTATTACGAACCGAAAGTTGAGAAAAACTTAGGTTACACAGAAACAGAGCTAAAACGATTAATTTGTGATGCATGCAATTTTGGGAATTAATGCGCAAAGATATTAAAAATTGTAGCAAACAGCGTATTTTGTCGATATTAAATGGTTTTTATCGATATTTTTTCGAGCATATTAATAAATATTTAGGACTATAAAATCTAATTTTTAGCGTAATTTGCTTGCTTAATTAGTGTTACTTTTTAATATGAAACATTCATAGCTAAAAGTTCAAAACCAAAGGTAATGATTACATGGATGCTATATGTAACGAATAAAAAACATTAAGTAGAATTCACATGAAATATTTAAATTATATTCTAATTATTGTTGGAGCTTTTGTCGCTATGTATGCTAAAGTGGGTGCTGACCAAAACCAATATATCTTAATAGGAGGTATCGTTTTATTAATGATAGGTATTTATAGAGTATCGAAAACGATAGCAATTAGAAACAATGACGATTTCAATAACCCTGAACAGGAATAGCTATGAATTATAAATTGGGGGATCATGTATTGGTATTAGATGAAGATTTGTCTGGCGTTATAAAACAAATAACTGACGATACGATTTCAATTGAAACTGAAGATGGGTTTTTAATTGATTTTAAAAGCGACGAGTTGGTTAAGAAACAAAAAAAGCAGGATTTAAATTCTGAACTGTTTTTACATTCTGATATAAGTGCTGTTGTTTCAGAAAAGGAAGCTCCTAAAAGAAAGCAACAAACTAAAAAGAGAGCCAAAGATAGATATGAACCTACCATGGAAGTAGATTTGCATATCAATCAATTGGTGAATTATTCAAAAGGGATGTCAAATCATGATATGCTTACACTCCAATTAGATACTGCTAAGCGAAAATTAGATTTTGCCATTAACAAGCGTATTCAAAAAATAGTGTTTATACACGGTGTAGGAGAAGGCGTTTTAAAAATGGAGCTAGAATATTTATTTGGGCGCTATGATAATGTAAAGTTCTACGACGCTAATTATCAAAAATATGGTTTAGGAGCTACCGAGGTTTATATTTACCAAAGTGTTTCTTAAAATTAAGGGAAATCTGGTGTTATTGTTCTTGTTTCGGATGTTGAACTATCTTCTAAAACACCAAAATCAAAAACATCAATAGAAATTAATTCTAAATCAAAATCAGAAATTGTAAGTGTAACCACATAATTTTGAGTTATACTATGCTGCCTATAGGATGTAGCAACTGGAGTTTCTAAATTAGCAACATCTTTATTCAAATAATCTGGTCCGAACTCGCTAACTGTAATATCATTTGCTGGATTTTGGTCTTGACTGTCATTTTCTTCATCCCTTGTGTCAATACCGTCTCCATCATCATCAGTATCTAAATAATCTGGAGTACCATCAGCATCAGTGTCTTGTGCGTCACTTAAATCACCATCACCATTTGGATCTGGGTTTTCATCTTTAGTTAAAATATTATCACCATCATCGTCAGCATCAATATAATTAGGTAACCCATCATTGTCTGTATCATCGTCATCCAAGTCACCATTACCATTTCTATCTTCTATACTAGCAGGAACATCATCATTATCATCTTCAGTTAAAATCGTTTTTAAATATGCAGTACCGCTGGTGCTGATATCATCTTTTGTGATATTAACTTCGGAGTTTGGTATAGCGTTACAAAATAAATCACTAGGTAAAGTAGTGTTGCTGTATGTACGGTAATTAAAAGGGTTTGAAGTACTTAAAGTATATGTGTTTTCAAAAATGCCTAAATCATCAACATTAAGTATATCATCTAACGTAACGTTATTTAAAATTAAGGATAATGATTCAGAGGGGTCGTTTTTAGTTTTGTAAAAAACTAAATAGGTATCGCCACAAACATCAAAAGTGTTTTCAAAATCTAATTTAAAATCAATAATATCACCATCATCACAAGAATTTAAAGACAGGCAGCTTAATGCTAAAAAAACAAAAAATAATTGACGCATTGTAATTTGGGTTTTAAGCAAAAATAATGGAATTGATAATTATAACGTAGCTTATTGATAATAATTTTATTTCGAGTATTTTTGAAGCTTGGTGGCTTTTAAATTATTGATTGGCTTTTATCCACAAAAAGAATAAACATTATGAACTCAGTATATTTTGATAATGCAGCTACTACGCCTATTAGCGCAGAAGTTATTGATGTTATTTCCGAAATCATGAAAAACAACTTCGGTAATCCTTCATCTTCACATAGTTTTGGACGGTCTTCAAAGGTCTTGTTAGAAAAATCTAGAAAAACTATTGCCAGTTATTTAAACGTGTCTGCAAGTGAAATCATCTTTACTTCTGGAGGTACCGAGGCTGATAATTTGGTATTGAATAGTGCGGTTAAAGATTTAGATGTAACTCATATTATTATTTCTAAAATAGAGCACCATGCTGTTTTGCATACTGTTGAAAAGTTACAGCGTGATTTCAATATCAAAGTAAGCTATGTAAAATTAGATGAATTCGGTAACATAGATTTTAAGCATTTAGAAAATTTACTTCAAATAAAAGCCAAAACTCTTGTAAGCTTGATGCATGTAAATAATGAAATAGGGAATATTCTGGATATTAAACGAGTTGCAGATTTATGTAAGTTAAACAATGCGCTTTTTCATAGTGATGCCGTTCAGTCTGTTGGACATTACAAAATGGATTTACAGGATATTCCGGTAGATTTTTTAGCAGCATCTGCCCATAAATTTTATGGACCAAAAGGGGTAGGTTTCGCTTTTGTTAGAAAGAACTCTGGATTAAGACCATTAATTACAGGAGGTGAGCAGGAGCGAGGTTTGCGTGCAGGAACAGAAAGTATTCATAACATTGTAGGTATGGAGGTTGCTTTAAAAAACGCTTATGATAATTTAGATAAAGAGACCGGTTACGTCAAAGAATTGAAGCAATATTTTATTGATGGAATAAAAAAAGCTATTCCAGAAGTAAAGTTTAATGGTGGCTCTTATAGTCTAGTTAAGAGTACATATACACTTGTTAATATTCGCTTGCCAATAGCTCTAGAAAAGTCAGCAATGTTATTGTTTCAATTAGATTTAAAGGGTATAGCTTGTTCTAAAGGGAGTGCATGCCAAAGTGGTAGCTCTCAAAATTCGCATGTGTTAACCGAAATTTTAAATGATGATGATTTACAAAAACCATCGATTAGGTTTTCTTTCAGTATATATAACACAAAGGAAGAAATTGATTATGTTATTGGTGTTTTAAAAGAATTTATTGAGTAATTTAAAACTTCATTGTCGTTCTAACATTAAAAACACGAGGTGTTAAATAATTAGGAATAGCAATTTGTCTTTTACTGCTAACATCTCTTACCCAAGTATTTGTAATGGAGTTTTGAACGTCAAAAATATTGAATATTTCGAAACCGAACGAAAGGGCTTTAAAAGGTTTTTTCCAACCGGTATTAAACGTTTTTTCTGAATCCACTAAAACATATTGTAAACCTAAATCGGCACGTTTGTATGACGGGAGCCTGTTCTGAAATTCATAAGGGTCAGCGTAACTGGGAGATCCTCCAGGTAAACCTGTATTAAAAACCAAGTTTAAGTACATTTTTAAATTTGGCATATTTGGCACATAGTCTTGAAACAACGCTGCGAACTTTAAACGTTGGTCTGTAGGACGAGAAATATAGCCTCGGTTATTAATGTTTTCTTCGGTTTTTAAATATCCAAAACTAAACCAAGATTCTGTCCCCGGAACAAATTCACCATTTAATCGCATATCCAAGCCATAAGCATAAGCTTTAGAGCTATTATTAGCTCTATAACGAATACGAACATTTTCAAGCGTGTACGGATTAACATCTGATAAGTTTTTATAATATACTTCTGATGTTAACTTAAAAGGTCTGTCCCACATTTTGAAACTATAATCGTTTCCTAAAACTAGGTGAAATGATTTTTGAGCTTTTACATTGGGTTGAATTGCGCCATTAGCATCACGGAGTTCCCTGTAAAAAGGAGGTTGGTAATACATACCTGCAGCAAGTCTAAAAAGCATATCTTTTTCCCAATATGGTTTTATAGCAAATTGCGCACGTGGACTAAATACAGTTTGATTGGATGATGAAATACCATCGCCACTAACAGACCAACTATGAGCACGAACTCCCGCATTATACCAAACATCGCTTGTTCCTAATGTGCTTCGTTTGCTCCATTGACCATAAGCTTGTAATCTGTTTATTTGTGTATTGTTAGTAGATCTAACGTTTTGAAAAGGTTCTAAAGGACCAGAGAAAGATTCATAAGGTTGATCATTTGGAAATGTTCTTGGAGGTCTTACTGAAAAACCTGCTGAATCAATAACTTCCCATTCAATCAAACGGTCTCTAATATCTTCATTTGTATATTTTACAGACCATTCAAATCTATTGTCATTAACTTTAAAATCACCTTTATGCTCGATGTTGGTGATAAGTGCGTCTAAATCATTTCTTCCATGGTTAAGTTGACTGCCAATCCCTTGGCTAAATTCAACTTCACCTAAATTTTCATCTCCTATATTGCTATTAACTTCACCTAATCGATACTGAGCTAAAATATCAAAGTATTCTTCTTCTGTGGTGTGATATGTTGATGCAATTAAATGAAGCGTTAAATCATCATTTACAAAATAAGAACCTTTAAATGCACCGAAAAGTGTTTGGTACCTGTCTTTTTCTTGCCCATCATAAAACACGAGTAAGGCCACAGGATCGCTTAATGTTCCAAAATTAGTTTGACGTGTTTGTGGCTCAAAATTGTATTTGTTTATAGAAGCACTCCCTAAAAAACTCAAATAAAATTTATTAGAAAACTTATAGGTGAAATATGCTTGTGCATCCGCAAATGTTGGTTTAAAATTAGTCTCAGTTTCCTTAGCATTCACTAGAAGACTATTGTCACGATAACGAAGCCCAACGATACTAGAAAATTTCGAGTCTTTACTTAGGTTTTCAACAGAAAGACTTCCACCCAGTAAACTTAGGTCAGCATTAACTTCAAATTGATACGGGTTTTTATAAGTGATATCTAAAACTGAAGACAATTTATCGCCATACTTAGCTTGAAAACCACCGGATGAAAAATCTACATTTTGAACCAAATTGGTGTTTACAAAACTTAAGCCTTCTTGTTGTCCAGAGCGCACTAAAAACGGACGATAAACTTCAATGCCATTTACGTAAACTAAATTTTCATCATAATTTCCACCACGAACAGAATACTGTGTACTTAACTCATTATTATTGCTAACTCCTGGTAAGGTTAAAAGTAAATTTTCAACACCAGCATTAGCTCCGGGTATTTTTCTAATAACCTCTGATTTTAGGGTTAAAATACCTTCAACTTCTTTTCGTCTATCACCACTAACAATAACCGTTGCTATTTGTTCAATAGAAGTACTCATTACTGGGTTGAATTCAAACTGCTCACCATTCTTTAAATTAAAAGTACTCACCACCTTTTTATGAGAAAGGTGTGTGAATTCTATAGTAATTTCTTTGTTGGCAGGGATTGTAATGATATAAAAACCGTTAGTATTGGTCGCGGTTCCGTTATTATCAGTTTTTACGTTTACCTTTTCAATAGGTTGATTATTTTCATCTAGAATAATCCCTTTTATAGTAGCATTTTGAGCAAAACTTAGCGTTAATACTGAAAAAAATACTATAGTGGTTAGTAGTTGTTTTGCCTTCAAAAGTGTAAAAAGTTTATTTTCTGTAAAATAACGTTTCAAAAGTAGAATTATTTCCAACATTATCGGTAACAATTACCTTTAAATTGTTTTTAGTGTCTGTTATGACGCTATCATTAAAATCGTGAGTAAGTGTTTTTGTTTTGTAATCGTACTCCATTAAAATCCATTTTCCATTTATGGTAGCTCGATAATTTGATATTCCTGAGTCTTCATCATCAATTTTAACTTTTAAAAATCGGTACTTACTTAGCCATTGCTTACTCTTAAAGTTTACAGAAGAAATAGTCGGTTTTAAATTATCCATAGCAAGTGCGTAGGTACCTAATTTTTTTGTCTTTGCTATTAATAAATGGTCTTTCCTTTTAGTGTATGTGTAAGACGCGTAATTTTTATAACCTACTAATCTTGCAATGTAGAGTTTGTTTTTGTCTTCATTTGAATATTTGCTTATATCATAAGTTATGGTGAAATTCTTTTTAGCAGCCTTAACATCTTTGTGAAGTTTGAGTGTGTCATTTTTTACTTCAAAATCTAAATAAAAATCGTCATAAAACGTGTCTTTGTAAAAATCTACAGAAACAATACCTTCTTTTAAATCCGTAGTTTGATTGGCTCTAATGAAATATGGCGTAACTTTTTCTTCCTTAAGTTTTACGGTATTGTTTTTTGCTCCTTTTATATGCACAGTAACCCAAGATTCATTATTTTTATAATCAGCCACTCTTATTTTGTAGATTGAATAGGTGCTATCTTCAACTTTAATAACACCATCATTAAGTGTTGATTTAAAAAGACTTAAGGGGTTGTTTTTTCTGAATAATTTTTGAATACGTTGTTTTTTTGCAGAAAAGTGTTCGTAATCAATGAGCTGATTAATGTGTTTTGTTTCATCAAACGAAAATCGTTTAAAATCTATTTCAAAATTTCTACTACCATTAATAATTGTTCGTATGTTATAAACACCGTTTGAGTTTGCTGCTAAGTCTTGTCTATCGTAAGTACCAATGCCAAAACCTATATTTCCTATGGCTTCAATACTTTCAGCAGTATAATCGCCGTTTTTCAAAGGCGTTAATCTTAGTTTCTGTTTTACATTTGATGCATTTATAATTGAATTTTTATCTAAAGGATAGACGTAAACAGATTTTATTACAGGAGTGCTCGTGTCTTTTATATCAAACCCAAAAAGCATTGGATTTATAGGGCGTTCTTGCTTATCTCTAATTTCAAAGTGCAAATGTGGGCCACCAGAACCACCAGAATTTCCACTGTAAGCAACAAGAGCGCCTTTAAGAATTGACAAATCTTCCGCTTTAGGAAATAACTCAATTTCATAAGTTTCTTTTCGATACTGATGCTTCTTTACATAAGCTTCAATGTTTGGTGAAAATTTTTGGAGATGGGCGTAAACTGTAGTATATCCGTTGGGGTGAGTAATATACAGTGCTTTCCCATAACCGTAATGCGATACTTTTATTCTACTTACAAAACCTCTCGCCGAAGCGTTTACTTTTAAACCTGTACGTTGTTGGGTTTTTATGTCTAAACCTGAGTGAAAATGATTAGAGCGTAACTCAGCAAAAGTACCCGATAACACCAAGGGAATGTCAAGTGGCTCGCTAAAATAATCTTGAGGATAATTGTTTTGAGCATCTAAAAAACAGGAAAAAACTAGAAAAAGGGACAGTATATATCGCATAAATATGTATTGTGGCTAAATTATTAATTTGATGTGAAAACACAAAGAATAAAACAAAAATCAAGCCATCTTGTTTTGAAAGAGGGGTAACCAAAGAAAATAAAATTTTATGATAAAACAATTGTAATTAATAGCTAGGTATGTTAACTTTGTGAGATAAGTATTGAATTTTGTAAATGAGTAATATTGAAGATATTGTAGATTCATTAGAAAACAAGATTAGTAAAGTATTACACAAACTAGAGCTTTTAAAACTTGCTAATTTGAAATTAAATGAAGAATTAGAGGCTTCAAAGCAAGAAAATTTAACCCAACAAAAGCACATTGCAAATTGGGAAGAAAAGTATGAAGCTCTTAAAATGGCAAATACAATACTTGGTAGTGACGATAATAAAAGAGAAACTAAGCTTAAAATAAACGCATTAATCAGAGATATTGATCATTGTATTGCTCAACTCGCTGATTAAAGTTAATTAAATTCAATGTCAGAAAAGCTTAAAATAAAGCTGTCTATAGCTAATCGGGTATATCCTTTAACAATTGAGTCAAGTCAAGAAGAAGGATTGCGTAAAGCAGCTAAAAACATTGAGGCAATGATCAAGCAGTTTGAGCAAAGTTATTCTGTTCGAGATAAACAAGATGTATTGGCCATGTGCGCTTTACAATTTGCATCTCAAGTTGAACAGAAGTCTATTGATAAAGCAAATGTAAGTGAGCATGTAGAAGAAAAGCTAAATGCTTTAAACGAATTGTTACATTCACATTTAGTCTCTTAACGTTCTTTAAAATAAATAAAAGTTACTGCCTACATTGGTTATTTTTTTTGATAAACTCAACGTTAATTCTTTAAAAAGGGTGAGTTTAAGTTGTAAAAGCATGCTGCTAGTGCTGAATTAATTTTCAGTATCTCGAGCAGACACTTGATCAGCTTGTTAGCCCTAAACTTGTTTTTAAGGAGTTTATACAAAACTTTATACTGGTGTAGGCTTTTTTATATACATAAATCAACTAAATTAAAGATGGATAAATCAATTATATTTGCAGTAGGCGGTGTTGTATTAGGGCTAATAATAGGCTTTGTAATATCTAAAATACTAGAAAAAAATAATGCTTCTAAGCTCGTAAAAGAAGCAAAGAAAAATGCGACTTTAATCCTTAAAGAAGCAAAAATTGAAGGTGAGACTCTTAAAAAAGATAAGATGCTTCAAGCTAAAGAAAAGTTTCTTGAACTTAAGTCGGAGCATGAAAAAGTGATTTTATCTCGTGATAAAAAAATGGCTGAGGCCGAAAAGCGCACCCGAGATAAAGAATCTCAAATTTCTAGTGAAGTATCTCGAACTAAAAAAATCAACGAAAGTCTCGAAAGTAAAATAAAAAACTACGATCACAAACTAGATGTACTTGAAAACAAACAAGAAGATGTTGATAAGATGCATAAAAGGCAAGTACAACAATTAGAAGTTATATCTAGTCTTTCTGCAGAAGAAGCTAAAGAGCAATTGGTTGAATCACTAAAAGGTGAAGCAAAGAATGATGCCATGGCTTATGTTCAAAGTGCTGCAGAAGAAGCCAAATTAACTGCTGAACAAGACGCTAAGAAAATCATCATAAACACAATACAGCGCATTGGAACGGAAGAAGCTGTAGATAATTGTGTATCTGTCTTTAATATTGAATCGGATGATGTTAAGGGACGTATTATCGGTCGTGAAGGACGAAATATTAGAGCTATTGAAGCTGCAACAGGTGTTGAAATTATTGTAGACGATACGCCAGAAGCGATTATCCTGTCATGCTTTGATTCTGTGCGTAGAGAAGTAGCGCGTTTATCGTTACATAAATTGGTTACTGATGGTAGAATTCATCCTGCTCGTATCGAAGAGATTGTTAAGAAAACTCAAAAACAAATTGAGCAAGAAATTATAGAAGTTGGTAAGCGTACAGTTATAGATTTAGGAATTCATAATTTAAATCCTGAACTTATTAAAATGGTAGGTAGAATGAAATACCGTTCGTCTTACGGGCAAAACTTGTTACAACACTCGCGTGAAGTAGCGAAACTTTGTGGTGTTATGGCAGCAGAATTAGGATTAAACCCTAAGATTGCTAAACGTGCAGGTTTATTGCATGATATTGGAAAAGTGCCAGATGCTGAAGCAGATATGGAAACTCCACACGCTATTTTAGGTATGCAATGGGCAGAGAAGTATGGTGAAAATGCTGAGGTTTGTAATGCTATTGGAGCGCATCACGATGAAATAGAAATGACAACCTTATTAGCCCCGGTTATTCAGGTTTGTGATGCTATTTCTGGAGCAAGACCAGGTGCAAGACGTCAGGTTTTAGATAGTTATATACAACGATTAAAAGATTTAGAAGATATTGCTTTCGGTTTTAACGGTGTTAAAAAGGCATATGCTATTCAAGCAGGTAGAGAATTGCGTGTTATTGTTGAAAGTGAAAGGGTAGATGATCAAAAAGCAGCGGATTTATCATTCAGTATCTCTCAAAAAGTACAGACAGATATGACTTATCCAGGACAGGTTAAAGTGACTGTTATTAGAGAAACTAGAGCGGTTAATATTGCTAAGTAAAATAGTTCAGAGAGGTTAGCAATCTCATAAATAGAATAAAAAAATCCAGCATTAGCTGGATTTTTTTTTATTTTCTGGGATGGTATTTTTCCACAACCTTAGTTAAATGACTTTTATCCAGATGAACATAAATTTCGGTGGTAGTAATGCTTTCATGTCCTAACATTAATTGTATAGAGCGTAAATCTGCATCATTTTGTAATAAGTGTGTTGCAAATGAGTGTCTAAAAGTATGAGGTGATATGTTTTTTTTGAGCCCTATTTTTTCAGTAAGTTGTTTTATAATAGTAAAAATCATGGCTCGGGTTAATTGTTTTCCTCGTCTGTTTAAAAATAACGTGTCTTCGTGCCCCGATTGAATGTTTAAATGGATGCGGATTTCATTTCTGTATATATTAATGTATTTCTGTGTAATGTCAATAATAGGAACAAAACGTTGTTTGTCTCCTTTACCAGTTACCTTAATAAAACCCTCATCAAAAAACAAATCTGATAGTTTTAGATTTATGAGTTCGCTTACTCGCAATCCACAACCATATAGCGTTTCTAACATAGCTCTATTGCGTTCTCCTTGTGGTTTACTTAAATCAATGGCTTTTATAATATGATCTATTTCTTCTTCTGATAAAGTGTCAGGAAGTTTTCTGCCTATTTTAGGAGATTCGATAAGCTCTAAAGGGTTGTCTTTTCTATAGTCTTCAAATACTAAATAATTGAAAAAACTTCGTAACCCAGATATTAATCTCGATTGAGATCTTGCGTTTACCTGTTTTGCAGCATCATAAATAAATTGCTGTATAATCTCAGAGGTTATATTTATAGGAGAATTGTTTATGTTGTTAGAATCAATAAAACCTATAAGTTTTTTTATATCAAGCGCATAATTATCTATAGAGTTTTTAGATAATCCACGTTCTATCTTTAAGTATAGTTGATAGTCTTTTAATGCATTTAACCATTTCATGTTTGTAAAATTAAGCATAAAAAAAACTACCATATGGTAGTTTTTTT
>NZ_CAJQQI010000190.1 GCF_905480415.1 uncultured Algibacter sp. | reverse complement strand
AAAATGGCAAAAACCTCGAGAGCTACTGAAAAAATAGTTAATTATGAAGTTAATAGAGATGCGCTAGAAGTAATTCAAGATTTAAAAAGTAAAAACTATCAAATCATTTCATTAGAAATAACGAATTCAAGTCAAGCAGTTCACAATGTTCAATTTTCAACAAATAAACCAATCGCATTAATTATTGGGGATGAGAATTTTGGTGTTTCAGAACATATTTTGAATCTCTCTGATGCCATCATTCATATTGAAATGTTTGGACAGAATAGCAGTATGAATGTAGTACAAGCCACTAATATTGCATTATATGAATTAACTAAACAGCTTTTATAAACAAGTTTCCTATATTTACTATATGAATTCTAACGCCATCTCTAACGGTATTTTAAAAGCAATTGGTGTCATATTAGGCATTGCTTTATTGCTTTTCTTTTTATACCAAATTCAATCTGTAATTGGCTATATAGCCATTGCTTCAGTAATTTCATTAATTGGCAGACCTATTGTTTTGTTTTTAGAACGCAAATTAAAATTTAAAAACACCATTGCAGTTATTGTGTCCATGGTATTACTATTAGGAATTTTTGTTGGTTTAGTGGGGCTATTCATTCCTTTAGTAATAAAACAAGGACAAAATTTATCATTGTTAAACATTGAAGAGCTTCAAAAAAATATTGAAAATCTATATAGCGAAATTATAACTTACTTTGATTTGCATCAAATAGATGTAGAGCAATCTTTAAAAGAATCTAATTTACTCTCAAAAATTGATTTTGCATTAATCCCATATTTTTTAAACTCGGTAATTAGTGGTTTAGGCAGCTTTAGTATTGGATTATTTTCGGTATTATTTATATCATTTTTCTTTTTAAAAGATAGCAGATTATTTGAAAATGGTATTTTAACATTTATCCCAGATAACAAAGAACCTCGTTGGAAAACCTCTTCTACAGAAATTAAAGATTTGCTTTCTAGATACTTTGTGGGTCTTATATTTCAAATACTCATTATATTCATTATTTATACCATTGGTTTACTCATTATTGGTGTTGAAAATGCCATAGTAATAGCATTTTTATGTGCACTTTTAAACTTAATCCCATACGTTGGTCCATTAGTTGGAGCATTTTTAATGCTAACATTAACTATGACGAGTAATCTTGGAGAATCATTTAGCCTTGTTATTTTACCTAAAACATTTTGGGTTTTTATAGTGTTTATGATTGGCCAATTAATTGACAATTTTGGAAGCCAGCCAATCATATTCTCAAAAAGTGTTAAATCACATCCTCTCGAGATTTTCTTAGTTATTCTGACTACAGGTATTTTATTTGGTGTTATTGGATTAATAATAGCTGTGCCTGCTTATACCGCTATAAAAGTTATTCTAAAAGCATTTTTATCTGAAAATAAGATTGTAAAAAAACTCACTAAAGGCCTTTAAGTTTTATTTTGAATAAAGCTCTATTAAATACTGAAATACAAAAATTTATAAATTTAAATTTAGATTCTAATATTAGCACTTTATTGCTTAAAGGAACATCATTTTCAGAAGTTGAAACTAAAACAATCATTGAGCAAATTGAAGCTAAAAAAAGAAGTAAAACGAAACTATCTACTTGGTTTTCTGCTAAAAATGTTTACTACCCAAATAAACTAAATATTGAACAAACATCATCTGAGATTACAGCAAAATATAAATCTGGATTATTAGAAGGTCATTCTATTATTGATTTAACAGGCGGTTTTGGAGTTGATTCATTTTACTTTTCTAAGCAGTTTAAAACAGTTAAGCATTGCGAGATAAATGAAAGACTTTCAGAAATTGTTAAGCATAATTTTGATCAATTAGCTGTTAAAAATATTGAAACTATTCAAACGGATGGCATTGAATATTTAAAAAACTCATCTCAATCATATGATTGGATATATATTGACCCTTCACGGCGGCACGATAGTAAAGGCAAAGTCTTCTTTTTAAACGATTGTCTGCCTAATGTCCCTGAACACCTAGAATTACTTTTTAGTCATTCTAAAAGCATCATGATTAAAACATCCCCTTTATTAGATTTTACTGTCGGGACTAATGAATTAAAACATGTGAAAACAATTCATGTTGTTGCGGTAAATAATGAAGTAAAAGAATTACTGTGGGTTTTAGAAGCTAATTTTGATAATGCTATTTCCATTGAAACCATAAATATTAAAAAGAAAACCCATGAGTTTTTTAAGTTTAATTTAGAAAAAGAAAAACAGACTGAACCAACATACAGCTTACCGCTCACCTATTTGTACGAGCCTAATGCTGCTATTTTAAAAGCTGGTGCTTTTAACCTAATTTCAACGCAATTGATGGTTTCTAAGTTGCATAAACATGCGCACTTATATACATCAAACAATAAAATAGAATTCCCTGGAAGAGTCTTTAAAATTAATTCAATTTTACCCTTCAATAAAAAGACTTTAAAAAAACTAGATATTACTAAAGCCAACATTACAACACGTAATTTCCCAGAAAGCGTTCTTCAATTACGCAAAAAGCTGAATATTAAAGATGGTGGTGACTTGTATTTATTTTTTACCACAGATTTAAACGATACCAAAATAATGATAGTCTGTACAAGGATATAAAACCTAATTAATGACACTTCAAGAATTATCAGGAGAATACACTATAGTAGGCAGTAATCAAGATGCAGAAACACATACGTATAAAGGTACACTTACCTTATCTATTGAGGATACCAATAGAATAAGAGCCAGATGGCTTATTAATGATAACCAAAAGCAATCTGGATATGGTTTTTTTAAAGATGATATTCTTGTTATTAATTTTAATTACAAGAATGACGATAATAACGTGTATAAAGGCGTCGTAGTCTATAAATGTATTACCAAAGACATTCTAGATGGCTTTTGGTCTGAAAAACACGGAAATCCTTTGTTTTTGGGTCAAGAGCGTTGTTATAGAAAGGGTACTAAAAAAGAATTGGTTGATTAAAAAAAGTATGAGTTATATGGCTAACTTCCAAATTAAATCTAACAAAAAAGCCTCAATATTTTCATATTGAAGCTTTTCGTGAGCCCTGCAGGATTCGAACCTGCGACCGCCTCCTTAGAAGGGAGGTGCTCTATCCAGCTGAGCTAAGAGCCCTCATGGAAAACATTTTTGTTTTCCGGTTGCAAATATAAAATTAACTATATATCTAACCAAAGGAAATGCTTATAATTTTATGCAAAATAAATATAAATAGAAACTACTATTAAAACTACAATTGCTCCAGCAGTTTTAGTGTGTTT
>NZ_CAJQQI010000189.1 GCF_905480415.1 uncultured Algibacter sp. | reverse complement strand
AGTAGTTTTTTCATTTTACTTTTATTAAAACTACATATTTAGAAATCTCTTTAATTTGCTCACTAAGAGTTAATGATTCTAATTTAGTGTTTGAAGGCAAATCAATACTTTTAGGAAGTACATCGATGAGGTTTAATACATAACTCGATTTAATTGTATAACCAACATTATCTGCAACTTCCTTACTAATTCCAGAGGAATTTATTCCCAAGAAATTTCCCTTGTCATCAAAAAGTGGACCTCCACTATTACCTCCTTGAATAGGTGCAGTAATTGTGTATGTGGTTATGTCATCATCAAAACCTGATTTAGCACTTATTATACCATCTGTTATCTTTATCTCTTTACCCATTAAGGATAGTGCTAGTGGATAACCATAGGCATAAACCTTTGTGCCAACTTCAGAAGAGCGCGTTTTAAAATTGTATGGTAAGTTATTAAGACCATCAAAGTTAATATCAAATATTTTAATAATTGCCAAGTCATTTACTTTATCTGATTGAACAACCTCAGCATTAAACTTTTGGGCTTTATCATTCAAAATAAACTCTACTTCAATATCGTTCGCATCCTCAATTACGTGATGGTTAGTAACAATATAACCCGATTTTGAAATTATTAAACCTGAGCCGTTTCCAAACCAATCATCATTTTTATTTGATTTAATCTCAATATCAGCTTCTCCAGCGGGGAAAAGTTTTACAAAAAATGAGTTGTTTTCATTTTCATAATTTATTATTGTAGCAGAATCATTTAACACAGCCTCAAATGAAAAATAGGTTAACTTTAAATTTTCTCTGGCATTGCGTTCATAATAATCATCTGCTTGATTTAATTTATACCGGTCACACCAAAAGCCAGTACAGCTCCAAGTGTACCATTTAAAACTGTAAAAGTTTTTAATTGATGTCTGCTCAATTTCAGAAATTATATTACCCTCTTCCCACCAATGGCATTGGTCGCAAAAAGCACTCAAAATATATGCTTCATAACCATCATTTTTTTTAACTATTGAAATCTTGTATTCATTATCCCCCCCCGAAAGCTTATAAATTCCTTCAAGCCTTGTCAATTTATTTCCTTTATTTTTGAAAAAGCTTTTCATTTTCTCCTCATCCATTTTTTCTTCAGTTGAGGGTAATAGGTTTCCTTTATTATCTATTATTTTGGAAGATATTAGCTTTCCTGATTTATATGATAAATATGTTGTTGTTGATCCATCAAGACTTGTTTGTTCATAGACTCCATCAACAATGCCTTCGCTTGATTGTTTCACTTTTACGTAAATCTTTAAGGGATTATTCCCCTGAGATAATTTTCCGGTTTTTACTTTTTCAATGGCATCTTTCGATTGAAGAAAAACAATAGTATTATATATGTTTTCTACTGTAATTTTTTTAGTTTTTTTAGGGGAGGGATGATAATAAAATACATCTTGAGTATCAAAAACACCTTTATCATTAAACCGTATTACATTATTTAAATAACCATCGTTAAAAAATGCAAGACTACTATTTGGCGAATAAGTAGAGTTTTTTATATTTTGTAGGTTTAATTTTGATATTTTTCCTGCTAACGATATATCAAAATAATAAGGCATATATTTACCCCACGATTTATATTTTTTTAAACTCTTCTTTTTCTTTAATAAAATAGCAATATTGTCATTAGAGCTCCATCTAAGATAATATTCCGTATTTCTTGGTGCCTCATAGCTTTTTTTTATTTGATCACTAAAATTTTGATAAAGCACATTATAATCTTTATCCATTAAAATCACTTTATGTTTATGATTATACCAATCAGATTGCCCAAAACCCAAAACAGGCGCAATCAATAACAAGAGAAATAGTTTTTTCATTTTTTAGTTTTAGATAATAGTGAGTACAGTAAAATGCCAATTGATGCTATAAGAATAAATATTGAACCTCTCACATATCAAAAATAATAAATCTATTGTAGGTTTCAGGGTTGGTTACATAAAAATAATCTTATACCTAATGCGTTTAATGCCCTACTATGTTTAAGCACCCCTTTTTTATAGTGTAGAATAATGTGTAATTTTTTAGGGTGTCCGTTTAGTTCAGTTACCTTTTTTAGGGTGTTACACGTTGCGCAGTTTTGTTGATTGTTTTCTAATGATTTGATTGAAGATATACACTTAATCCCTAATAGATTCATTTTAAGTCAATTCAAGATATATTCCCTCTATCTTATTGTTTAATTCATCCATTAAATCATTCTTTACTATTTCAGTTTTCTGAATGTTTCTAATCTTTGAATTTAACCTTGAGTAATATTCTTTATGGTGAAAGACATCCTTTGCTTTAAGTTCTAATAATAACCTTTGAACTTCTTTAGGATTTCTTCTTACAAGTGCGTTGAATATACTTGTTTCTACATCTTTTGGGGATTTAATATTATTTGCCATAATCTTAATTGTTTTTGAATGTTTCTGTATTTGTTGATAGTAACCATACCAGATATGTAATAGCTTCTTAAATAGTTCCTCAGTGCCTAAATCTTTCACATATAATCTATTGTATTTAAGGTGTCTTGGAATATATCTGTGGACAAATACACCCTTGAACCTTTTTTTACCTTTCTTAATTTAACTTTCATATTCTGACACTATTTTCTGACACCTATGTGTCATAAAGTGTCATACTAAATAAATTTATGACACTATTGTGACATAAAATTACTAAATAATATCCAATAAAAAGAAAATAAATTATTGGTTTATATGGTTAAATTCAATGAAAATAAACAATTAGATAATGAAAGGAAAGTAAGATTACTTGCCAATACAGAAATTAGCAAAAATATTACCCAATAAATCATCATTGGTTATTTCTCCAGTAATTTCTCCAAAGTGGTACAAGGCTTGTCTAATATCTATAGCTAATAAATCGCCTGATAAACCAGACTCTAATCCTTGCTTAACTTTATCAATTTCTTCAAAAGCTTTTAATAACGAATCATAATGACGAGAATTGGTAACAATAGTATCGTTATTTCTCAATGCGCCAGTATTCACAAAACTGAGAAGTTTTTCTTGCAGCGTATCAACGCCAATTTTATGTTTTGCAGATAATGAAATAAAGTGAGACCTTTCTACTGCGCTCAAGGTGACATCTAATTTTGATTTATCTTCTTCAGAAAGTTTATCAATTTTATTGGCTATGATTAGAAGCGGTTTTTGCGGATACTTATTTTTTATTTTTTCTATTTCAACCTTAAATGTTGAACTTGAGGATTTAAAATCGGAGGCATCAAACAAATAAATAACAACTTGAGCTTGATCTATTTTTTCAAAAGTTCTCTTAATACCAATACTTTCAACCACATCTTTAGTTTCTCGAATACCTGCGGTATCAATAAACCTAAAACCTATCCCTCCTATCGAAATTTCATCTTCTATGGTATCTCTAGTAGTTCCGGCAATTTCTGAAACAATGGCCCGCTCTTCATTTAAGAGGGCATTTAAAAGCGTGGATTTCCCAACATTAGGTTCTCCTACAATCGCCACAGGAATACCATTTTTAATCACATTACCAACAGCGAACGAATCAATCAATCGTTTTAAAACAAAACGAATACGTTCCACCAAGTCTTTAAATTGAGATCTATCTGCAAACTCAACATCTTCTTCAGCAAAGTCTAATTCTAACTCTATTAAAGATGCAAAATTTAAAAGTTCCTCACGAAGTTTAGCGATTTCAGAAGAAAATCCACCGCGCATTTGTTGCATCGCAATTTGATGAGAAGCTTCATTATCACTAGAAATTAAATCGGCCACAGCTTCGGCTTGAGATAAATCTAACTTCGCATTTAAAAAAGCACGAAGTGTAAATTCTCCAGCAGTAGCCATTCTACAACCTTTCCTTAGGAATAATTGAATAATTTCTTGTTGAATATAATTGGAGCCATGACAGGACACTTCAACTACATCCTCCCCAGTGTACGAATTAGGATTTTTAAAAACAGATACTAAAACCTCGTCTATAGTTCTTTCTCCATCAATAATATGCCCTAAATGTATGGTATGTGTTTTTTGTTTGCTTAGTGATTTATTAGATTTAACCGATTTAAAACACGAATCTGCTAAAAGTATGGCATCCTTTCCTGATAGTCTAATCACGGCAATGGCACCTGCACCAGATGGTGTTGCTAAAGCTACAATGGTGTCTTGATGTATCATGAAGTCTATTCTCCTTGAGCTAGATAAATACCATCAGGCTTAATTTCTATTAAACGCTGTCTATACAAAGTTCCAACAGCTTTCTTAAAGTTTTTCTTGCTCATTTGCAAAGCGTTTTTAATAGCTTCGGGGCTCGATTTATCCGTAAGGTTTATAAACCCATCATTATCTTGTAACTCTTGCATAATCTGCTCTGCATTTGGTTCTATATTTCTAAAACCAATTTGTCCTAAGGCAATATCTAGTTTATTACCAGGTCGCACTTTTTTAACAATCCCTTTTAGTTTATCACCAATACTTAAATCTTTAAAAATACTGTCTTTATAAATTAGTCCCATGTGTGTTTTGTTCACAATCACATTCATACCAATATCAGACGGGTGAGACACGATCAAATCAACTTCATCAAATTCATTAACGGTTAATTCTGTATTATCCAAAAAACGGTTCGTTTTACTTGAAGCTACTAACCTATCGGTTTTCTCATCCAAATAACAATGCACCAAATACCAACCACCAGCTTTCATTTTAAAAGCTTGCTCACTAAATGGGCAAAACAATTCTTTTACTAAACCCCAATCTAAAAAAGCACCAAAATCCGTTGTTTGGTTGCAACGCAATAACGCAAATTCACCACGCTTAATATATGGCATATCCGTTGTTGCAACAGGGCGCTGTTCATTATCCAAATACACAAAAACCTCAAGCTTATCCCAAATTTTAAAAGACTCTGGCACATAACGGTTTGGCAATAACACCTGGTTATCTTCATCATCAATCAAATAAGCACCGTGGTCCGTTTCACGAAGTATTTCTAGCGTATTTATTTCCCCTAATTTTATCATGGTGCAAAGGTAACAATTTTTCAATCGTACACTACCTTTACACCCATTCAACTTAATACTTATTTATAATTTTTATTTTGGGCGCATCCCTATCGGGTCGGGCTATCACTACTTGCTGCCTCCTGCGTCGGCGAGCTCAAACATACCGTTCTATCCCTTACGCAGGCAATCGAAGCCACGTAACATTAACACTATCTTAATTTTTTTTCCGAATTTGAAAATTAAAAAAAAAGCGCTACAATGAAGTAGCGCTTTTTACTTTATGTAATCTGAGTTCTAATAAATAGACTCTTTACCAAAATGTTTAGTAAGCATGTAGTAAACTACTGCTCTATATTTATTACGGTTAGATTTACCATATGTCTCCATAACAGAAGCAATTCCTGCATCTAATTTAGGGCCATCACTTAATCCTAATTTTTTAATTAGAAAATTGTTTTTTACAGTTGCAAGCTCTTTGTCATCTGATCCTGAAACAGTTGCAGCATCCTTATTATAAATAGATGGTCCACAACCAATAGTAACTTTAGTTAATAAATCCATGTCTGCGTTAACGCCGCATTTGTCTTTTAAATCGGTAGCATATTTTGCAATAAGCTCATCTCTTTTACTCATAATGATTTCGTTTAATGTGTTAATAAAATAGTTGAAATAATAGCTCTCTTAAAGATAACTAATTTTTTGACACAACTATTACTTAAAAGTCACTTATTTATCTAATAAAATCAAAGTAATTCAACAGCACTTCGTCATTAATTTGCTTTGGTGTAAAAATCTCTAATAATTTAGGCCGATCTTCTTCTGAGTAAAATGTTTCTAATGATGATTTTAATGTATTTTCATCTGAAACCGATTCATAATTAATACCATACATCTTACACAAATGTTCTGCTGTTAAATGATGATTCGTTTCAAAATATGTATCAAAATTCTCGGTGTTTTTATGTCCAGGTAAAATCCTGAAAATACCACCACCTTGATTATTCACAATTACAATTCTGAAGTTTTTAGGAATGTAATTATTCCAAAGCGCATTACTATCGTATAAAAAGCTCAAATCTCCCGTTATAAATAGCGTTGGTTTTTCATTAGCTACAGCACAACCTATAGCCGTAGATGTACTTCCATCTATACCACTAGTTCCTCTATTACAAAACACCTCAATGGTTTTATTTATTTTGAACAGTTGTGTATATCGTATTGCAGAACTGTTTCCAGATTGTAAAATATAATGGTCTGGAATCGATTTTAAAACAGTGTTAAACACCGAAAAGTCTGAAAATGGAATAGTCTCCAAATACGCTTTATGTTTTTTAAGACGATGTTGTTTAACGGCTTCCCAAGTGTCTTTGTAATCACTCGTTACGTAATGTGTCACTCTTGGTAAAAAAGCCTCAAAAAATGCGTTAGGCGATTTTTTAAAATGAGTGTCTAAACAGAAAAACGTATCGTTAGCCGTTTTATTATCAATATGCCAGTGGTGTTCGGGCCGGAATTTTCGCAATAATTGCTTAATCTTTTTTGAGACAATTAAACTGCCGAAAGTCACAAGAATATCGGGACTTAATTGCTGTTTTTCTTCTTCTGATAGTGGCGCTATCAGTTGATCAATACTCTTAAAAAAACTTGGATCATGCAAATTAGATGTCGTTTCAGTAAGTACAATAACACTATCATCTTTAGCCAATTCATCCAACCACTTATTTTCTATTTGGTTAGGGTTATTCATACCAACCAAAATCATCTTTTTGGAGGCCGTATTCCAATCTTCTAAACAGGACTGCAACACATAATCTTGAATGGCTTCTTGTTTTATAGTAACATCAATAATTTCTGGAGATACGGTTAATGTGTCAACAGTTTCATATAGCGGTTCATCAAAAGGCACATTAATATGCACCGGTCCATTTTTAATTCTAGCCAAATTAATGGCTGCATTTATTTCTGTTTCATTGTGCGTTTGTATGTCTTTTTGCAAACCCAATAAACGCTCAAATTTATTTTCTAAATTTTTAAAAATCGGCAACTCTTCATGCTCAGGAACATTTTTTTCGTCTTTTAAATCCAGCTTTAAATTAGCCGCATATAAAATATGATTTTCAAAAACATTTTTCTGGTTTATGGTTTGCCCATCTCCTATTCCAATTAAGTGTTTGGGTCGGTCTGCAGATATAACTACTAAAGGAATATCGCTATAAAAAGCCTCTGCCACTGCTGGGTAATAGTTTAGTAAAGCACTCCCCGAAGTACACACCACAGCAGTTGGTTCTTTTAATCGCTGTGCAATTCCTAAAGCAAAAAATGCGGCACAACGCTCATCGACAATACTGTAACATTTAAAAAAGGCATCATTGGTAAAACCTATGGTTAAAGGTGCATTTCTGCTACCAGGAGAAATAACAATATGTTGTATGTTTTTCGCTTTACAGAGTTGAATAACAGTTTGAGCGAGCAAAATTTTTGGGTAAATCATTTAGCAATTTTGTGAAACAAAAATACAAAATAGCTTAATAAAACGAGTTACTATAAAATAGATTTAATAACTAACGATTTTGACACCGTTTCTTCCCACTCACTTTCAGCGTTGGAGCCTTCAGTAATACCGCCACCAACGTAGATAATTGCTTGCTGGTTTTTAAGTTGCATGCATCGTAAATTCACATACAATTGCGTGCTAGTTCTACTTACAGCATAAGCTCTGTTTTCAATGTTGCGTCTTCCAGAACGCGGTGCAATAGTAGTTTCACAATTTAACTCGCCTAAAAATCCTGTATAGAATTCGCGATTATAATCTTCGTGTTCTAAAATGAATTGTTTTGCAGATTCCTTTGGTAATCCACAAACCGCAGGTGTTGGATGCAGCACTTTAACAACTTGTTTTAATGGCGTATCTGGTTTTAACTGAGCAGAAATCATGGTTTTTAAATGCACCAAATTACCAGCCTTTACCGTTGCAACATCTGAAACCTTAAAGCTATCCACCGATGGTTTTAAGTTGTCAACTATAAAATCAGTAACGAGCTGTTGTTCTTGTTTTTCTTTGTTTTGCCAAACCACATCTAAACTACCTTTATAATCTTGCGTGCCTGCCAATGCCATGATTGAAAACCGATTGCCTTCAATTTTTATTAAGGTTTCTGGCGTGGCGCCCAACCATAAGCCAACTTTAGGATGATACCAACAATATACAAATGCCGATTTATAACGCTCCAAAAGTCTTTTAAAAATAGAAATAGGATTAGTTTCAGAAAGGTTTACAGTTTCCTGTCTAGACAACACCACTTTTTTTATATCTGAAGTATTAATAGCTTCAACACCTTGTTTTACCCGGTTTATATGTGCGTTTTTAGAATCTATAGAAGCTGAATTGATAATCACATGTTCTTCTACAGGCTCAGTATCACTCTCAATATTCACATGAGATACACCAATAATTTCAGAAATGGCATCAGGAATTAAAACCGTTTTTTCAATAGCATCAAACGGAGAAAACACAAACCCTTTTTCGGTAAAGTCTACTGTGAAATTTAATTCAGCATTACTTTGTAGTCGTGCACTTAGGTTTTGTTGATGTGGTTTTCTATAAACTATAAAAGGAAGTTCATCATTAAAATGCGCTTCAATACGCTCAAAAAAGTCGTTTGAAGTCATGCTTATTTTTTAGGTAAAGAAATGGTAGACAACCTACAAATAGAAATTAAATTTTCTGCCTCATCGGTAACACGAATATCTAATAACTGAGTCGTTCTTCCTTTATGCACAAATGTTGCCTTAGCATACACAAAGCCTTCTTTTACACTCTTTAAATGATTCGCAGTAATTTCAATACCTCGAATAAAAAATTTATCGGTATCCATAAAAACATGCGATGCAAAACTACCCACACTTTCCGCTAAAGCAACTGTAGCGCCACCATGCAAAATACCATCTGGCTGATGTACTCTCGGAGTTACAGGCATCCTCGCTACTAAAAAATCGTCGCCATAATCTATAGCTTCAATATTTAAGGTTTCCATTAAAGTGTTTTTAAAGGCTTTATTGGCTTGTTCCAAAACATCTTTTTTAGATAATTGCATAGAATAGTGTATTTTTAAAATCACTAACAAAAATACAAAACATAAGCGTAAATGGGTTCAGAAGAAAAAGAAATATCATATACTATAACCAACTCATATTCTACCCTAAATACACTTACCAAAGCCACTAAAAATGTTTGGTTTGTTTGTCATGGTATGGGTTATTTAAGTCGGTATTTTTTAAAATATTTTAGAGGATTAAATACAGACGAAAATTATATCATTGCGCCACAAGCAGCTAGCAAATACTATATGAAATCTGGTTTTAAACACGTT
>NZ_CAJQQI010000188.1 GCF_905480415.1 uncultured Algibacter sp. | reverse complement strand
GATTTAAGCTTTTTTGTTACTAATTATTTTTTGAATGCGGATTCGTAAATATCTATCCATTCTTCCGTGCTTACTTTTGCAGTTAATTCGCCTATTAAATCAAAAGGGATATCTTCCATTTTTTTAAACCGGATACAGCTTTTACCCATATCTAGTTTATACTTACAGCGTTTAGTATATTCTGAAGTAAACCAATCCATCAAATCTTTCCTAGAATAAAGTACCATACTATAGACAGCTACAAAGTTTTTTTGAGATGCTAAATTCATAAATGGCAAAGGATCTTTTGGGTTACAATGGTACCCATCTGAATAAACTGAATGTGGTACAACATAACCTAACATTCCATAATTCATTAGTTCTTCAATCCCTTTTGGAAGGTTGTCTAAAATTTGTTGTCTTAATTTAGAAACGGGTTCTTTCCTGTCTTCTGGTAATTCTTCCAGATATTGTTTTGGTGATGTTGCTTTTGACTGCATAATTAAATTATTTACGTTGAAGTATTAATCCTGAAATTACAGCTATAATAAATCCTATAATTAGAACAGTTGCCGTCATAACTAATGAACTAATTATTGAATTTGAGAATAACGCTTTTTCCGCCTCCATATCTTGAAGCCTGATTTGAAATTCGGCAGCAGACAATGAGGATTTTGCTTTTTCAACCATATGATTATAGTACTCGGTAATAAACTCTGGGTTAATAACTTCTACATAAATATAATTAATAATTCCAAAAGTTAACCCTGCAAGTAAGCTAACTAAAACACCAATTACTAGGGCCTTACCAAAAGAAACTGAACCGTTATTAATAGACTCCTTATAGTTTTTAATAGCAAAATAAATAAAAAGTAAAGCTAATACAATACTAATGTATCCGAAAATCTCACTATTGGAATAACTCAGGCTATCTCCTAATGAAAATTCTATTGCAAATAAAATAACAAGGGTTAAGCTAGTTAAAAGACCGAATTTTAAAACTGATTTTCTCATACGATTGAAATTGATTATTAAGCTATAAAACTATTAATGTAATAAAAAATTATGGTCATACTAAAGTACCAAATTACAAGTAATCAATAAAAAGGCTTGAATAAATTGAAAATCTTTGGCTATTTGTAACGCTTTTGTTCTGCGTTTTGCATTTAACCTCACTAACAAATTAGATACATGTGTTTTGATAGTACTTGCCGAAAGAAATAATTTATTTGCTATTTCTTTATTTGATAAACTTTCTGAAATAGCTTGAAGCACCTCATATTCGGGAGATGTGATTTCTAAATCTTTGATTTTTTGTTGATTGATTTTTTTGAGAAGTATCTATAGGCTTACGAAGACTTTTTTGTTGATGTATATTCTAATAATTAAATAACAATAGCACTTATAACGATATCAAATTCTTTTTTAAAACTTCCAGCGTTTATGGAATATGTGCTAATTTGAAATAATAGTAACAAAGCCAATATTAATCCTGAAAAAACTAAAATAGTTTTCTTTATGCCTTAAAATTAATAAAATTTAGTTTTAATTTTATCAACTATAGTTTGAGCCAATTTTTCTTTACTTTCGATAGTCCAGCCAGCAACATGCGGTGATAATAATACCTTTTCTGAATTTATTAAATATCGAAATGCTTCTGGCAATTCTGAAGAAAAAAGTGTTTCAAAAGATGCTTTTTCGTATTCTAAAACATCTAACCCAGCTCCTAAAATTTTATCTGATTTTAATGCAGAAACCAAATCTGCTGTGGCTACACTTTTACCTCTGGCGGTATTAATAAGCCAAAATGGTTTTTTAATTTGATTAATAAACGCTGTATTAATCATGTTTAAGGTTAGGGGAGTTTGTGGGGTGTGTAAACTCACAACATCTACTTTTTCTTGAAAGATTGCAAGTGAAACTTGTTTTGCATTTTCATCTCCAACATTCTCTTTTATATCATAACATAAAACCTCAACATCAAACCCGCGTAGCTTTTTCGCAAAAGCTTTCCCCATGTTTCCGTAGCCAATTAAACCTACTGTCTTTCCATCAAGTTCTACTCCTCTATTTTCTTCTCGTAACCATTTACCTTGTCGCACCTCATGATCTCCTTTATTCAGATTATTGAAAAGTGACAATATCATACCTAGCGTATGCTCACCAACCGCATTTCTATTGCCTTCTGGTGCGGATATTAAATACACGCCTTTTTGTTCGGCATAGACGCCATCTATATTTTCTAATCCTGCACCAACACGACCAATAAATTTTAGGTTTTTTGCTGCATCTAAAAATTGTTTATCTATGGTAAAACGGCTTCTTAAAACAATGCCATCATACTCATGGATTTTTGCTTCAACGACTTTTTTTGAAGATTTATAATCTTCATGATTCGTCAAACCTAAATCGTTTAATTGATTGATTAATAATTCGTGGTTAGTGTCTAGATGTAATACTTTCATTTAAATTTTCGGGAAATGGGTTTGTGTCTTTTCGTGTTTTACTTTTCCAGTATGTGCAGTATCAAGTTTTTCGAATAATAATACATGGACTTCTTCATCGTTTTTTGTGAATGGGTTATGCTCTACACCTTTTGGAACTACAATAATTTCGCCTTCGTTTACCACTTCTGTTCGGTCTCTGAATTGCATATATAATGTGCCTTTAATAACTTGAAACAATTCATCCTCATCATCATGAATGTGCCAAACAAATTCGCCTTTAAGTTTCGCCAAAATAACCTGCATATTGTCTACCACGGCAATTTGATGTGGATGCCAATTTTTATCGAATTTAGAGAACTTATCCTTTATGTTAATACTTTTCATGATGTAAAATTACGAAGTTTTGCGTTAGGGATTGTAGCGACATCCTTTTTAAAGTTTGGAAAAAGAAGGTTTGTGTTATAACTTTAATTTAACAGATTGCGACGTCGCTCACTCCTCGCAATGACGTCTTTAAAAGATATAGTGTAAAGCCTGACCCTTGTGCTAAACTGCCTACCGGCAGACAGGCGGCCAAATATTAAATTCCGAGAATCATTTTTGCTATCCAAAAATATAGTAGAATACCTAAAATATCATTGCTTGTAGTAATAAAAGGACCTGTGGCAATTGCTGGATCGATGCCGCGTTTGTTTAGAAACAATGGCACAAAAGTTCCGATGAGTCCCGCCACAATAATAACGGCAACAAGAGATACTGAAATAGCCAAAGCGGTGTTTAACTCGCCTTCGAAAGCCCATATAAATAAAAAGAGAAATATAGCCAATATGATACCGTTAAGGGCTGCGAGCAACATCTCTTTTATTAATCGGCTATTGACACTGCCACGAACATCATCATTGGCCAAACCTTGCACGATAATAGCGCTAGACTGTACGCCTACATTTCCAGCCATTGCTGCAATTAGGGGCGTAAAAAAGAATAATATTACCGCTTTTCCTGTAAAAAGTCCTTCGAAGCCTTCCATAATTAAAAAAGCACCTATGCCACCTACTAAGCCTAAAAACAGCCATGGTAAACGCGCTCTGGTAAGCTCAAGAATACTATCATCTGCCTCAACATCTCCGGTAATACCGGCCGCCATTTGGTAATCTTTATCGGCTTCTTCTCTCAGTACGTCTACAATATCATCAATGGTAATTCTACCTAAAAGTATTTGATTTCTATCAACTACAGGAATAGCTTCTAAATCATACTTTGCCATTACTTTGGCCACTTCTTCTACATCATCATGAACATTAACATAGTCTACATTAACCTTAACTAAGTCTGATATTTTTTGCTCGCTTTTAGCTACAATTAAATCTTTCAAAGACAGGCGACCAATAAGCTTTTCTTCCTTATTTACTACATAAATAGAATGCACGCGTGTTACTTCTTCGGCTTGCCCCCTAATCCTTCTCATACAGCCAGCAACCGTCCATGTTTCATAAACTTTTACAAGCTCTTTGGCCATGAGTCCACCTGCTGTATCTTCATCGTAGGCTAAAAGTTCGGTAATTTCTGCTTTGTGTTCTTCGTCTTCGATCTGAGCAATTACCGCCTGTTGACGATCTTCCGGCAATTCTGAAATAATATCTGCCGCATCATCGGTATCTAATTCTTCAACTTCTTCGGCAATTTCTTTGGCAGAAAGATTTTTTAAAACTTTTTCTCGATTGTCTTCATCCAACTCCATTAGGATGTCTGAAGTTCTTTCAGAGTCAAGAAGCTTTATAACATACACTGCTTGTTCTAGATTTAATTCATCTAAAATTTCAGCAATATCAGCGTAATGAAACTCATCTAATAGTTTGTGAAGTTCTTTATCGTTTTCTTCCTCGATAAATAGCTCAACCCGCTCAATGAGTTCATCGGTTAATTGAAATTGTATGTTTTCGTTTTCTTCTGACAAACGGAAAAAATTAAAAGGTTCTAAACGTCTTCTTCTAATAATTGTGTGAGCTCAATAAAAGCTTGAACACTTAATTGTTCTGGACGTTTGTCAAATATACTATTTGCTTTTAAATTATCAGATAAATCAAATGTTTTTAAACTGTTACGAAGTGTTTTTCGGCGCTGTTGAAAAGCCGCTTTAACGACTTTAAAAAAGAATTTTTCATCACATGGTAAAGAATAATCTGCCTTTCTTGTAAGTCTTAAAACACCTGACTCGACTTTTGGTGGCGGGTTAAACACATGTGGTGGTACTGTAAATAAATATTCGGCGTCATAAAACGCTTGTGTTAATACTGAAAGAATCCCATATACTTTACTACCTTCTTTTGAGCAGATACGTTGTGCTACTTCTTTTTGAAACATCCCTGAGAATTCAGGAATTTGATCCCTCATTTCTAAGGTCTTAAAAACGATTTGGGTTGAAATATTATAAGGAAAGTTCCCAATGATGGCAAACGGTTCTTGATTGAAAACTTCGTTTAAATCGTATTTTAAAAAGTCTTTTTCTATAATTCTTGGTGCGAGATTAAGGTAATTTGCTTGAAGATATTCAACTGACTCAGGATCAATTTCTATAACATAAGTTGTTTTATCTTTTTTTAGCAAATATTTGGTAAGCACACCCATACCTGGACCAATTTCTAAAACATTTTTGTAGTCTTTTAAAATGAGTGTGTCTGCTATTTTTTCTGCTACAGACTCGTCATTTAAAAAGTGCTGACCTAAATATTTTTTTGCTTTTACCTGATGTTGGTTGGGTTTATATGCCACTAATTCACGGATTTGGATTATTAGACAAAACTAAGCTATTTAAAATTCACGGTGTACTCATCTAAAATCTCAAGTTCCGTTCTAAAAGCCAGCATTTTATCTGCAAATTTTTTCATGCCTTCATTTCTTAATTTTTCGGCATCTTCTCTATAATAAGCGTCTAAAGCTTCTCGTGAATATGAGCGGTACTGAACAGAATAGGTGACACCTCCCATATCTTCTTCCACTAAAACTCTCGACAACGTTGCCTTTTCAAATTTTCCTGTACCTAAAACTTTCGGGATGTGCTCTTTTATCCAAGTAAGCCATTCGTCATGAATGGATTCTTCAATGTTT
>NZ_CAJQQI010000187.1 GCF_905480415.1 uncultured Algibacter sp. | reverse complement strand
CTTGTAGATGCTAAATCATTGTTTTCAATTTTAATTGGACGTCCTTCTCGCGTTTTCACTAAGATTGATGCAAAATCAAAACCGTTAGCAATCGCAGTAGCATAATAATTTGCAATACCAGGAATGATTTGATCTGGTTGCACTACATAAGGAATAGATTTAATAACAGGACCTTCACAAGCTGCTAATGAAGCAGCAGCGGTACTAAATCCTACATATTTCAAGAAATCACGTCTAGTAGTAGATGATGATTCAAGTGTCTTCTTATCACCTAAAAATTCGTCTACAGGTATTTCTTGCACAAACTCTTTATGCTTTAGCGCCTCAACAACAGAGCCATTGTCTTTATCTAGCTCTCCAACACTTTTCCAGTATTTCTTGTTTGATGACATATTATATAATTGAATTACTTCTTATTAAATTTATTAATAGTGACATTTACCACATTCTAAACCACCCATTTGAGCAGCTGTCAAATTCTCTACCCCATACTTTTTCGATAACTGTTCATGTATCTTAGTATAGTAAGCGTTGTCTTTAACATCAATATTTGTTTCTCTGTGGCAGTTAATACACCACCCCATTGTTAATGGTGCATGTTGGTACATCACTTCCATCTCTTCAACAGGACCATGACATGTTTGACATTCAACACCAGCAACGGTAACGTGTTGTGAGTGATTGAAATATGCAAAATCAGGTAAGTTATGAATACGCACCCATTTTACTGGGCTAGATTCTCCTGTATATTTTTGCTCAGCATCATCCCATCCTGCAGCCTTATATAGCTTTTGAATTTCTCCATCATAGAATTCTTTAGAATATTCTTTGGTAGCTGTTTCTGGTGACACTTCGTAAATCGATTTATGACAGTTCATACAAACGTTTAATGACGGTATCCCTGAATGCTTACTTACTCTTGCTGAAGAATGACAATATTTACAATCAATACCATTATCACCTGCATGAATTTTATGAGAATAATGAATTGGTTGTACTGGCTCATATCCTTGATCTACACCAATTTGAGATAAATAACCAAAAACAAAGTAAGCACTTGACAGTAAAAACAATATAGCAACAACAATCATTAAAAATTGGTTCTGAACAAAAGCTTTCCATAATGGCGTTCTTTTTGAATCTTCTCCAATTTCGATATTTTGAGCCAATGCAAAGCGGCGTAGTGTTTTATTTACCACATACAAACCTGCTGCTAATAGAATAAACAATATCGCTAAAGCACCTAAAATTATTTGGTTTGAAATACCATTTGAAGACCCCGTATTTTGAGCAACTACTGCACCACCTGGCACTGCAGCTGGTTCTTTCTTTTCTTCTGCAGTATAAGCAAGTAAGTTATTTAAATCATCATCCGATAATTGAGGAAACGCTGTCATTGCAGCACCACCATACTCATTGTAAATTTTGTTTGCGTAAGAGTCGCCAGATTTAATTACTCCTGCACTATTACGAATCCAAGCGTAGAGCCAATCCCTATCTAAACCTTGTTCATCAGATAAACGAGCCTCTACATTACGTAATGCAGGCCCTGTCATTTTTTTATCTAATTTATGACAAGCAGCACAATTGGCATTAAATAAAGCTTTTCCTTTTGCTGAATCTCCTTCTTGAGCCGAAAGAGCTGATGTAAACGCTAATAAAATAACTAAGCCTAAACGAAGAAAGTTTGTGCTTAATTTACGGTGAATCACCTTTCTCATATTGTTGGTCAAATTAACTTCTAAACTTTGGTATGATTTTTTCATTGTGTTAAATGCAAAAATAAACAGTAAAAAAAATCTTTGGCAAAAGTAATATTAAAAGTCGATTTTAGAAATGTTACAGAAGTGTTAATTGATAATTTAGAGGGATTCTAAATAATAAAACGAGCCACAATTAAGTTTATAACGTATACATTTGTATAAAGATAATTAAAAATGAAACCATTAAATTTAAAGATTAGTTTTTTAAGTCTTTCATGTTTTATGATTGCTTCAACGTATTGCTTCTCGCAAGAGGGCAACATTACCATAAATCAAGATAAGCACATTACTGTTTTATTAGATTTGAAAAAGGAGATGAATAAGAATGAAGCAGACTCAGAACGCTATAAAATACAAGTATATTCAGGAAATCGCTCTGGTGCTTATGAAGCTCAAAAGGAATTTAGCAGTTCTTTTGGTGATTGGAACCCATCCATGCAATATGAAACACCAAATTTTAAAATTTGGGCCGGAAATTTTAGAACGCGATTAGAATCTGATAGAGCTTTAAAAAAAATTAAGAAAAAATTTCCTAATGCATTTATTTTTAAGCCTAAGAAAGGTAAAAATTAAAAAGAAAACTTTGAATAAAAATAAAGAGCGGCCAATTGGTCGCTCTTTATTTTTATTCAAAGTTCAAGTTGTTATGGGCAGAGACTATTTTAATTTCTTCTTAACCTCAACTTCATGGAAAGCTTCTATAATATCACCTTCTTTAACATCGTTATAATTTTTAATTTGGAGACCACAATCGAAACCTTTTGTTACTTCTTTAGCATCATCTTTAAATCGTTTTAAGGATGCTAATTCCCCTGTAAAAACAACAACCCCATCTCTAATTAATCGAATTCCTGAGTTTCTCATTATTTTACCATTAGTTACCATACAACCTGCAATAGTTCCGATTTTAGAAACTTTAAACATTTCTCTAATTTCTGCAGTACCAGTAATCTCTTCTTTAAGCTCAGGAGATAACATTCCTTCCATGGCGTCTTTAAGATCATTGATAGCATCATAGATAATTGAGTATGATCTAATATCGATTTCTTCTTTATCAGCAATGGTTCTTGCATTACCAACAGGTCTCACATTAAATCCGATAATAATAGCATCAGAAGCTGAAGCTAATAATACATCACTTTCTGTAATGGCACCAACTCCTTTATGTAAAATATTTACTTGAATTTCTTCAGTCGACAATTTCTGGAAAGAATCCGTTAAGGCTTCTACAGAACCATCCACATCGCCTTTAAGTATAATATTTAATTCTTGGAAATCACCAAGAGCTATACGTCTACCAATTTCATCTAAAGTAATATGACGTTGCGTTCTAACCGACTGCTCACGTTGTAATTGTGCACGTTTTGAAGCAATTTGCTTTGCTTCACGTTCATCTGCAAATACATTAAATTTGTCACCCGCTTGAGGTGCTCCATCTAAACCTAAAATGGAAACAGGTATTGAAGGACCCGCTGCAACGACATCATTCCCTCGTTCATCATGCATGGCTTTTACCTTGCCACTATGCTGACCTGCTAAAACATAATCACCCACTTTTAGAGTTCCAGCTTGTACTAATATTGTTGATATGTAACCTCTACCTTTATCTAAAAAAGCTTCAACTACAGTACCAACAGCTGGTTTATCTGGATTTGCTTTAAGCTCCAATAATTCTGCTTCAAGCAATACCTTTTCTAATAATTCTTTAACTCCTGTTCCTTCTTTAGCTGAAATATCTTGAGATTGAATTTTCCCTCCCCAATCTTCAACTAATAAGTTCATTTGGGCTAATCCATCTTTAATTTTTTCAGGATTAGCGTCTGGCTTATCTATTTTATTAATTGCAAAAACTATAGGAACTCCTGCTGCCTGAGCATGCGAAATTGCTTCTTTAGTTTGCGGCATAATATCATCATCTGCAGCAGCTACAATAATAGCGATATCTGTAACTTGAGCTCCACGAGCACGCATTGCCGTAAAGGCCTCGTGACCTGGGGTATCTAAAAACGCTATTTTTTGACCACCTTCTAATTCTACCCCGTAAGCACCAATGTGCTGTGTGATACCACCAGATTCTCCTGCAATTACATTTTCTTGACGAATATAATCAAGAAGCGAGGTTTTACCATGATCAACGTGACCCATTACTGTAACAATTGGCGCACGTGGTTTTAAATCTTCTGGTTTATCTTCAACTTCTTCTATTGATTCTTCAATATCAGTTGTTACGAATTCTACTTGATATCCAAATTCTTCAGCAACAATCGTAAGTGTTTCAGCATCTAAACGCTGATTCATAGTTACCATCATACCAAGTGACATACATGCTGAAATAATTTCAGTTACGCCAACATCCATCATGGTTGCCATTTCACTAGCAGTAACAAACTCTGTTACTTTAATAATCTTGCTTTCAGCTTCTTCTATTTGTTGATCAATTTCAGTTTGCTCTCTGTGCTGATCTCTTTTATCTCTTCTGTATTTCGCGCCCTTTCCTTTACTTGATTTACCCTGAAGTTTTTCAAGTGTTTCACGCACTTGCTTTTTAACATCTTCTTCACTAGGTTCTTCCTTGGGAACATTACGACGTCCTGGTCCTGGTTTTCCTTTAAACCTATCATTTCCTCCAGGTCTATTTACACCACCTGGTCTATTTCCATTACCAGATTGAGGAGCCCCTGCTTTGCTAATACGGCGGCGTTTCTTCTTATTCGCATCTCCAGCTTTTACTACTGGTTTCCTCTCTTCCTTTTTCTTTTTAGGCTTATTAAACTGAGATAAATCAATTTTATCTCCAGCTATTTTAGGACCTGTAAGTTTTTTATACTGAGTTTCAACTTTCTCATCTGGAGTTACTAACTCGCCATCAACAACAACTTGTTTAGTTGCAGATTTTGAAATTTCTTCTTCCTCAGTAACTTGTTTAGTTTCAGGTTTAGGAGTTTTTTCTTTTACAATTTCCTCTTTTACCTCTTTCTTAACCTCCTCCTTTACTTCTTCCTTTACTACAACTTTAACTTCTTCAACAACATCTTCTAAAGGCGTAGCAGGTTTTTCTTCAGCCTTCTTCTTAGAGTCTAAATCTATTTTTCCAATAGTTTTAGGTCCTGAAAGTGTTTTTGAAGCTTTAACCACTTCCTCTTGCCTAGCTTTTTCTCTCGCTTCTTGTGCTTTTTGCTTTGCTTCTAATTCTTTTTCACGTTTAATACGTAAATCTTCCTTTTCCTTTAGCTTCGCTTCGCTTACTTCTTGAGACTTAACTTTCTTGTTAGCATCCGTCTCAAATTCATCTGAAAGAAGGTTATGAGTTTCTTCAGAAATTTTTGTAGTGGGACGTTTCTCTATTTCTACCCCTTTAGAATCCAAAAATTCTACAGCACGGTCTAGAGAGATATTAAGCTCACGTAATACTTTATTTAATCTAATTGTTTCAGCCATAATCGCCTTTAAAATACTCAAATATAGATATTATACCTATTAAGGCATAATAAAATGCAAATCTGCACTATTATTTATTATTCTTCAAATTCTTCTTTCAGAATTCTGATAACATCTTTGATTGTTTCCTCTTCCAAATCTGTTCTCTTAACAAGATCAATAACATCTTGTTCTAATATACTTTTAGCAGTATCTAAACCTGCCTTACTAAACTCATCAATAACCCATCCTTCAATTTCATCAGTGAACTCACGTAATTCAACATCTTCTTCAGCACCTTCTCTGAATACATCAATCTCATAACCCGTTAATTGACCAGCTAAACGAATATTGTGGCCACCTCTACCAATAGCTTTACTTACTTCTTCAGGTTTAAGTATAACCTCAGCACGCTTGTTTTCTTCATCTAATTTAATAGATGTAACTCGTGCAGGACTTAAAGCTCTAGTAATAAATAATTGTAAGTTATTTGTATAGTTAATAACATCAATATTTTCGTTTCCTAACTCACGAACAATGCCGTGAATTCTTGAACCTTTCATACCAACACAAGCACCAACTGGATCAATTCTATCATCATAAGAATCAACAGCTACTTTGGCTTTTTCACCAGGAATTCTTACTACATGTTTAATCGTAATTAAACCATCAAAAACCTCTGGTATTTCTTGTTCAAATAATTTTTCTAAAAACGCTGGGGAGCTTCTAGACATAATGATAGTTGGTTTTGCACCTTTAAGCTCTACACTATCAATTACACCTCTTACATTATCTCCTTTTCTAAAGAAATCAGAAGGTATTTGTCTGTCTTTTGGTAGTATAATTTCATTTCCATCATCATCTAGTAAGATGACTGCTCTGTGACGAATATGGTGTACCTCTGCAGTATATATTTCTCCAATTAAATCTTTAAATTGCTTATAGATTATGGTGTTATCGTGCTCATGTATTTTAGAAATTAGGTTTTGACGTAATGCTAAAATAGCACGTCTTCCTAAATTAATAAGTTTTACTTCCTCGGACACATCTTCACCAACTTCAAAATCTGGCTCGATTTTACGAGCTTCAGTTAAAGAAATTTCTTGATTAGGCTCTTCAACTTCACCATCAGCAACTACAATTCTATTTCTCCATATTTCTAAATCACCTTTATCTGGATTAACAATAATATCAAAATTATCATCATCGCCAAACTTCTTTTTTAAGGCACTTCTAAATACATCTTCTAAAATTGCCATTAACGTTACTCTGTCAATTAGCTTATCATCTTTGAATTCTGAAAAAGATTCAATTAATGCGACATTTTCCATAAATCTTTAAATTAAAATTTAATCATAACTTTTGCTTCTACAATATTTTCATAAGGAATATTTGCTTCCTTTTTTACAGTTACTTTGCCTTTTCCTATTGGTTTTGGCTCTCTAACTTTCCACTCTAATGTAATATTATCATCAGTTGCTTCGGTAAGTGTCCCTTCTATTTCTTCAGAGCTCGTTCTTACTTTAAGCGTTCTTTTAATGTTTTTTTTATATTGGCGTTTGTGCGTTAATGGAGCTGCCGCTCCACCCGACATAACTTCTAAAGAAAAATCATGTTCTTCTCTATCTAAATTATTCTCAATGGCTCTACTAATAAACATACAGTCTTCGACTAAAACCCCGTTATCGCCATCAATAATTACTTTAATATGATTTTCACTACTGATCGAGAAATCAATTAAAAACAAATCTGGACGTTCAATTAACGCCGTATCAAGTAATTCTGTAACTTTAGTTTTAAACATTTTAAGTATAAAAAGAGGGGACTTTCCGTCCCCTCATATCATTAATTTCGCCTTTCAACGGTGCAAATATATAATATTTTATTGATTTCTAAAGGTATTTTTCATAAATTTAGACTCAAAGTAACTTACTTATTATGAAAAAAATATTAGTCCCCACCGATTTCTCTACTCAAGCTGAAAACGCTTTAAAAGTAGCCGCGCAAATGGCAAGAGCCCATAATGCTGAAATTTATTTGCTACATATTCTTGAAATACCATTGCAAAAAGTAGACGCCATGAGTTCTCATAGTGATTTACCAGAAGCCGTGTTTTTTATGAAATTGGCTCATAAAAAGTTTGAAAACTTATTGGATAAAGACTACCTGCATGATATAGTTGTGCACGAAACCGTTGATTTTAATGAAATCTTTAAAGGTGTTTTTCATACATGTAAAAAACATGATATCGACCTGGTAATCATGGGTTCAAACGGAGTTAGTGGTTTAAAAGAAATGCTTATTGGGAGTAATACTGAAAAAGTAGTTAGAACCTCTGAAACACCTGTTCTTGTGATTAAAAAAGAACATGAAACATTTAATATTGAAAATATCGTGTTTGCTTCTGACTTTAAGGAAGAACGCAAAACAGCTTATGTTAAAGCGATTGAATTTACTAAGGTTTTAGGCGCAAAAACACATTTACTTATGGTTAACACGCCTCAAAGGTTTATTACATCTGAGCATGCTAACGAACGTATGCAAGATTTTGCTAACTCATCTAATTTTTCAAACTCCAGCATAAATATTTATAATGATGTGACTATTGAAAAAGGGATTATGAATTTTTCGAAATCTGTAAATGCTGATTTAATTGTTATGAGCACTCATGGCAGACAAGGTATTTCTCATTTCTTTAATGGCAGCATTAGTGAAGACTTGGTTAATCATGCTAAAAGACCTGTGATTACTTTTAAGGTTTAAAAAATTTAATTTCATAAAAACAAAAAAAGTCTTTCAGTTTTAGAAAGACTTTTTTTTGTTGGCCCAATAGGGCTTCTGCCGTTTCCGCTCAGAAGTAACTACTTGCATTACATGCTTATAATAAAATAAAAAAGTCCTAACCATTTTCATGATTAGGACTTCAATTAATGTTGGCCCAATAGGTCTCGAACCTATACTCTTTTGCACCAAAAACAAACGTGTTACCAGTTACACCATAGGCCAAAATCTCAAAAGAGAGTGCAAATTTAATATAAAATTTTCTTTGCACAAGTATTTTTTAAAAAATAATCGGCATTAGTCAACGATTAATTAAAAACGTTTGTGATAACGCGAGTTCGTAGTTATTATTATTTTATTTCTATATGCCTTTGGATCTTTTTCTCATATGTTAAGACAAACTAAATAGTTATGTGTCATTTCATATTTATTGTTAAATTCGCCAAAGCAAATAAATACAGATACAAATGGCACATTTAAACTATAAAAAATGGAATACCCTTTTAGGTTGGTTTTCTTTTTTAATAGCGCTTATAACATATAGTTTAACAGTTGAACCTACAGTGAGTTTTTGGGATGCAGGTGAATATATTTTAACTTCGGCTAAACTTCAGGTAGGTCATCCTCCAGGAGCACCCTTATTTCAGATGATGGGTGCCTTTTTCTCTATGTTTGCTTTTGAACCTTCACAAGTTGGTTTTATGATGAATATGATGAGTGCCATTGCCAGTGCATTCACTATTTTATTTATGTTTTGGACCATTACTTTATTGCTGAAAAAGTTGGTTGGAGGGGAGAAGGATATGGCTCAAGGAAAAACCATGGCAATTTTAGGTAGCGGATTAGTAGGTAGTTTAGCTTTTGCTTTTACAGACTCGTTTTGGTTTAATGCGGTTGAAACTGAGGTTTACGCCATGGCTACTTTAATTATGGCCGTTTTATTTTGGCTTGGACTGCGCTGGGAACAAGACATGGATAAACCACGAGGTAATCGATGGCTTATTTTAATCGCTTTTGTTATCGGTTTATCATTTGGAGTTCACTTTATGGGGCTATTAACTATTCCAGCTATCGGCCTTATTTATTACTTTAAAAACTACAAAACGATTTCCATTCAAAATTTTATAATTGCGAATGTTGTTTCTGTTGGTGTCCTTCTTTTTGTGTTTAAATTATTAGCGCCAAACATCCTTAGAATATTTAGTGCTTTTGAGGTGTTTTTTGTTAATAGTATTGGGTTACCATTTAATTCAGGATCTATAATTGCTGGCATTACTTTAGTAGCTATTATATTTTACGCTTTAAAATATACACGTCAAAAAAATCACACCCATTTAAACACAGGTGTTCTTTGTTTAACTTTTGTTATTATTGGATTTTCTACGTGGTTACTGTTACCTATTCGCGCCAATGCTAATGTAGTTATTAACGAAAACAACCCTTCTAGTGCTAGAGAGTTATTAGCTTATTATAACTTAGAACAATATCCTGAAACACACTTGTTTTATGGCCCTCAGTTTACAGACCAATACGCCTATTTAGATGAGAACAACCCTTATCTGGATGATAAGCCCAAATATGAAAAAGACGAAGAAAAGGGTGAATATGTTGTAGTTAATGATTGGAAAAATGCTAAACAGAATTACAATTCAAAACATGCTTCTTTCCTTCCGCGAATGTGGAGTACTGAGCATGCTGAAAATTATATGATGTTTTCTGGTTTTTTAGATTTTAAACTGAAGCCAGATTATCAAATGGAAAATGAGTTGCGTACTGCCGTTGCAAATTTTAGAAACGATGTGGCTCAAGGCAATATTGATTATGAAGATTATAACGATTTCTTAAAACAGTTTAAAGACTACATTAATATAGAAAAACCTTCTTTAGCAAGTAATATTGTTTACCTATTTGAATACCAATTGGGTTATATGTATTGGCGTTATTTTATGTGGAATTTTTCTGGAAGACAAGACGATATTCAAGGACGTTATGACAATCACGGGAATTGGATCTCGGGTATAAAACCTATTGATGAAATGCACTTGGGCATGTCTCAAGACAATTTACCAAGTGATGTTAAAAACAATAAAGCCAGAAATACTTATTATTTACTGCCTTTAATTCTAGGACTTATTGGGTTTTTCTTTTTATTCAACAAAGACAAAAAACTATTTTGGGTGATGCTAGTATTTTTCTTATTTACAGGAATCGCTATTCAAGTCTATACAAACGTGCGCCCTTTTGAACCAAGAGAACGTGACTATTCTGTAGTAGGCTCTTTTTATGTATTTGCGCTTTGGATTGGTTTTGGAGTTTATGCAATTTACGATGTAATCAAAAAGTATATTCCTAAAACACTAGCAGCTCCAATTATTACTGTTGTATGCCTAATACTCGTTCCTGGTATTTTAGCCGCCAATAATTGGGATGACCATGATCGATCTGACAAATACACTGCCAAAGCTATGGCTAAGATGTATTTAGATTCCTGTGCCGAAAACGGTATTCTATTTACCATAGGTGACAACGATACTTTTGCCCTATGGTATGCTCAAGAAATCGAAGGTTATAGAACTGATGTACGTGTTGTAAATACCAGTTTATTTCAAACGGATTGGTACATAGACCAGATGAAACGTAAAGCATATGATAGTGATCCTGTGCCATCACAACTTACTCATGACTTATATAAATATGGTACTAATGACTATATTATAATCCAACAAGTAATCAATGATACTCTCGAGGTTAAGCAGTTTTTAGATTTTGTTGCAAGTGATAATCCGAAAACAAAATACAAATATGTGTTGGAGCAGCGCGGTATTGACTTATCTGATGTTAGAAGTCAAGATGCCAATGCCACTTATTTGCCTACACCATATTTGCGACTTCCAGTAAATAAAGAAAATGCATTAAAATCTGGCATAGTAAAACCTGAGGACACAGATAAGATTGTACCGCATATTGATATTAAAATTTCTGGTGGTGCCCTTTACAAAAATCGATTATTGATGTTAGATATCGTTGCCAATAACGAATGGAAACGCCCCATTTATTTTACAGGTGGTAGTTTTGGCGATGACGATTATATTTGGATGAAAGATTATCTACAATTAGATGGTATGTGCTACAAACTAGTACCTATTAATACGCCAGTAGATAGAGCTAATCCTTTTGATATGGGTCGTGTTGATAGTGAATTGATGTATGAAAAAGTTAAAAATTGGGATTGGGGAAATAGTGGAAGTTCTGATATTTATCATGATGTTGAAACACGTAAAAACTCAATCACGTACAGAGGTAATTTAGCGCGTTTAGCAGAACAGTTAATTAATGAAGATAAACTAGATAAAGCTAAAGAAGTAGCTGATATTGCTATGGATAATATGCCGGTAGAATACTTTGGCTATTACACCCTTTTAGAACCTTATATTGGGGCGTATTATGAAGTTGGTAATAAAGGGAAAGCACAACGACTTTTTATGGACGTTGCTAAAAAATATCAAGAAAACTTATCGTACTATAGTAGTTTAAAAGTTGATAAGCAAGAACGTTTGTTTGAAGATATTTACACTGACATACAGCGCTATAAAGGCTTAGTTGATGTTTTAATAAAATATGATATTGAATTTGCAGAAGCTGAAGGAGACATTTTTAACAATTATCTTAGGTCTTTCAATCATTTTTATGGTGAAGATGAACCTGAAGATATCATTAGAACAGATAAAGACATTCCGGTTGATAGCGGATTACAAATAGATAGTGCTAGTTCCAATTAATCAACCCTTAGGCATGTCCTTCACTCCTATTAAAACGCCATGGATTGCTAAGAAGCTATTCCCAAATTATATTTGGGACATTTCAACTACCGAAAAAGTTATTTACTTAACTTTTGATGATGGCCCAACTCCTAAAATAACCAATTGGACCTTAGATATATTAAAACAACACAACGCTAAAGCTACTTTTTTTTGTATTGGAAATAACATTGAAAAACATCCTGAGATTTTTCAGGGTATTTTGAAAGATGGACACGCTATTGGTAATCATACACAAAACCATATAAGGGGTTGGAAAACTAAGGCTAAAGATTATCTAAATAATATAGGTGAAGCGCAAGAGACAATAAACTTTCAAATTCCACAATCTAAATTCCAGGACTTCAAAATCACCAATCTATTTAGGCCTCCTTACGGACAGATAACACCTAAACAAGGTAGGAAATTAATAAATTTAGGTTACAAAATTGTTATGTGGGATGTTTTATCTTTTGATTGGGACCATACTATTGAAAAGGAAAATTGTTTAGAAAATGTGCTCGCAAAAACCTCTAAAGGGAGCATTATTGTTTTTCATGATAGTGTAAAGGCTTCAAAAAATATGCAATATGCATTGCCTAAAGTGTTGGCGCATTTTAGTGAAAAAGGATATTGTTTTAAAGCTTTAAATTCTACTGTTTAAAACGTATGATGAAGGTGATTTAAAGTTCTGATTTGCGTTAGGGATTGCAACGGCATCCTTTTTAAAACTCACAAAAGTAAAGTTTGTGTAGAACTATAATTTAACAGTTTGCGACGTCGCTCTCTCCTCGCAATGACGTCTTTAAAAAGATATAGTGGAAAGCCCGACACTTATGGTAACCCCCAAGTATTTAAATGTTACGTTTCAGAAATTTAAACGTATTCCTGAATAATACCTATAAGTGTATTAGCGTCTTGCTCGCCACTTTGGCGCCATTTCATTTCGCCATCTTTATAAATGATAAGAGTAGGTAAAGTTTTAACACGAAGAGCTTCAGCAAGTTCTTGGTTTTTTTCAACATCAATTTTTATAACCTTTGCCTTATCTCCTAAAGCTGCGGCGACATCTCTTAAAATAAGATGCATTGGCTCGGATTGATCATCCCATTCTGTGTAAAAATCTAACAAAACTGGAATTTCTACATCTATAAGTTCTCCAAATTTCGACATACTTTATTATTTATTAATGAAAAGTACTCTTACAAACCTACAATTTTTATTTCTTTTTTTATCTATCGTGTTAAAAATAGCCTCAATACGCCCTTAACATCAAAAATAAAATCACATAGTAAATATAGCATTTCTAAACAACTATGCATTATTTGTGCCTTTTTTAAGTTCTATAACCGTTATTTCTGGCCAAATTCCAACACGCCCAGGAAACGCTAAATATCCAAATCCTCGATTAACATTAATATATTGGCCCAGCTCTTGATAAATACCCGCCCAATATTTATAGCGCCATTTTACTGGGCTCCATTTAAACCAACCTGGTATTTCTATGCCAAATTGCATACCATGGGTATGTCCACTTAATGTTAAATGATAGTGATAGTCGTCTTGAATGACTTCTTTTTCCCAATGTGATGGGTCGTGACTCATTAATATCTTAAAATCGTTTTCATTTATATTTTGAGATGCCTTTTTTAAATCTCCAGCTTTTTTAAATCCGCCTACTCCCCAGTTTTCAACACCAACGATAGCTATCCGTTCACCATTTTTTTCTAGAAATTTACTTTCGTTTAAGAGAACAGTGAATCCAATTTCTTTTTGAAGGCTTTTTAAATCTTCCAAATTTTGATGTTTTGCTTCATCAGAATCCCACTGCACATAATCACCATAATCATGATTCCCAAGAACCGAAAACAAGCCATCTTTAGCTTTTAATTTATTAAAGACATCTTTATACGGCACTAATTCTTCAACTTTATTATTTACCATATCACCAGTAAATAAAATCACATCGCTTTCTTGTTCATTAATTAAATCAACAGCATACTTCACCTTTTCCATATTATCAAAACTACCAGAATGTATATCGCTTATTTGGGTAAGTTTATAACCATCAAAAGCTGCTGGTAAATCTTCAAAAGATAAGGTGTATTTTAAAACTTTATAGTTATACTTTCCTTTATAAATACCATAAATAATAGACGCTAATGGAATTGCTGCCAAACCCATTGCAAGCTTGCTAATAAAGAGTCTTCTTGAAGCAAAATAGTTTCCTTTTACTGCATCACCTGTTGTAAAATATCGATAAATGGCTTGAGGTAATCTAAAAACATCCTCTGCAAACATGCCTAATAACAAAATTATTTTTGGAACTAAAATGGCTATAAAAAAACCAAATGCATAAGCGTGTAAATGCGAAAACCCATCACGCCTGTTCAAGCCATAATAATGAGAAATAAAATTACCAATCACTAAAACTGTTATTAGCCAATATAATATTCGAATCCAGTTATTTTTGCTTACGGTTTTAAATGCTTGAAATGCATATAAATCCAGTAATCCAAAAATAGCAAGGAAAATTATCCAACGAATCATAAAGCAAATTTAAATTTTTGTAAAGTTATTAATTAGAAAAGCAACTTATCTTATGAAAGTGTTAAACGTTTTAATATTAAATCTTTCTATAGTTTTAGATTTGGTTTGAAAGACAACTATTTTGGTTTCATTTGGTAATAAGTCAAAGTAATTGTCTAAAAAATGCCCTTTTTCATCTGAATATAAAAACACATCTTTTTGGAGTGTTTTTGAAGATAGTTCAATAGAAAAGCCAATATCTGTTTTTGTTATTTTTTGCTCAATATCTACTTGTTTCAATTTCAACTCTTTAGGTTTTACTAAATAGTATAAACTCTGACTGTTATTGAAATTTGAAACAACAACAACTTTTGATGCATCTAATTTGAAAGCCTCTAAATTAACTTGATGCTGTAATTGACTCGCATTTGATTCTAGAATAATAGATTTTGAAAATTGATATAAAGGGTTACCTTCAAAATCTAATATTTTAACTGACAGTTCTCCAGAATGGGACTCAAAATCATCATTAATCACATATGTTCTTAAAATATTGTTTTCTACTTTCGAAGAAACTAAAACATCCTCAAAACTATGTTTTGCCTTATAGTGCAAGGCTTTCCATTTTCCAAAAAAATCGATGCTTGACCAAGACACTACTGGCCAACAATCGTTAAGTTGCCAATAGAGCGTTCCCATATTATAAGGTTTTGCTCTGCGTTGTGCTTCGATACCTTTTGTAATTCCGTATGCCTGTAATAACTGACTCATGTACACATAATCTTCTGCCTTTTCTGGAACAGGGAAATCACGTTCCATATACTCGCGTATGAGTTGAAATCCTCTACTATGTTTTTGATGCGACTGAAAACTATAGGTAGAAATATCAATCAAATCACTTTGGTTAATATATTTTATGGCTTCATAACTTGGAAACGATTGAAATCCAAACTCACTCATAAAACGCGGTACGTTTTCTTCTAAATGTTCAAAAGGGTAGGCATCGTGCCAAATCCACCAATCGTGTGCATCGCCTTCAAACTTATATTTCGGATTGCCGCGTCCATATTTTGGAGATGATTCCCAGTAATCTGTATCAGTTAATTTATCTACTGTATTAGGCAAAATAGAATCGAACACTTTTAAATAATAACTCCAAATTTCTTCTTTCTCATGTTCGCTTCTATCTGCTTGCCAACCCCAACGATTCCAACCTTCAGCGTTTTCATTATTACCGCACCACAATGCAATTGAAGCATGATTTCGTAATCGTTTGACATTTTGAGTAGCTTCCTCTTGGACATTTTCTAAAAAGGCCTGATCTCCCGGGTACATGGCACAAGCAAACATAAAATCTTGCCAAACCAAAATACCTTTTTCATCACATAAATCGTAAAAAATGTCATTCTCATAAATACCACCTCCCCAAACACGAAGCATATTCATATTGGCATCAACCACATCATTCAACAGTTTTTCGTAATGCGCATTGGTCACTTGATTCTGCATACTATTTTGCGGAATATAATTGGCACCTTTAGCATACACTGGCACATCATTCACTTTAAAATAAAACGACTCACCAATACTGTCTTTTTCAGTGATTAAATCAATGGTTCTTAATCCTTTTTTTACTAAAACACTATCAAGAATGGTTTTACCATTTCTAACCACAACTTTAATATCGTACAAATAAGGCTCACCAAGATTATGTGGCCACCAACGTTTTGAATTTTTGATTGTTATTGGTATCTCAGGTTTTTCTGGCTTCTGAAACTGCAATGTATCATTTATATAAACTTCATAGTTTAAAACATCTTTGCTGAAATTACTATCTGCAATTTCAACTATAAGACTTGCGATTGAATCAGTTAAAGTCTTTTGAATGATATTGATATTTTCAATTTTATAATCATTCCAAGCAGTTAATTTAATTGGTCTCCAAATACCACTCGTATTCAATTTTGGACCCCAATCCCAACCATATTGAAATTGCGCTTTACGTGTAAAAATGCGATTGCCTTCTGGAAGCGTATACTTAAGACTGTTCTTCTCTTTATCTTCTGAAATGGAAGTGTTTTCAAAAACGATTCGCAATTCATTTTCAGCTTTTAAAATTGATTTTACCTCAACTTGAAATTCTCGAAATGCATTGTTAGTTTTTAATATTAAACTATCATTTAAAAATACAGAAGCATAAGTATCTAAACCTTCAAAACTAAGTTCTATATGTCTTTTTTGAAGTGTTTTTCTATCAACCAAAAATGTGGTTTTGTAGTCCCAATCAGTTTTAGAAATCCATTGTAGTTTTTCTTCGTTATTTCCAATAAATGGATGTTCAATCAATTTATTTTCTAATAAGTCTGAATGTATATTTCCAGGAACTGTTGCCAAGTTCCAAAGCGTGTCTCTAACCTTTTTAAATTCCCAATTATCATGAAGCTCCATTTTTATTGGAACATCATTTTTCGTGCTGCACCCAATTAAGAAAATCATAATTACTAATAGACCACTATACTTCATCTTGAATGGCTTTTAAAATAAATTGAATAGTCACAACATCAGATTCAGTTTGAATGGTATCAAAACGCGTTGGTTTAGTTTTATTCTCCACCGCTTTTGAAGCTGATGTATGAATCTCATTAAATCCTGAGTTTTTAAATAGCTCAACATTTTGCAAATTAATACCACTTCCCGCAAGAATTGTAATTCTATTATTTGCCTTTTTGTTTAATTTTTTGAGCAATTCCAAACCTTTTTCTGCGGAATTTGCTTGACCAGACGTTAAAATTCTATCGACACCTAAATCGATTAATTGTTCTAAAACTTTAAATGGATTTGGAACGCAATCGAACCCACGATGGAACGTAAATGACATTGGTTTTGACAATTCAATCAGTTCTTTAGTTCTTGCTATATCCAAAGTATTATCTGCATTTAAAACACCAGAAACAATTCCATGGCATCCAATTTCTTTAATGAGCTGAATATCATATTTCATGATTTCAAACTCGACTTCAGAATAGTTGAAATTACCAGATCGAGGTCTAATAAGCACAAATGTTTCAATAGACAATTGGTCTTTGACCTGCTTGATTAATCCATAACTAGGTGTTACTCCTCCAACAGACAACTCTTGACATAATTCTATGCGTAAAGCTCCAGCTTCTTGAGCATTTTTTGCAGATTGGTACGAGTTGGCACAGATTTCTAGAAGCATATTAATTTATTATTATTTCATCAATAAATGTCCATGCTTTTTGTCCAGCACCTTGTTTGCCTTCAGGGATTATACCATAGCTTGGGATTTTTAACGTGATTACTCTTCCTTTTACACCTTCAAAATTTACTTGAAAGTTCTCTAATAATTCGTTACTTTTTTCAACAAGATAATCTTTAAAAAGATTGTTATCGATACTTACCTGAACTTTTTCTGGCGCATAAATCCATTGGCCTTGACCATTATGAAATCTAGTTTCAACAGATTCTATTTCTGTTTCTTCGCCGAAATCAATTGTTATTTCTAAATCGTCTCCCCAGAAGCCTAACCACTCTTTATCGCCATTACGTTTATCACTACCAGAAATACCATTTATTAAACCTTGAGCTCCACTTCCTAGATAACTTTTATGAGGATCTACATTTATAGAAATTTGTTTTCCTACTGCTTTATGTAAATTAATGGTTTCTGAAAACACGCTTCCTAATTTTTCTTCAGTATTAAAAACAGCTGCTTTTAGAGTGACACTTTTAGTAATCACAATTGGAGTTGAATATGTTTCAGAATTTATATTAGGTTCAGATTCATCTAATGTGTAGCGCTTTGTCTTCCCCTTGATTAATGATTCTAATCGATATAAAATCTTATCATTTTCAGAAATCAAGTTTCCTTCCACTTCATACAAATGATTCGCATAATTAATATCTAAAATATCTAGTCGTCTATTAAAATTTTCAACTCTCGACACAAAATCGTCATAATTTTTATTCTCTGGATTTGACCAAACCACTTCGCTCATTGCTAAGATTCTTGGAAATGCCATGTACTCCACTTGCGCTTCAGTAGGTATGTATTCTGTCCAAATATTCCCTTGTGCACCTAAAACATATTCTGACTCTTCTTCTGTTAATTCTTCAGGAATGGGATTAAAACTATAGACTTTATCTAATGGTAAAAACCCACCAATAGCAAGTGGCTCACTAGAGTTTGTAGATTGGTAATGATCGAAATAACAATGAGATCCTGGTGTTAAAATAACATTGTGATGTTGCTTTGCTGCTTCTACTGCGCCATGAATACCTCGCCAAGACATTACCGTAGCATTTGGAGCCAACCCACCTTCGAGAATTTCATCCCAACCAATAATTTGTCTGCCTTTACTGTTTAAATACTTTTCAATTCGGGTAATAAAATAGTTTTGTAATTCGTGTTCGTCTTTTAAACCTTCGGTTTTAATTCTATGCTGACAATCATTACAGGTTTTCCATCTTATTTTTGGCGCTTCATCCCCACCAATGTGTATATAATTACTAGGAAATAGTTCTAAAACTTCATCCAAAACATCTTCTAAAAAATTAAATGTTTCATCTTTAGTGCAATAAATATCTTCAAAGACACCCCATTTTGTAGCGACCTCAACCTTCTCATTAGAGCATCCTAATTCCGGATATGCAGCAATGGCGGCTTGACTATGACCTGGCATCTCAATTTCTGGAATTACAGTAACATGTCTTGCTTGAGCATAAGCAATAATATCTTTAATCTCATCTTGTGAATAAAAACCGCCATAACGTTTGCCATCAAATTGCTGTGGTTCATCATTGTAATGACCCACCAACGTTTCATTTCTAAAAGCCCCCACTTCCTGTAGTTTAGGATATTTTTTAATTTCAATTCGCCAACCTTGGTCTTCAGTTAAATGCCAATGAAAGGTATTCATCTTTAACATGGCTAAAGCATCAACATATTTTTTAATGAAGTTAACAGAAAAAAAATGTCTTCCAACATCTAAATGCATGCCTCGATATTTAAACTGAGGAGCATCGTGAATAGTCACACATTTAATGGCAATTTGCTTTTCTTTCAAGCTTTTATTTTCAAACTCTAGAGGTAATAATTGTTTTAAAGATTGTACAGCATAAAAAGCACCTTGATCAGTACTCGCTCTAATTTTAATTTTTTTAGGTTGAACGTCTAACACATAACCTTCTTTGTTATTTAATTCAGAATCTAGAATAAATTCAATGTCATTAGACGTTTTAAGTTGAAAATCGCTTCCATTTTCAATAAATGATTTTAAAAGTTCGGCTGAAACTTTTAATGCTTCTGGATACTTAATTCCAGTAGCGTTATTTAAAACAAATTGACCTTCTTTAATGTCTTGGTTGAGAGGTGTTGGAATAATTTGAGGCGTAATACCTCCTTTAAGTTTTTGAGAACAACTTGAAATTACAAACACTAAAAGGAATAAAGCAACTATTTTCTTGACTAGCATTTTAGTATATTAGGACTTTAAATTTAGTAATCTAATTTTTAATGAAGCTATCACTTACCTCCATTTTTATTCTAATTCTTTTTATAAGTTCCTGTAAAAAAGAAATTAATACAACTCCAGCACAAAAAGACTCCGCATTAATCGCCTATGTTAACCCATTAATTGGTACCGGAGGACATGGTCATACCTATCCTGGAGCGACGATGCCTTTTGGCATGATGCAGCTCTCTCCAGATACACGTTTAGATGGTTGGGATGGTTGTAGTGGTTATCATTATACAGACAGTTATATTTATGGATTTTCTCATACACATCTCAGCGGAACAGGTATAAGTGATTATGGTGACGTACTTTTAATGCCTACCAACACGCATAATTTTAACAATGGTGCTGACGGTAAAAAAGGCTATCGGGCTCACTTTTCTCATGATAATGAAATAGCAGAACCAGGCTATTATAAGGTACATTTAGATTCGACAAATATCAGTGTAGAATTAACGGTTTCTAATCGTAGTGGACTTCATAAATATCAATTTCCTTCATCTGAAAATCAATTTGTAATTTTAGATTTAGTGCATCGTGATAAAGTTTTAGACGCGAAAATTGATAAAATTTCTGATACTGAAATTATTGGTTATCGTCATTCGGAAGCTTGGGCAAAAGACCAACGTTTGTTCTTCGCTATTAAAACATCTCATCCTTTTAATGATATGTTACAATCGCCTCCAAAAACTGGAATACCAGG
>NZ_CAJQQI010000186.1 GCF_905480415.1 uncultured Algibacter sp. | reverse complement strand
TTCAACTACCCTAAAGATAAACTACGAAAATCTTGTTCTATTATTTATAACTTCAAAGTTAATAATTGGTGGGAACTATTAATAACTAAAACAGTTTAACTTATTCATGTTTTTTAGATTTGAAACCATAAAGCTTAATATCATACCTAATGTAGTTAGAGTCCTTTTATTATGTATTGTTTTAAGTTATTCTATGGTGTTGAAAATGATACAGATAATAAAATTTAAAAAGACTGTTAATAAGTATAGGCTTAAATAATGAATACTTGTTAATATCTAATCAGCGTTTATTATAACTTTTATTAGGTTTATATATTTAATTTTCCAATCAAAAACTGATATTAAAAAACCTAATATTTAATTCACTTTTTTTAGTAATGTTATGAGATAAAATAATGATAGATGTAAACATAAAAATTAAAATACTTATTATAAATATCACATTTTATAGTTATTAACAACTGTTAGTATAAAAATTAAAATCATTAAAAATCAACACTTTAAAATAGTATAATGTGTTAACAGAGTATAATATAATTACTATCAAAATAAAACTTAAAAAAGTTATACCGCTATGAACAGACTATAATAACCACCATTTATTTTTTTAAATTTTAAAAGAAAACTGATTATATATATATATGTGTGAATAACTCTTAAAATGTGAAAATATACCAACCTCTTGGTATTGTTTGGTAATAGTGCTTAGACTAATTTTAGGTTTTATTAAAACTATAAATTATGAAACAATTATTACTTTTTTTATTATACCCTTTATTTTTAATCGCTCAAACTCAAATTAGTTAAGATATCGATGGTGAAGCTTCTACTGATTTGAGTAGTATAGTTAATTTATCTTCTGATGATAGTATTGTAGCAATTGGTGCACGTTTAAATGATGGAAATGGTAATAATTCAAACCATGTTCGTGTTTATGATCTAAGCGCCGTATTATTAACAGAAAGTTTTTAAAAAAATATATTTTTCATTTTATCCAAACCCTATAAAAGAGGTGTTACATATAAATCTAAATACAGGTTTAGAATTTAAACTAGTCAATATATATAATAGTTTAGGCCAGTATTTATATTCAGCTAAAACAAAAATAGTTGATATTAATACTTTAAAAAGTGGTATATATTTTATAGAAATAATAACCAATCAAGGTAAATCGACTAAAAAAATTATTAAAGAATAAAAATAGTGTTTTATAAATTATTAAAGCTCATAGTAACATGTGAGCTTTTTTTATAACTAAAAAGTAATAAAGCACTATTTAATATTAAAACCCTAACTTTGTAAAAAATAAATAGCAACTCTTCTCCTAAAACAAAGCTATTTAATAACACAATTTCCATTATCTTAGGAAATTAATATGATTACAATTTAAATGACAAATAGAAGAAAATCGAAATCCAATAAAGGGATTTCAAACCTTACAAATACAATCTTAAGTATATTAAAAAAAGAAAGAAATCAAACTTTTAACTACAAACAAATAGCTGCTAAGCTCGGTGTTAATGATGCTAGTAGTAGAAATCAAATTATAAAAAAACTTCGCGAATTACAAGGAAAACAAGAAATTGAAGAAGTAGAACACGGTAAGTTTAAAGCGATAGTAAACACAGAATACCACACCGGCAGATTAGATTTAGCTGCAAAAGGTAATGGTTATATTATTTGTGAAGATTTTGATGATGATGTATTTATTGCATCCAATAATATCAATAAGGCTTTACATGGCGATGAAGTAGAATTTTATGCCTATAAACGCAGAAACCGAGGGAAGATAGAAGGCGAAATTACTAATGTTATAAAACGTGCAAAATCAGAATATGTTGGTGTTATTCAAATTCACAACAAAAAGAATTTTGCTTTCGTAGTACCAGATAGTAATAAAATGCAGACCGATATTTTTGTGCCTATTAATAAAATTAATAAAGCTGAAGATGGCGATAAAGTATTAGTAAAACTTGAAGATTGGCCAGAAAAAGCAGATTCACCTCATGGTAAAATAGTTCAAGTACTTGGTAAGCCTGGAGATCATAATACAGAGATCCATGCCATACTTGCTGAATACGGTTTACCAATGGAATTTCCGCATGAAGTTGAAGACTATGCTAATAAACTAGATACATCAATTACAACAGAAGAAATAGTAAAAAGACGCGATATGCGTAACGATCTAACGTTTACTATTGATCCGAAAGATGCTAAAGATTTTGATGATGCACTTTCGTTTAAAGTGTTAGATAATGGTTTATATGAAATAGGAATTCATATTGCCGATGTATCACATTATTTACAAGAAGGCACCGTGTTAGATGATGAAGCTTACGAGCGTGCTACTTCTGTGTATTTAGTAGATAGAGTCGTACCTATGCTTCCTGAAGTATTATCAAATAAAGCGTGTTCATTACGTCCACATGAAGAAAAATTAACGTTTTCTGCCGTGTTTCAAATGAATGATACATGTGAAATAAAAAATGAATGGTTTGGTAGAACGGTAACTTATAGTGATGCACGTTATGCTTACGAAGAAGCACAAGCGGTAATTGAGTCTAAAACCAATACTATTCCTGCTGAAGTGTCATTAACTGGAGAAACCTATCAAACAGACCAAAAAATAGCAGATGCGATTCTAAAAATGGATGAACTCGCTAAAATTATGCGTGGAAAACGTATGAGTTCTGGGGCTATTTCATTCGATAAAGTTGAAGTAAAATTCGATTTAGATGAGCAGGCTAATCCTGTTGGCGTGTTCTTTAAAACCAGTAAAGATGCTAATAAGTTGATTGAAGAATTTATGCTGTTAGCCAACCGAAAAGTTTCGGAATTTATTGGTAAAAAAGATCCAAAAAAGACCTTTGTTTATCGTGTTCATGATGAACCGGACGATAGTAAACTTGCTACTTTACAAAATGTTGTAAGTCGATTTGGTTATAAACTAAATTTTAAAGATCGTAAAAGTGTATCAGCAACACTTAATAATTTATTAAAAGAAGTAAACGGTAAAAAAGAGCAAAATTTAGTCGATACGCTAACCATTAGAACCATGAGTAAGGCGGAGTATACCACGCGGAATATTGGGCATTACGGTTTAGCTTTCGATTATTACAGTCACTTTACATCGCCTATTCGTCGATATCCAGATGTTATGGCGCATCGTTTGTTGCAACAGTATTTAGATGGTGGTAAATCGGCTAATGAAGAGGTTTACGAAGATAAATGTAACCATTCAAGTAATATGGAAGGTTTAGCTACTAGAGCAGAACGTGATTCTATTAAGTACATGCAAATCAAATTTATGCAAGATCATAATGATGATGAGTTTGTAGGTGTTATTTCTGGAGTAACCGATTGGGGTATTTACGTAGAAATCATTACTAATAAATGTGAAGGTATGGTAAGTGTTCGCGATATGAAAGATGACCATTATGCGTTTGATGCAGACCAATATGCTATGGTTGGTAGAAGTAATGGAATGGTGTATCAACTTGGTGATGAAGTTGTAGTAAAAGTTAAGAATACAGATTTAGTTAAAAAACACTTAGACTTTAATCTAATTGGGAAACCAGAAGCATAATATCTAACCAAGGAGTTTACAATAAAAAAGTAGTGTAACAATACTTAAAATTATTCTACTAGTAAGAAAATTAGTAATTATGATTTTAACAACAACAAACTCAATTAAAGGGTATGCTATAAAAGATTATTGAGGTATTATTACAGAAATAACCTATAATTCAAGCTACAAATACAAAGGAAGATCCATGTCTTTTAAAGATATGTTTAAAATGTCTAAATATTATTCAGCCTATGCGCAAGGTTTGGAGAGTATTAAAGAAGAAGTGTTTAAGAAGTTACAAGATAATACTAAAGCAACTGGTGCAAATGCTGTTGTAGGTATTAAAATTGATATGGAACCCCTAGCAAATTCATCTACTATAATTGTTTACATTACTGGTAAAGCCGTAAAAGTTGCTTAAAATTTTATACTTAATTATAATGTTTTCATAAAGTGACTACATAATGGAATAAATCTTAATAATTTTACGTTTTTAATATAAACATATACCAAATGAAAACACTTGTTAAATTTTTTGTGCTTTTTATAACAACAACATGCTTTGCGCAAAATCCTATCGAAAAAACCATTGGAGAATTCAGTGAGTTAAAAGTTTACGATTTAATAGAAGTTGAACTTATTAAAGGGGATATAGATAAAATAGTTATAACAGGAAAAAATGCTGCTGATGTTTTAGTAAATAATAAAAATGGTACCCTAAAAATTAAAATGAAACTAGAAGAAGCTTTTGATGGTAATAAAACCAAAGTGAAACTTTATTACACTAATCTAGATGTTATAGATGCTAACGAAGGTGCTTATATTCATTCAGAAGACATTATTAAACAGTTTGAAGTAGATTTAAATGCTCAAGAAGGCGGTAAAATTAGTGTGAAACTTGATACAAAGTATGTTAATATAAGAGCGGTTACCGGCGCAGATATTATAGCTTCTGGTTTAGCTATACATCAAGATATCTCCATCTATACAGGAGGGGATTATGATGGAGAGACTTTAATAACGGAGTTCACAGATGTTTCTATAAGATTGGCGGGAACAGCCAATGTAAATGCAACCAAAAAAGTAACGGCCAAAGTAAGAGCAGGGGGAGATATTTTTATATATGGTAACCCAGATCGAATCGACGAAAGTAGAGTTTTAGGTGGCAGGGTTAAAAGGATGTAAATAAGAGTTTTAGTAAAATATACAGTACAAAACCCGTCTTTTTAGGCGGGTTTTCTTTTTGGAATTATATTATATCTTTCAGAAATTACCCATACCAAAACTATACAATTCTGTTCTTAATGGTTATTTTTATTACCTTAGCAACACTACAATTAATTATTTTATATTTTGAAGCTACTTAAATCTATAGTATTCTGGGTACTTTTCTCTGTAATAGCTTTTGCTCAAGAGCGCCCTCCTATTAATGTTTTTTCTCCAAAGGATTATGGTGCAGAAACACAAAATTGGTCTATTTCACAATCAAAAGAAAAATATATTTATGTTGCAAATAACAAAGGTCTACTAGAATATAATGGTGCTAATTGGAAATTACACCTATCTCCTAACGAAACCATAATACGCTCAGTTAATGTTATTGATAATCTAATATATACGGGATGCAATAATGAATTTGGTTATTGGCAAAGAAATGAACTTGGTTTACTGGTTTATACGTCGTTGTCTAAATCATTAGAAATTGATTTTCTGGAAGATGAAGAATTTTGGAATATTATTAGTGTTGATGATTTTGTATTGTTCCAGTCTTTAAAAAGAATATATATATATGACAAAACGAATAACACGTATAATATCATTGATTCTGAAACCATTATATATAAAATATTTAAAGTTGATGAAACTATTTATTTTCAAAAAACAAAGGATGGTGTTTATAAAATTGAAAACGGAAAATCAAAATTAGTATCAAACAATTTAGTTTTAAAGAACAATAGGTTAGTTAATATTTTTAGTAAAGACGGCAAACTTTTAATTGAAACTGAAAATAGTGGCTTCTATATTTTAGATAACAATGCCTTAATAAAGTGGGATATTTCAGGAAACGAAACACTTTCCAAATTAAGTGTATTTCGTAGTGCTCAGTTAAAGGATGGTAGCTTTATTTTAGGAACAAGGTCCAACGGTATTTTACACCTTACTCCAAGTGGAGACATTGACTATACGCTTGATGTGATACACGGGTTAAGTAATAATACCGTTCATGGTATTTTTGAAGATGCAGAAAATAACATTTGGTTGGCTTTAGAAAACGGAATTAATTGTGTTAATATTAAATCAGCTTTCAGTATTTACAAAGATGAAGAGGGTAAAATCGGGTCTGTATATACGTCTTTAGTGTTTAATAATAAGTTGTATTTAGGAACTAATCAAGGTTTATTTTATAGGCAACTCGATTCTGAAGTGGGTTTTAAATTAGTAGAAGGTATACAAGAGGCTGTTTGGACTTTAACAGAGCTGAACAATACTTTATTCTGTGGTCATGACACAGGAACGTCTATTGTAACTAATAACATCGCTAAAAAGATAAAAGGAATATCTCAAGGTACTTGGGGTATAAAACCTATAGATGGTAGAGCTGACTTATTGTTACAGGGTAATTACAATGGACTTTATGTTCTTCAGAAAGTTAATAACGAGTGGGTTTTTAGGAATAAAATTGAAGGTTTTGATAAATCATGCAAATTTTTTGAAATATATAATAACTATGTTTTTGTAAGTCATGAATACAAAGGGATATTTAAAATAAAACTAGATAGTGATTTTACAAAAGTTTTAAATATTGAAAAAGATCCTGTAATTAATAATGAATTAAAATCCAGTTTAATAAAGTATAATAACGAGTTACTTTACAGTTATAATGAGGGTGTTTTTAAATATGATAGTGTGAGTAAAGGGTTTATTAAAGACAGTGTTTTAAGTGTTTTGTCTAAAAAGGAAGACTACACCTCTGGTAGGCTTATTTTTAATAAGAGCACTAATACGTTATGGGGGTTCACTCAAAATGACTTGAATTATATCTATCTCAGTAAATTAAGTAACATTCCAAAGGTGAATAAAATTGCGTTTTCTAAGTCATTACCAAAAGGGTTGACGGGTTATGAAAATGTTTCACATTTAAAAGACCAAAAATATCTATTGGGTACTTCTAGCGGATTTATTATAGTGGACTTAGATAAACTAAAGACGCAAGCGTTTCATATTTCAATAAACTCTATAAGGAAACATAGCATAAATTCTACACCAGAAGTGGTAAGTAAAATAAGTAATGGTTTTTTTGAAAATGTAGATAATAATATTGAATTTATTTATAACGTTGCTGAATTTGATAAATTTCTGGATACAGAGTACCAGTTTCAATTAGAAGGTATGTATCCCGAATGGAGTGACTGGTCAGCTAATCCATTTATAACATTTAAAAATCTACCACATGGCAATTACAAGTTTAGAGTAAGGGCTAGAGTTGGAAATACAATAACTAAAAACGAAGCGTCATATAAGTTTGAGATCCAAAGACCCTGGTATTTATCATTTACTATGATAGCTATATATGTATTTCTTGCCTTATTCTTTTCTTTCATTTTGCACAATATTTACAAACAATATTATAAGAAGCAAAGGGAAAAAATATTACAAAAAACATTCAATGAGTTGGAGTTAAAGGAATTGGAAAATAAACAACAACTCATGAGATTTAATAATGAAAAACTAAGACAGGACATAGATAACAAGAATAGGGAACTTGGTATGTCTACAATGAGTTTAATTAAAAAGAATGAATTTTTAAATAGCATTAAAAAGGAACTACAAAGCGCTGAGGACAATACGAGTATTAAGCAAGTTATTAAAATAATAGACAGGAACTTAAATAATACAGATGATTGGAATGTATTTGAAGAAGCTTTTAATAATGCGGATAAAGATTTCTTGAAAAAAGTAAAAAGTATACATCCGGCTTTAACTTCAAACGACTTAAGACTTTGTGCTTATCTCAGGTTAAATTTATCATCAAAAGAAATTGCACCCCTGCTTAATATATCTGCGAGGAGTGTAGAAGTAAAACGATACAGGTTAAGAAAAAAAATGGATTTAGCCCATGAATCTAACTTAACAGATTATATTTTAGAAATATAGAAGCACAACAACTCTGATTTAAACCCATACAATACCACTACATTCATAGTGAAATCGGTTTTATGATGTTAACAAAACCTTAATATAATCCGCAATGAATATCACTTTGCTAATCTGATAGACGTTTTTTTGCGATGTATGTTTTTTGTTGAGGTAAGAAATATGAATTCTTTATTATTTGTGGTTATTTTTACTTCAAATCAAACAACATAATTAATATGAAACAAACA
>NZ_CAJQQI010000185.1 GCF_905480415.1 uncultured Algibacter sp. | reverse complement strand
CTTTTTGGCCTTCAGCTAAATTTTTAGCGCCTAAAGCTCTTTGAATAATTTGTTGGTTTGTTCCCCAATAAAATAATTGCACCAACATCATTCCAGTAAAAATAGTACTAAATGGCACTTCTTGACCAGGCTGCCCCATCGATTTAAATCTATCAGGATTAGCACTCATTAGCGTGTCTAAACCAGCGCCTAAACTACCGTCGCCAATAGCCATAAGACCAAAAACAGGTATTAAAAGCCCACCAATAATAAGTCCAATAGCATTTATACTATCTGAAACCGCAACAGCTTTTAGACCTCCAAAAACAGCATAAATAGAGCCTATAATTCCTATACCCCAAATACACAACCATAATGCTTTAGTATTCGATACATTAAGCATTTCTGGAATATTAAACATCCCACTAATAGCTACAGAACCAGAGTATAAAATTACCGGTAGCAATACAACAACATAACCTGTTAAAAATAATGCAGATGTAATTGTTTTTGTAGAAACATCAAAACGCTTAGATAAAAATTGTGGTACTGTTGTTAAACCTCCTTTTAAATATCTTGGTAATAAAAAGATTGCTGTCACTACCATGGCAATTGCCGCAAGCGTTTCCCAGGCCATAACTGATAAGCCATCTGTATAAGCGCTACCATTCAATCCAACAATTTGTTCTGTAGATAAATTGGTTAGTAGCAACGAACCCGCTATAACTCCCGCAGTTAGACTTCTACCTCCTAGAAAATAACCATCAGAAGACTTCTCATCGGTCGATCTAGTCGCATAGTAAGATATAATGGCCACCATTAATGTGAAGCCAACAAAAGAAATTATTCCAATCATAATTATAATTAAGTTTAGTTTGTACTATTGTAGATTTCAAATATAAAGATTTATTTCATTATCTGAATTTAATACTAACTTTGAAAAAGCTTTTTTAAAAAAGCTTCCTAAAATACGGAACATAACTAAAAATATAAGTTTAAGTATATGAGTGCAACATTAATTAATAATGTAAAAAACACTTTTATTCGCACATTTAAAACGGATCCATTACTAATTTTTTCTCCTGGAAGGATTAATATTATTGGTGAACATACCGATTATAATAAAGGGTTTGTATTTCCTGCTGCTATTAATAAGGGAATTGTTGCTGCCATTCAGAAAAGCGAATTAGATTTTTCAACAGCATATGCCTTAGATTTAAATGGTAAAATAGAATTTAATTTAGATAAATTAAAACCATTAAAAGAAGGGCGTTGGGAAAATTATGTTTTTGGTGTCGTTCACGAAATTCAAAATAAAAATAAATTAATCGGTAACTTTAATTTAGTCTTTAAAGGTAATATCCCTAGTGGTGCTGGTATGTCTTCTTCTGCAGCATTAGAAAACAGTATAGTATTTGGATTAAATGAATTGTTTGATTTAGAACTATCAAAACATGACATGATTCTTATTTCTCAAAAAGCCGAACACAATTTTGTAGGAGTGAAATGTGGAATAATGGATCAATATGCTAGTATGTTTGGTTTAAAAAACCACGCCCTACTATTAGACTGCAGAACGATAGAATCTCAACCCTATGAAATTGACTTTAAAGACTACCAATTAATGCTTATTAATACTAATGTTAAGCATAGTTTATCTGACACTGAATATAACGACAGACGGTTTGCTTGTAAAAGTATTTCTAAACTATTAAGTGTAAAAGCTTTAAGAGATGCAACAGAAGCTGACCTAGAAAAAATAATTGATAAAGTAACACCAGCAAATTATCAGAAAGCCTTATATGTTATTCAAGAGAATTCAAGAACGTTAAAAGCAGCAAAAGCTATTGAATATGGTGATTTAGAAACTTTAGGCTCTTTAATTTATCAATCGCATAATGGCTTATCAAATCAATATAAAGTGAGTTGTCACGAATTAGATTTTCTTGTAGATCAAGCAAAAGCAAACCCAAATATTTTAGGAGCCAGAATGATGGGTGGTGGTTTTGGAGGTTGTACTATTAATTTAATAGCCAAAACCCAGGCCGAAGCCTTTGCAGAAAAAGTTTCTAAAGCGTATCATAGAGAATTTAATAAAACGTGTTCTGTCTATTTTATAGAAATCTCGGAAGGAACGCATTTAGTAAAGTAATCAATCTTAATTAATTTAAGCCTTCTATCTTATTTTTAAATTTTAGTCCAATACATACTAAATCATAATTTCAAAAGTTATATTTTTAACGCTCAAAACCAATCATTTTAATGAAACGTTACATATACTTTTTAATCACTCTAGGATTTTTAATGCTTTGGAGTTCTTGTCGTAAAGATTTTGAATTCTCACCAAGTACTGGGAGTTTGCAATTTTCAAAAGACACGGTGTATTTAGATACTGTTTTTACCAACATTGGTTCTAGTACCTATAATTTAAAAGTTTACAATAAAAGTGATGATGACATTTCTATACCTGCTGTTCGGTTAGCATTAGGCGAAACTTCCAATTACAGATTAAGTGTTGATGGTATCGCTGGAAAAAGCTTCAATAACATTGAAGTATTAGCAAAAGACAGCTTGTTTATTTTTATTGAATCGACCATAGATATTAAAAACTTCACGAATCCGAATGGAACCTATTTATATACGGATCAAATTGAATTCGATGCAGGCTCCAATCTTCAGAAAGTGGAACTAGTAACCTTAGTACAAGATGCTGTTTTTATTTATCCAGATAGAGATAATACCACAAAAGTTGTTGAAACTTTAACGCTTGATATTGGAGGTGAATTGGTTGAAACTGAATTACAAGGGCGAAAATTATTACCCACAGAACTGACCTTTACAAAAGAAAAACCTTTTGTTATTTATGGATTTGCAACAGTCCCAAATGGAGAAACTTTAACCATTGAAGCGGGTTCGCGTTTACATTTTCATGAAAATTCTGGTATTATAGTTTCCAATGGTGCTTCCATTAATGTGAACGGGGCTTATAGTAACGACCTCGACTTACTAGAAAACGAAGTGATTTTTGAAGGTGACCGTTTAGAACCCGGTTTTTCACAAGTTCCTGGGCAATGGGGAACTATTTGGTTATTAGATGGTAGTGTTGATAATACGATAAATTATGCCACTATTAAAAATTCTACTATCGGTGTTTTATCCGATGGCAATCCAGATGAGGCTAACGATAAACTTACTATAACAAATACACAAATTTATAATTCAAGTAGTTTTGGAGTTTTAGGAAGAAACACTTCTATTTCTGGAGAAAATGTAGTAATTAACAATTCTGGCTTATCATCTTTTGCCGGTACTTTGGGTGGGAAATATAATTTTACACACTCCACTATTGTAAATTATTGGGATAATGGATTTAGACAATTCCCTGCTGTTTTATTGAACAATTTTGTTTTAGATGAAGACAACGTTGCGACGATTGCAGATTTAACTGAAGCCAATTTTAATAACTGTATTATCTACGGAAATGATAACCCTGAAGTTTTATTAGATGAAATTGAAGATGCCTCTGTGGTTTTCAATTTTAAGTTTACTAATTGTTTAATTCGTTTTGAGGATAATAGTAATAATTTTACTGGTGTAAATTACGATTTTAATGATACTGCTAAATATGAAGGCAACATCTTTAATGAAGATCCTAATTTTAAAGATGTCGAGTTTAATGAACTAATTATTGGGGACGATTCGGCAGCTAATGGTCAAGGTTTATCATCTTTCGCTACACAAATACCTTTTGATATTTTAAATGTTAATAGAACAAGCTTACCTGATTTGGGCGCGTATCAGCATATTACTTTTCCAGAGGATGATTAATTGACTCGAAATACATAACCATACATAAGACCTGTAAGCTTTTAAAAAAATTTCAGGTCTTTTTTATTTACTGAATTCTTTAAAATTAAGAGACTATAAATTAAGTTTTCAACTCAGACACAGACACTTGAAATTGTCAGAAAAAATAACTAACTTCGTCTTACACCTCATAAAGTTTACCTGTACTGAACTTGCTTCAGTATTGAAACGGTACTTTCTATTTGCAATGTAAAATTTTAAGAATAACTTAAAAATAAAATTATGAGCTATTATTTTAATAAAGTATTAAAAGGAAAAAGTTTCAATGATGCAATCGACCTAGTTACCGCCGAATTGAAAAAGGAAGGGTTTGGAATATTAACAGAAATAGATGTAAAGGAGACGTTAAAAAGCAAAATAGATGTTGATTTTAAAAAATACAAGATTTTGGGTGCATGCAATCCGCATTTTGCATATGAAGCGCTGCAAAGTGAAGATAAGATAGGTGTTTTATTACCATGCAATGTCATTGTGCAAGAACATGAAAATGGAGCGGTCGAAATTTCTGCTGTTAATCCAATGGCATCAATGAGTGCGGTTCAAAATAAAACTTTAGGAGAACTAGCTTCTAAAGTTCAACTAAAACTCATTAAGGTTATTAATAGCCTGAATTAAAGTGTATCACAACACTAATAGCAGAAATAATATGTTTTAAATCTTGTAGTAGTCACGACAAATACGTCCCAAAGATTTAGTTGTTTTTATAAACAACACCTTCGATAGCAATTACTAAACAAGAGAATAAACGTATTAGAACGCATTAAAATTCGAATATGTGGATACATCAAAACGGGTTATAAATACTGCTTTCTTAAAGATAGAAAACAAAAAACAGAAGGACACAAATACCATAATTGTTTAGACACCCTAAAATCTAAAATATGATAGTAGAAATGTGTTCTTCTGTTCATAAGACCAAAATATAAAACAACAACATTATAAGAACTGATACTTATCAGTTTACCTATAACACCACAACCGAAGTAAGAACTTTTAAGTCTAATGCAGAATTAAATAAATAAGCTCCAAAAATCGAATAATGGATTAAACGATTTGTAATGACACCTAATTTTTTAAATTAAGATGTTTTCTTACATTTACAAGAATTAAACACACTTTAGTTGCAGATATAATAGATATATAGTTCATATTAACTATATATCTATGTTGTGCGGCATATATAAGAGACAGAGTTACATTATGAAAATACAATAAAATATCCATTCTACTAATTGTATTTATTTTACTAACAGGATGTACAAGCATGAAAAAAGTATATATAAAAGAAAAGGCAGAGTTGATAAAACAGAATGATACAACTGAAACAATATTTACTGATGAATTAGTAAAAGACTTACCCAAACCAATTAAAAAGTATTTGGATGTTTGCGGATATATGAACACACGAGTTCCAG
>NZ_CAJQQI010000184.1 GCF_905480415.1 uncultured Algibacter sp. | reverse complement strand
TGTCTCCTGTTGCAGATTTAACTCCTAAATTCATTTGTTTAGCACGCCCTTTTTCTGAATCTAAAATGTTGATAGGAGTCTTTGATGCTTCAGTAGAAACCGATTTATTCCCTAAATTTTTATTGTCTATATAGCTAAAGGCTTCTTTGTTGTCAATGCGTGTGAAATTGGAAAATGCTTTAACAATATTTATAGTGTTATCAGAACTACCGCCATCAACAACTATAATTTCAGAAATGTTTTTAGCAGAAGAATTGACGAGTAAATGTTCTAATAATTTACCTATACAAGTCTCCTCATTTAAAACAGGAATGATAATTGAAATTTGATGATTCATCATATAGTTATTCATTCAAAGTCCAATCGTAATTTTTAAAATTTTTTTTAGCTTTTTCTGAAATTTTCACATCTGAATATAGATTTAAAAAATCTATTAAACTCGCGTTTTGATTAAAATCTTGAGAAAACCACTGAAAAATCTTAGATAATTCTATCTTGTTTTCTGATATGCTATTTCGTTTAGAATCACTTAAAAATGATTTAGTAGCATTGGTAAGTTGCCCATATAAATTTGTGGCCTCAAAGGCCTTATTTTGTAATTTTGGACAAGAAAATGAAGCACAAACAATAGCAAAATGAATTCTAGGTTCATTCATTTTTCTCAGAATTTGGTGCTCTATTTCGTTTAAATTATACCATTTATCTCCAAGTTTCCAATAGCGTTGATCCCAAGGTTTTTTTATGTCTTTGATACTTTCTATAGGATAATGACGTAAAATTAAATCTACAGTTAAGACATTGTATGCATTAATCCAATAGGCTAACTTATCCTCTTTTGTCCATGAATCATTTGGTGTGTTTTCGCTTAAATTTGTAATGTAGTTTAATACTGCTTTTCTATCTGCTTTGAATCCTTTATAATTTACGTTTCCTTGATGCGATACATGTTTTTGAAGTAAATCTGTCCATGAGTCATGATTGAATGATTTTGATATTTCGTTCTCAATTTCAGGTTTTGATTCTGTAGGTTGGCCATTTTCAGCAACTACTATTGGTTCTGGAATATTATCTTCAATAGGTTTAACGTTTTCACTTATAGAATCCAAAGTTTTTATAGTTTCAGGAGTCTCTTTTGAAGTTGCTTGAACAACACGTTTTGTTCCAGAACAAGATGTTATTAAAAAAAGAAGAGTGATTAAATTTAGGTATTTCATTTGAATTTTAGTCCATAATTCACGGCAAACCTTACATGATTTGGTAAATCATATAATTGAAAATTAGTTATAAATAATCCAATGTCATTTAAGAATTAATAATAGTATTTTTGGTGATTTCAATTCTCAGAATAGGAGTTTTTTATGATGTCTATATATTTTTTTGCATAAATTATTTTCAAATCAGGGCGTTAATAATTAAATGGCTATTATCACCTTAACAACACCCTCCGCCATCATAATGATAGGTAGATTCACTAATATAAATGTCATCTCTATTCAGACTAGCTATATCTCCAGCGGTTTTATCGCAAATTGCTAAGGGTTGATTTTTAACTAGAACATGGCCTTTGTTGTCATCAAAATAATCTTCTGAGCCATAATAAATAGCTGCTTTTCCAGTGAAAATACAAGGGCCGTCTTTTGGCATTGGGTCTTTAATGGCGGCAACTTCAATAGATTCTATATAAATTAATTCATCTGTTGGATAGTTTTTAGGATCTAAAATTCGATACGGTTTACGAGCACGAATTTCAATAGTTCCAAAACCAGCATCTGTAAGTGCTTTAACATATTCTGAAATTGGAAGACTTCCGCTTAAGCATAAGGCACGTAAACGGTCGTCATTACGCAACGTATTATTCATAGGTTGCTCACATGTAGGGTCACTCATTACCAAACGGCCATGAGGTTTTAAAACACGGTACATTTCTTCGATAGCTTTCTTTAAATCATCAGCCTTAAAAATATTGAAAAGGCAGTTTTGAGCAGCAACATCAATACTGTTATCTTCAACAGGTAAATTCATAGCATCTCCTTTTTTAAGGTCTACAAATTCACTCTTAAACCAATCATTTTGGGCTTCTGCCTCTTTAAAGTTTTCTCTAGAGGCTTCAAGCATTTCATCAACCACATCAATTCCTACAACACCACCTTTTTGACGATTGAAATATGAAAACTGTAATAATTCCATACCGCCTCCAACACCTACATAAAGCATTTTTGGGTTATTTGTTAAATCACGAGCATGCACCGTAGAGCCGCAGCCGTAATTCATTTCTTGCATGATTTTTGGAATTTTTAAACCTGGTAATTCCCAAATTGGATTTGTGGTACAGCATAAGCCGATATCTGGTGTTAAAGCTGCTTCTTTATAGACGTCGTGAGTGGTTTCTAAATAGCTCATTTTATGATTTTTTATTTATAAAGTCAAGTCCTTTATAACTATTAGCGTTTAATAAATATTACACTATTAAAGTGTTTTAATTAATTCTTTAAAAAGGATTACCATGTCAGGTTCTGCTTTTCCTGCCATAGCAATAATTTCAGCTATATCAACAGGTACTAGGTTATCTGGGTTGCATTCATCTGTTAAAACCGATACTGCTGCAACCTTTAATTTCAAATGATTTGCAACAATAATTTCAGGAACAGTACTCATGCCTACAGCATCAGCTCCCATTATTTTTAACATGCGGTATTCTGCTCTGGTTTCTAATTGTGGACCTACAACGCTAGCGTAAACGCCACCATGTAAAGTGATGTTGTTTGTTTTGGCTATATTTTTAAAAGTATCATTAATAGTTTTGTCGTAAGGTTCACTCATATCTGTAAATCGTTCACCTAATTGTTCAACACCTTTAAATGCCAGTGGTGAACTGCCTTGAAGATTAATGTGGTCTTCAATAAGCATTAATTCTCCTTTTTTAAAGTTGAGATTAATAGCTCCAGATGCGTTAGAAACCAAAAGTGTATGGATTCCTAATTTTTCCATGATGCGAACGGGATAGGTAACATCTTGCAACGAATAACCTTCATAAAGATGGAAACGCCCTTGCATCACGATTACTTTTTTTCCAGCCATGTTACCGTAAATAAGTTTTCCTTTATGGAACTCTACTGTTGCCGTTGGGAAGTTCGGGATATGGTTATAGCTAACTTCTTTTATAATCTCTACGTCATTAATAAGCTGTCCTAAGCCTGTGCCTAGAATAATTCCAATTTCGGGACTATCAAAGCCTTTGTCTTTTAAATAATCAACCGTTTCTTCTATAATTTTAATCATGTAGTTGCTTGATTTTTTCTTGTAATGCTATATTAGATTGATAAAATTTTGAAGCTACTAAATCGTCGTAAGTATCAATGTCATTTAGGGTGACTAATGTAGTAAATGTGACGCCATGTTCTTTTAATTCGCTTAGTGTTTCTTCTAATAAATGAGTTTTACTCCATGGCTTGTTATCAAAAACAAAATTGTGCATTTTTGATAGCCCTATTAAATAGTAACCACCATCTTCTGCCGGACCAAAACTCACTTCGTTTTGTTTTAGAGCTTCTAGTCCTTTATTGATATGGTTTGCTTTAATATCTGGCAAGTCTGAACCTATTAAAATAATACGCTCATAACCATCTTCAAAACCTTTTTTGAATGCGTTTTTCATACGTTCGCCTAAATCGACTCCATGTTGTATTGTTTTGTAATCGTTCTTCCATATGGTGTCAACTGTGGCATCAGAAAAATAAATACGTTTATCTACTGAAAGATCTTTTGTAGCCATTTCGGTAACTTTTACAAGATTGCTGTAAACCTCAAAAGCACCTTGATCACCAATGGTTTTTGCAAGTCGGGTTTTTACTTTTCCTAGTTTTATGTTTTTCACAAAAACGATAACTAATTTTTTACTCATATACTTTTACACCTTTCTTTAACCATTTACTCCATGCTTTAGAATATATATGAATGGAATCCGTTGGTTTTTCATTTAAATTTAATACTTCCAAATCATTGTTCTTCCATTCAAAAATACCGCCATACAAGTTATAAACATTAGAATATCCTGCTTTTTTAAGTTTTTCAGCAACATCCTCAGAACGAACCCCTAAAGAACAATATACCACTATTTTTGAGTTTTTATTTTTTAATTTAGATTGAACTGAATCTAAATTAAAAAAATCATAGCCCACATAAATGGCGTTTTTTAGATGACTCGTTTTAAACTCTTTTTCTTCTCTAGAATCTAATAGAATAATATTTTTTGACTCATTTTGTAATGCCTCAACAGATATGTAAGGAATGCTCTCGGTATTTTGTTGTTTCAATAATTTCGAAAGCTTTTTTTGTGCAAACCCTGAAACTGAAATCCCAATGCAGATGATTAAAAATATATTTTTCATATGATGTTTTAAGCAACACTTCCTTGGCAACTACTTCCTGCGCCTGCGGTACAGCCATAACAATGTTGAGAAATGACAATATTTCGTCCTTCTAATAAATCTTCGTTGTATTCTGAAATATGTTTCGCGTCACTATTTACAGGTAATTCTAACATTTGATTAAAATCACAATCAAATAAATAACCATCCCAACTTACGGATAGCGTATTGGTGCACATTACGTTTTTAACGGCCGTAGGATTGTAAGCTTCTACCAAAGAATACATGTAATCTTCGTAGTTTTCAGAAGCGATTAAGTAATCTAAAAAGCGAGAGATTGGTAAATTAGTTATAGCAAATAAATTGTGAAATTGAATGCCAAAATCGTCCTTTAATGCTTTTTTGAAATCTTTTTCCATAGCTGCTTGATCACCTGGTAAAAAGGCTCCTGATGGATTATAAACTAAATCAAGTTTTAAACGTCCATCTGGCATTCCATAACCAACCGCATTTAATTCTTGTAATGCTTTTATAGATTTATCAAAGACACCATCACCACGTTGTTTGTCTGTTTTTCCACGAGTCCAATGCGGCATAGAGCTTACTACGTGTACGTTGTGTTTTTTGAAAAATTCTGGTAAATCGTAATATTTCTTATTGGCTCTAATGATAGTTAAATTGGAACGTACAATAAAGTCTTTAACACCTGCTTTTGCAGCTTCTTCTACAAACCAACGAAAATCTGGATTCATCTCTGGTGCACCACCAGTTAAATCTAAAGTATGCGCGCCAGTATTTTTTATAACTTCCAAACATTGCTGCATGGTGTCTCGGGTCATAATTTCTTTGCGGTCTGGTCCAGCATCTACATGGCAATGATCGCATACTTGATTGCACATGTAACCTACGTTGATTTGTAGGATTTCAAGTTTTTTTGCTTGAAGCGGAAATTGATTTGATTCAGCAATTTTATTTTTAAAGGTTGGTAATTCTCCGTTTTTAAAAATACCGTTAGACAAAATTTCTATTTGCCTATTACTGTTTGCTAAATCGCTTTCGCGTTTATGTAGTGACTTTGTTGCCATTAATTATCTTTTGCTTATTATAAGTTCTTAAGATGAAATTTGAGTTTAAGTTTTCCTGTAAGTGTTGAACATTTCGAGGATGCTCAGCGCATGCTAATTTTTTGATCTCGAATTCGATAGGAGAGAGCGACTTGTGAAAGCCCGACTCCTAGTGTTACCCATCTAACTTATTTACTTTGTTCATCATTTGAACACCATGCACCAATGTTGCGCCACTTTTTATAGCTGCGCCAACGTGAATGGCTTCCATCATTTCTTCTTTGGTAACACCTCGTTGTAGGCCATCTTTTGTGTAAGCGTCTATGCAATACGGGCATTGTTCGGTGTGTGCAACGGCTAATGCAATTAATGATTTTTCGCGGGCTGTAAGTGCTCCATCTTCAAAAACTTTTCCGTAGTAATCAAAAAATTTATCACCTAATTCTTGATTCCATTCACTTATTTTACCAAATTTTCTAAGATCTGCTGGGTCGTAATATGTTTTTTGCATAAAATATTTTTGTCTAAAGATAGAAATGTATTGAACTTCTGTCGGTTAATTTAATAATACTTAACAAAATTTTCACTTAAAGTATGTTTTTATTTTCTGGGTTTTGAATAATAATTAATTCTATCTATTATATAATGACTAAAGATGCTTTATTTTAGCCCCATAAAGTTTTTAGTTATGTCAGATTATTTTTTTATCATTACCATATTAGTGGTTCTTTCGGCTGTTTTTGGTTACATAAATGTGCGTTTTTTAAAACTTCCAAACAGTATTGGTTTGATGCTTATAACCATCGTTTTTACATTTGGTGTTTTCGCTTTGAGTTATTTTGATTCTACTTTATTAGATGCTGAGAGATTTATAATTAAGCAAATAGATTTTAAATCCGTTTTATTAGACGTAATGTTAAGTTTTTTATTGTTCGCAGGTGCTTTGCATACTAATTTCGAGCAGTTAAAGGTACAACGATGGCCTGTTTTGGTATTCTCAACTTTTGGTGTATTAGTGTCTGCATTTTTAGTTGGCGCTAGTGTTTTTTTAATTCTGCAATTAATTGGTTTAGATATTAATTTTATTTATTGTTTACTATTTGGAGCGTTAATATCACCTACTGATCCTATTGCTGTTTTAGGGATTTTAAAAAAGGCAGGGGTGCCCAAGAAATTAGAAGCTAAAATTGTTGGAGAGTCATTATTTAATGATGGCGTTGGTGTTGTTATATTTTTAACTATTTTTCAAGTTGCATTACTAGGAACTGGAGAAATAGAAGCTTTTGATGTCTTTAAACTATTTGGAAAAGAAGTTTTTGGAGGTATTTTGTTGGGTGGTGTTTTAGGATGGGTTACTTACCGATTAATGAAATCTATAAATGATTATGATATTGAAGTTATTATAACATTGGCTGCTGTTATGGGAGGAACGGTTATTGCGCATAAATGGCATTTATCTGCTCCTTTAGCTATGGTAACAGCAGGTTTAGTTGTTGGTAACGATACCGTTAGAGGAACTGCAATGAGTGAAATTACAGAAAGTTATGTTGATAAATTCTGGGAACTCATCGATATTCTATTAAACACGATTCTATTTGTTTTAATCGGTATGGAAATATTGGTGCTTACTTTTAAAACGGAATATATTTTAGCAGGGCTAATAGCTGTTCCAGTTGTATTGTTATGCCGCTATTTATCCCTGCTTTTGCCAATTAGTCTTTTTAAAAAGAAACTAGATTTTGTGCCAAAAACCAATCTAATAATGACTTGGGGTGGTTTGCGAGGTGGTATTTCCATTGCATTAGCCCTGGGATTAACCGAGGCCATGCAACGAGATTTATTTTTAGTAATTACTTATGTCGTAGTTGTGTTTTCTATTTTAGTTCAAGGGCTTACTGTTGGAAAGTTGGTTAAACGCTTTGAACAAATAAAATAAAAATTTATTTTTTAATAAGACTTCTTGAAATGACTATTTTTTGAATCTCAGATGTGCCTTCATAAATCTGAGTGATTTTTGCGTCACGCATTAAACGTTCAACATGATATTCTTTTACGAAACCATTACCACCATGTATTTGAACAGCTTCCACAGTATGTTCCATGGCTACTTTAGAGGCGTAAAGTTTTGCCATGGCGCTGGAGTAATCATAATTTTCACCTTGATCTTTCTCCCATGCTGCTTTCATAACTAAATGTCTTGCTGCTTCAATATCTGTGGCCATATCTGCCAATTTAAAAGCAATAGCTTGATGGTTGCAAATTTCGGTTCCAAAAGCTTTACGCTCTTTAGAGTATTTTAAGGCTAATTCAAAAGCGCCAGAAGCAATACCTAATGCTTGAGCCGCAATACCTATACGTCCTCCTGAAAGTGTTTTCATTGCAAAACGAAATCCAGAACCATTAACTCCAATCCTGTTTTCTTTAGGTACTTTTACATCGTTAAATTGTAGTGTGTGGGTATCGCTTCCACGAATACCAAGTTTATCTTCTTTTGGTCCTATATCAAAACCGTTCATGCCTTTTTCGACTATAAATGCATTAATACCGTGTGAACCTTTATCTCTATCTGTTTGAGCAATCACAATATAAACATCAGATCGTCCGCCATTTGTAATCCAGTTTTTTGTGCCGTTAATCACATAATGGTCACCTTTATCAATGGCTGTGGTTCTTTGAGATGTTGCATCACTTCCAGCTTCTGGTTCGCTTAGACAAAATGCCCCAACAAATTCACCTGTTGCCAATTTTGTTAAATATTTTTGTTTTTGTTCTTCAGATCCATAAGTTTCCAAGCCATAACACACTAGCGAATTGTTTACGGAAACAATGACTGAAGCCGAAGCATCAATTTTTGATAATTCTTCCATAATGAGAACATATGAAATCGCATCCATACCGCTTCCGCCGTATTTAGGATCAACCATAATGCCCATGAAACCTAAATCCCCCATTTTTTTAACAAGCTCTTGTGGAAATTCCTGTTTGTTATCGCGTTCAATAACACCAGGAAGTAGTTCTGTTTTGGCAAAATCGCGAGCCGCATCGCGAATCATAATATGTTCTTCTGAAAGGCTAAAATTCATAATTCGTAATTAAAATGTTGTTTTGATAAATAATGTTTACAAATATAGCTTTTAATAGTGAATTCTTAAAAATAATGATTTGATTTCACTCATTCATTCTAGAATATATTTAATCAAGATGATTACTTTTACTTTCTATGATTAAACATGAATATAATATTATTGGCGTGATGTCTGGGACTTCCTTAGACGGAATAGACTTGGTATACGCTAAGTTTTGTTTGGATGAGACATGGAGTTTCGAAATCGTACATGCTCAAACTGTGGAATATCATTCTTATTGGTATGATACACTTAAAGAATTGGTAAATAAATCTATTAAAGAATTAAAAGAAATCGATACTAATTATACGGAATACCTTGCCAATGTAATTAAGAATTTTATAACCAAATACCAGATAAAAAATATTGATGCTATTTGTTCTCATGGGCATACGGCATTGCATCAACCAGAAAATAAATTAACATACCAAATTGGTAATAAACCTGTGTTAGCCCAACTGTTAAAGGAAATAGTGGTTTGTGATTTTAGAGTGCAAGATGTTGAACTTGGAGGTCAAGGAGCGCCATTAGTTCCAATTGGAGATGAATTGTTGTTTTCTGAATTTGATTTTTGCTTGAATCTGGGTGGATTTGCTAATATTTCAATGAATTTTAAAGGCACTAGAATTGCTTATGATATTTGTCCTGTTAATATTGTTTTGAATCATTATGTAGGGAAACTTGGATTGAATTATGATGATGAAGGGAAAATAGCTTCAAAAGGAAATATAAGTGTAGACTTACTAAATCAATTAAATGCTTTAGATTTCTATAAAGCAACATATCCTAAATCTTTAGGGTTGGAGTGGGTAAACACTAATATTTTTCCGCTGATTGATACTCTTGAGTTAGAAATACAGGATATTCTGAAAACGTTTGCTGAGCATATTGCCATTCAGATAGCTTCAAAAATAAATAAAAAAAATACGAGTACTGTTCTAATCACAGGAGGTGGTGTTTATAACGTGTACTTGATAGATAGAATAAAAGTACATTCTATTCAGAAACTAATAGTTCCTAAAAAGAAGGTTATTGAGTTTAAAGAAGCGCTTATTTTTGGGTTTTTAGGTTTGCAAAAACTTAGAAATGAGGTCAATTGCTTAAAAAGTGTTACTGGCGCTATTAAAGATCATAGCTCTGGTAAAATATTTCTTCCCTAAAAATCGCAAAAAATTAATCTTAAAGGGGTTTAGTTTTTTATATTTGTTTCACTAATAATTTAATATTTTTTCTTATGACTCAGTTATAGCTACGCTACTATTTACCTTCGGATAAACTATGAATGTTAGCTAAATATGAATCAATCTAAAAATAAAAATGAAAGAATTATTAAAAATATACGAAAACAAAATACCTGAAATAGTCTTTAACTGGAAGGATTCTGAAACAGAAGCTGAAGGTTGGGTTGTGATAAACTCCCTTCGTGGTGGGGCTGCAGGTGGCGGAACAAGAATGCGGAAAGGGCTTGATATGAATGAGGTTTTATCTTTAGCAAAAACCATGGAAATCAAATTCACGGTTTCTGGTCCAGCTATTGGTGGTGCTAAATCTGGAATTAATTTTGATCCAAAAGACCCAAGGAAAAGAGGGGTTTTAGAACGTTGGTATGCTGCTGTTTCGCCTTTGTTGAAAAGCTACTATGGCACTGGTGGTGATATGAATGTAGATGAAATTCATGAAGTGATTCCTATTACTGAGCAAAGTGGCGTATGGCATCCGCAAGAAGGTGTTTTTAACGGCCATTTTAAGCCAACGGAAGCCGATAAAATAAATAGGATAGGGCAGTTGAGACAAGGCGTTATTAAAGTTATTGAAAATCCAGAGTATTCGCCCAGTGTTTCTAAAAAATATACTGTAGCTGATATGATTACTGGTTTTGGTGTTGCCGAAGCTGTAAAACAATATTATAATATTTATGGTGGTTCGGTAGAAGGAAAAAAGGCTGTTGTTCAAGGTTTTGGAAATGTAGGAGCCGCTGCGGCGTTTTATTTATCTCAAATGGGAGCTAAAGTGGTTGGAATTATAGATATAGCGGGCGGGTTGATTAATGAAGAAGGCTTTAGTTTTGATGAGATAACAGAATTGTTTCTTGCTAAAACAGGAAATACGTTGGTTGCTGATAATTTAATTCCTTTTGAAGAAATAAATAAAAAGATATGGGCATTGAATACCGAGATTTTTGCCCCTTGTGCAGCATCGCGTCTTATCACTATTCATCAAATAGATGAAATGATTGATAGTGGATTAGAGGTTATATCATGTGGTGCAAATGTCCCATTTGCAGATAAAGAAATTTTCTTTGGGCCAATCATGGAACACACAGATTATAAAGTTAGTTTAATTCCAGATTTTATTTCTAACTGCGGTATGGCAAGAGTTTTTGCATATTTTATGGAGCGCAAAGTGCAAATGACAGATGAGGCCATTTTTAATGATACATCAAATAGAATTAGAGAAGCTATAGAAAAAGTTTACAATAAAAATAAATCAAAAACGGAAATTAGTGCTACCGCATTCGAAATTGCATTAAAACAACTTATTTAACCAAAAATTTATGGAGGCAGCAATTATCTTAGTGTTTGTTATGGGCTATTTAGCCATTACTTTAGAACATAGTATAAAAATTGACAAACTTATTCCAGCACTAGTCATGATGGCTATATGTTGGGCATTAATTGCTTTAGGTATAGAGGGTTTTTCACAATGGTTTGATTCTGCAAATCATACATTAATGGAAGGTTTTGGGAGTTTGGCTTCCGAAGAGAAAATGCATTTAATGGAAGAGACCTTATTACATCATTTAGGTAAAACGTCTGAAATTTTAGTTTTCCTTTTAGGAGCTATGACTATTGTTGAAATCATTGATTATTTTGATGGTTTTTCAACTATTAAGGACTTTATAAAAACTAAGAAAAAAAGCAAAATATTATGGATTTTTGCCTTATTAGCTTTTATCCTATCTGCAATCATTGATAACCTTACAGCTACCATTGTTTTAATTTCTATACTACAAAAAATAGTAAAAGATAGAAATGTACGTATTTGGTATGCAGGATTAATTATAATTGCGGCTAACGCTGGTGGTGCTTGGTCTCCAATTGGAGATGTGACCACAACTATGCTTTGGATTGGTAAAAAAGTAACTACCGGGCATTTAATTGGGTATTTACTGTTACCATCATTTTTATGTATGGCAGTGCCAACACTTATTGCATCATATTTACCAGCATTTAGAGGAGATTTAGAAGTTGAACAGGTTCAAGAGAAAAAGAAATCCAAATTTAGTGGAACTATGCTTTACTTAGGCTTAGGTGCTATAATCTTTGTTCCGATATTTAAAGTGGTAACACATTTGCCACCTTATGTTGGTATGATGCTGTCTTTAGGTGTTGTTGCTATTTTTGCTGAAATTTATAGTAGTTCTAAGTTTAGCATGACGGAGGTTGATTCGGCAGAAAGCGATGCACATGCACACCATAGTCCAGTGCACTATTCGTTATCTAAAATAGAATTGCCAAGTATTTTGTTTTTCTTAGGTATTTTAATGGCTGTGGCTGCTTTAGAATCTTTAGGGATCTTATTTAATTTTGCGGGTTCACTTCAAGATTCTGTGCCAATGCTAGGAACTGAGTTGCATCAAGGAAATCATGAAGGTGTTTCAGATTTAGTGGTATTATTACTTGGGGTAGGTTCTGCAGTTATTGATAATGTACCATTAGTAGCGGCTAGTTTAGGAATGTTTCATGATCCAATAGATAGTGAATTATGGCACTTTATTGCCTATTCTGCTGGAACAGGGGGTAGTATGTTAATCATTGGGTCTGCTGCTGGGGTTGTTGCTATGGGAATGGAGAAAATAGATTTTTTCTGGTACTTAAAGAAAATTGCTTGGTTGGCTGCGGTTGGTTTCTTAGTAGGTGCAGTAGCTTTCATGTTTACCAGAACTTGGTTTTAGACTAAAGAATTAAAAATAAATAATTTTTCGTTTTCGCAGAAGAATTAGTAAAAAGTGCCAACTATACTTTAATATAAAAATAAGCGTTATAAAGTTGCAATAAATTAATATTATATGCTAAGTACATTATTACAAAATACTCAAGAAGGAACAGAGGTGTTAACTGATACCGAGTCAGTTGAAAAAACACTTTCAATTATAGAATTAATTAGCAGCGGTGGTGTTGCAGGACAAGTTATAATTGCTGTTCTATTTTTACTACTTGTTGGCGCTATTTATATTTATTTTGAACGCATTTTTGCTATAAAAGCCGCTTCAAAAGTTGACGCAAATTTCATGAATCAAATAAAAGACCATGTTAGTAATGGTAAAATTGATTCTGCTCAAATATTATGTGCTCAAGTTAATACGCCCGTATCTAGATTAATTGGTAAAGGGATTTCCAGAATAGGAAAGCCACTCGCAGATATTAATACTGCTATTGAAAATGCAGGACGGTTAGAGATTTATGGATTAGAGAAAAATGTTAGTGTTCTGGCAACAATTTCTGGTGCTGCCCCGATGATAGGATTCCTTGGTACGGTAATTGGAATGATATTAGCAATATTTGAGTTAGCTAATGCAGGAGGTACTATTCAAATGGATGTTTTAGCAAGTGGTTTATATACTGCAATGACAACTACTGTTGCAGGTTTAATTGTTGGTATTGTAGCTTATATAGCATACAATCACTTAGTAGTTAAAACTGACAAAGTAGTATATCAAATGGAAGCGAATTCATTAGAGTTTTTAGATCATTTAAACGAACCTGCTTAGTATGAACTTTAGAGGAAGAAACAAGGTTACACCAGAATTCAATATGTCGTCTATGACGGACATTGTGTTTCTGCTTCTTATCTTTTTTATGATTGCTTCTACTTTGGTTACCACTAATGCTATTGATATTTTATTACCAAAAGCGAGCGGGAAAACTGAAAACAAAAAATCCGTAGCAGTTAGTATCAAAAAAGATTTGACCTATTACATAGACCAAAAACGAGTTGGTGAAAGTGTTTTAGAAAACGAACTATTGGCGGTATTGTCTTCTCAAGAAAAACCAACAATAGTTTTAAGAGCAGAAAAGTCTGTGCCTGTTGAAAATGTTGTAAAGGTTATGGATATAGCAAATAGGAATAAATTCAAGGTCATTTTAGCGGTAAAGCCTTAACAAGATTATGAAGTATTTCAAAACTAGGCACGAAAAGAATTCTGCGAGATTAACAGCTTTAATAGCTGTTATATTGTTATTGTTGTTGTTTGTGGTTGGTACAAAATATATGGATCCTCCAGAGGAGTATGGTGTTGCCGTAAACTTTGGTAATTCAGATTTTGGTAAAGGAAAAGTTCAACCCTTAAAACCTGTGAAGTCTGAAACTCGTAAAATTGAAGAACCGCCACAACCAGATGTTTCAAAATCAGAACCTACAAACGCTTCAGAAAATAAAGAAGATGTGTTAACGCAAGAAGATGCAGAATCTATAGCTATAAAAAAGCAAAAACAAGCCGAAGCAAAAGCCAAAGCTATGGCAGATGCGAAAGCAAAGGCTGAAGCCGATAGAATAGCTAAAGAAAAACGTGAACAAGAAGAAAAAAAGAAAAAGCTGGATGCTTTAATTGGTGGAGTAAGCAAATCTGAAGGTTCTGAAACCGGAAATGAAGGGAATGACAATAAATCTGGAGATAAAGGGCAATTAGATGGTAACCCTTATGCGGCAAGTTATTTTGGAGGTCAAGGTGCAGGTAGTGGTGGCGTTGGTTATGGTTTAAATGGAAGAGGTAAAGCGTCTTTTAAGAGACTAAAACAAGACTGTAATGAATCAGGAATGGTCATTGTAAAGATTATTGTAAATCAAAGTGGAAATGTTATTTCGGCAGAACCTGGTCAAAGAGGAACTACAAATACAGCACAATGTTTATTAGAGCCGGCCAAAAAAATAGCCATGTCTCATAAATGGCCTTCGAATTCTAAAGCTCCAACACGTCAAATAGGGTTTGTTAGTGTTAACTTCAAATTAAGTCAATAATAAATGACATATCAAGATACACTTAATTGGATGTTTTCTCAACTACCAATGTATCAACGGCAGGGTAAAACAGCCTTTAAGAAAGATTTATCTAATACGTTAAAACTTGCAGAACATTTAAATAACCCTGAAAATAAGTTTAAGTCAGTGCATGTTGCGGGAACCAATGGAAAAGGGTCTACTAGCCACATATTAGCATCAGTTTTACAAGAAGCAGGATATAAAGTTGGACTTTATACATCTCCACATTTAAAAGATTTTAGAGAACGAATTAAAATTAATGGACAAGAAGTAAGTAAGCATTTTGTTATTGGTTTTATAAAGCGAAACAAAGACTTTTTTGAGGCGAATAAGCTGTCGTTTTTTGAAATGACCGTAGGAATGGCTTTTGATTATTTCGCTAAGCAAAATATTGATATTGCTGTTGTAGAAGTTGGTTTAGGAGGTCGATTAGATTCTACTAATATTGTTACCCCAGAAGTTTCAATAATTACAAACATAGGCTTAGACCACACACAATTCTTGGGAGATACACTTGAAGCTATTGCTTTTGAGAAAGGCGGTATTATTAAACCAAATATTCCAGTAGTAATAGGTGAAACACAAAAAGAAACAGCTCCAGTATTTAAAAGCTTAGCTAAATCATGTGATTCTGAAATCCTTTTTGCGGACCAGTTGGTTTCTGAAGTGTATAAATCAGATTTAATAGGTAGTTATCAATCTAAGAACATAAAAACAGTAGTTCAAACGGTAAAGCAGCTTCAGGGAAAAGGATTCAAAATATCTAAAAAAAACATAAAACAAGGTTTGCTAAAAGTTGTAAAAAACACAGGTTTATTAGGACGCTGGCAAATTTTAAAGGAAAGACCTAAGGTAGTTTGCGATACAGGACACAATAGAGAAGGCTTAATTTATGTAATGCAACAACTTTCAAATGAAACTTTTGAATCGTTACACATTGTTTTTGGTGTTGTAAATGATAAGGATTTACGTTATATTTTAGATTTACTTCCAAAAAAGGCAACTTATTATTTTTGTAAACCCAATATTCCAAGAGGCTTAGATGCAGAAGAGTTGCAACAAACATTTTCTAGTTACAAGTTAAAAGGTAGAGCGTATAAGTCTGTAAATGAAGCTTATAATTCAGCTTTAAATAATGCTAGAAAAGACGATTTTATTTACGTTGGAGGTAGTACTTTTGTTGTAGCTGAAATAATTTAAAGTTTTATTGAAAAAGTTTTTGCAGAATTAAAAACTAGGTTATATTTGCAATCCAATTTAGAGGGCGCATAGCTCAGTTGGTTCAGAGCACTTGGTTTACACCCAAGGGGTCGGGGGTTCGAATCCCTCTGCGCCCACAGACAAATCCTAAAGCATATGCTTTAGGATTTTTTTTATACCAAAGGATTTGGTGATGAAATACTACGTTTACATTCTTTATTTAGCATCTCTAAATAAATATTATGTTGGTTCTACTGAAGATGTTTATAGTAGATTGGAAAAACATTTGCAAAATCAAAAAGGATTTACAGGGAAAGCTAAAGATTGGGTTTTGAAGTACACTGAAACGTATAGTTCTAAAAGTGAATGTATAAAAAGAGAATTTCAAATAAAGAAATGGAAAAGCAGAAAGATGATTGAAAGCCTAGTTACGAAGTAATCCAGTCGTGAAATAGAGCATCCCGATTTTCATCAGGAGGGTGTGGGGTTTCCCGAAGTTAATTCGGGATAAACTGAATCCCTATGCGCCCATAAAAATCCCAAGATTTGTCTTGGGGTTTTTTTATACCATCAAATCAATAAGAGTCATTTGAAGTTTTTTTTCTATTTTTAAGGAAACCTTTTGTCTATGAATCGTGGAAGCATCAAAGATACCTACAAAGAAATATTTAAATCGCACGATAATCCTTTATTAAAAGAGCACATTGATAAAATAATAGAATTAGATGTTTACTTACCCTATAATTCTACATTTTTCTGTATTACCAATACCCAAGATTTATCATTTGAATACATAAGTAAAAATTTGAATGCTTGTTTAGGTATGGATAGAGAAGATCTAAAGGCTAAAGGTATGCGCTACTTATGGAGTAAAATGCATCCAGACGATTTAGACGTGTGGTTAAAAGCTTTAGACGAACTCATGAACTTTACACTAAAAGAAGTAGCTGTTGCAGACAGGAGCAAGATGAATTATACTTGGAATTACCGTTTAAAGAATGGACAAGGTGACTATGTAAATATAGTACAGAATACAACACCACTTGAATTTGATAACGCAAATAAGCCAATTATAGGTTTAGCGCATTATACCGTTTTATCTCCTAATATTAAAATGCAAATATGCGCATCAGCAAAGGTATTAAATGATAGAAATGAATATGAAACCGTTTATTTTAATAATTTTTCTCAAAAATTACTTTCAGATGGAATTAGTAATAGGGAACGCGATGTTGTAAGACTACTAGTTTTAAATTATTCTAGTAAGGAAATAGCTGAACGGCTAAGTATTAGTTCGAATACGGTCGATACCCATAGGAGAAACATACTCAAAAAATTAAATATATCCTCAACAGGTGAGCTTATAGGGATGCTTAAAATGAATAAAAATCTTGTTTGAAAATTCAAAATACTCAAATTGAGTATTGCGTGTTATTTAATTATTCTATAAATTTATAGTGCTATTAATTAGTTCTTAGGGAGAATTATATTAAATAAAGTGTTAGCTTATTTTAAGTTGGCACTTTATTTTTTTTGTTAATTCGTTTATAGAGTTAAGATTTCTAATCCAGGTTGTGAAGTTTATTTATCTGGAACCTTTTAATCATAACTCATATAATCTAGTTGACATTGTAAAGTTTACCAAGTCCCCTATTGTTTTTAAATCAAGTTTTTTCTTGATATTTTTTTTGTGTTGTTCCACTGTATTATCTGAAATACCAAGAAGTGCTCCAATTTCTCTAGTAATTTTTCCTGTAGATAGAACAATAAGTATTTCTTTTTCTCTATTCGTTAAAAGATTTAGTTTTTCTGTATTTTCCGAACTTTCTTCAATAGGCTTAAAATCTTTTTTAAAGTTTAGTATCGCCAAATTAATAGTAACCTTGAGTTGATTATTATTATATGGCTTCAAAATATATGCAAAAGGCATGGTTTTTTCTGCCCGTGTTATAACATGGTTATCTGAATAGGCGGTTAAATATACCACGGGCACTTTCTTTATTTTAGAAAACTCGGTGATAATCTCAATACCATCTTTATTAGTGTTAAGATTAATATCAGATATGATTAAATCATAAGTATTGGAAGTGAATAAGTAAAATGCGGTATTATAATCTTTTGCAATAGTTACTTGAGCAAAGCTATTTTTACCTAATTGTGTTTTAATATCTTTAGATATAATAAACTCATCCTCAATAAGTAAAATCTTTAGCATTAACGTAGGTGAAATTCAGTTAAAGCGTAAGATAATTGTTTATATTGGAATATCTATAATATTTTTCGTTCCATTTGTCGAGACAATTTGTAGTTTACCATTTAACTGAGCAACCATTTCTGTAACAAGCTCAATTCCTAACGATTTTTCATTTGCATTATCATTAATAATATAACCTTTCCCATTATCAACAATGGTAATTCTTAGTGAATCTTCATATATTTCACAGCCAATACATAGTTTATTTGTTTCGTTGTAATCATCAAATGCGTATTTAGTTGTATTCGTTATTAGTTCATTCAAAACTAAGCCTATCATGGTTGTATTTACATTTTTTAGTTTTGCATCACAAAGCGTATATTCAACTTTGAATTTAAGATGGTCATCATCGGATAATGCTCTAATTATACTGTCGCTTATTTCTTTAATAAATTCGCAGATAATGATTCTTTCGTTATTATTAGCAATTTTGCTTTCAATATGGGATATTGTTAAAATTCTATTTTTAGCAACCTTTAAAGCCTCGTTGGCAGCAGGGTTATCTTCTAAGTTATTGGCTTGAATGTTTAAAAGGCTAGAAATTATTTGAAGATTATTTTTTACACGATGTGTTAGTTCTCGCATCAAAAATTGAATGTTATTTCGTTGTTTATTAGATTCTTGGTAAGCTTTTTTTAAATCTTTATTTTTAGTACTTAATTCTAGAGTTCTTAACTTAACAATATCTTTTAATTTTAATTTATCGCTTTTAAGTTTAGCAGTTTTGTATTTAAAAATTAATATGGCAGTCAATATCAATAATAAAATAAAAGCAATTTTAAAGCTCTGTGTATTATACCACGGTGGGATGATAGTTATACTTAACGCTTTTGGGACTTCGTTCCATATTCCTACGTCATTACTCGCTTTAACTTTAAAAATATATTTCCCTGGGTCAAGATTTGTATACGTGGCACTTCTGTTTTTTGTAATAGGCCTCCAATCGCTATCGAAACCTTCCATTATATAAGTATAATTACACTTTTCTGGATTGAGATAGTTAATTGCCGAGAAGTTAAATGTTAATACATTTTGATTGCTTTTAAATTCCAAGTCATCTTTGAAAAGCACATTCTCGAGCAAAGGTTTATTAAATAGCTCAACAGATTCTATGTAAGTTTCTGGAATAAATGGGTTTTCAATAATATTATCTGGATCAAAAATGTTAGTGCCACTTATGCCACCAAAATAAAAATTCCCAGTTTCATCTTCGTAGCCAGCTTTCCCATTAAATTCATTGTTTTGCAAGCCATCATTTACTGTGTAATTTTTAAATGTATTCGTTTTAGTGTTTAATACCGATAAACCAAAATTTGTACTGACCCATATGTTATTATTTCTTGAAATTAAAATACTGTAAATAAAATCATTTGGTAGGCCTTTTTGTTTGTAGTAAAAAGTAGTATTATTTGTTATCGGATCTAGTTTTGTAAGACCTGCGTTGGTTCCAATCCATATATTGCCTTCGTAATCTTCTTTAATATTAAAGATTCTGTCACTACTTAGTCTTTTTTCTGTGCCGTTGTTAAAATACCTTTTCGTTGTATTATCTTTTGATATTTTATAGGCGCCTTCGTCGTTACCAATCCAAATATTTCCTTTAGAATCTATTAACGATGTTCTTGCTCGATTGATTCTCTGTCCTTGAATTAAAACCTCCGTGAATCGTTCGTTTTTAATATTAAATTCATAGATACCGCCAGACCAGGTGCAAACCCAAAGTGTTTCATTGTCTTTCGGGATAATTTCAACAATGTCTTCATCGGGCAATACATTTCCAGCACCTTTAATTTTTTCAAATGTATCTAAAGCCCTGTTATATTTTAATAATCCAGTGGTGAACCCTCCGGCCCAAATGCTATTGTTTTGGCTTTTAGCTATCGTATAAATTAAAACCGGCTTATTATTTGTATTGTATAATTTAAAATCTTTTGTTAAATGGTTGTATTTAACCATTCCTAAAGCACTGCCAATCCATAAAGTGGAATCGATATCTTTCAAATATTGAAACGTGCTTATATGTTTTTTTAACGGATATTCTTTTAATGCAGTTCTTAGGGTATTAAATTTTTTCTGGAAGCTGTTATAATGCATTAGTCCGTCTGCCTCGGTTCCTATCCATAAATTTCCGTTGGTGTCTCCAAGAAATTCATTGATATCTATAGTTTTAAAAATAGAATGTTCGTCTATTTTAAAAGCTAATGGTGTAATAGATTCATGGACTGTATTAAATACAAAAGCACCCGTTCTGGTACCTATAAAAAATGCATTATCACTTTTGGTGTAAAAGCAATTTATAGATAAATCAAAATTCGATTTTTTTAGTGTTTTGGTTAATGTATTATAACTGAATAATCCGTTTTTTGTACCTAAGTAAATATGGTTATTCCTTTTATGGAAATAAATATCAAGTTCACTTTTTAGTAAGTCAATTTTATTTATTTCGAGGGTTTTAGAGTCTAAATATAAAATTCCAGAATTGGAAGTCGCTAACCAAAAATTAGCATCATCAATACTTATAACATCGGTTATATAAGTTTCTAGATGTTCAGATAACAATGGGATGGTCTTACTTGTCTTAGTTTGGCTATTATATATGATTATGTGATTTTTTACTGAGAATAAAAGCCTGTCGCTACCTAGTTTTAAAATTTTATAGGCCGTATTTAAGTCGTCTGTATTAGTGAGGATATCGGGACTAAAAAAATGATTTTTAGAGGGAATAAATCCTTGAATACCTTTTGTGTTAGTAGCAATCCAAAGCGTGTCTTTTATAAATAGTAAATCTCTAATATGGTCATCTTTTATGGTCGTTGAATCTTCAGGATTATGAGTATAAGGTTTAAATTCATAACTATTAAACCTGTGTAATCCATCTTCGGTACCTGCCCATAAATAGCCTAAATTATCTAGCGCCATACCTTTTATGTTAAGTTGCAGAAGGCCCTCTTTTTGCCCAAGATAATTGGAATATAAAGTATCCTGAGGCTTTAATACTTGAGCCGCCAAAATATTGAAAGTTAATATGGAAAAAAGTAAAATAATGCGACTCATATCTTTAGAAATATCAAAACCTAATGTGTGTAATAAAAGGTATCGAAAGTTACTAAAATAATTTTTATATAAAATAACCAAAAGTTGGTATGCTTTAATTTTAAAAGGGTTGTAAAAAACTTCAAGAGGCTATAAGTGTTTTCAGTAATAGGATGATGTCTCCTTTAAAAATCATCGACCAATGTACAATAAATTCGATAATTAGTGAAAATATACCAAGAAGTTGGTATTGTTTGGTTAATACTTTACATGTAAATTTACAATGCTATTAATTAGTTCTTAGAGAGAATTATATTAAGAAAAGTGTCAGTTTAAATTAAACTGGCACTTTTTGTTTTATTGAAAGTTATGTTATAATACATCTAAGATACGCTCCAAAGCCATACCGCGAGAGCCTTTAATTAAAAACGTTGTTTGTTCTATTTGCGAGATGTCAAATTCATCTTTAAAATCTTCAAATGTGTCATATTGAATAGATTTTTCTGAATTTAATTTTGATTCATAAAAATTTTCTCCAACAAAAATAATTTGATCAATATTTAAATCAATTGCTAAATTGGCAATATTTTGATGTTCAGTTTTCGCTTCCTTGCCAAGTTCAAACATATCACCAAGAATGGCTATTTTATGGCCGGGTTGCTTCTCAAAGCTAACTAAGGCTGCGCGCATGCTGGACGGATTTGCATTATACGCATCTAAAATAATTTTATTAGTATTTTTATGTATAATTTGAGACCGATTATTGGTTGGTTCATAGTTTTCAATGGCTGTTTTAATGTCGTTTGGCTGTACCTTAAAATAGTTGCCAATAGTTATAGCCGCCGAAATATTATTAAAGTTATATTCCCCAATAAGTTGACTTTGAATGATTAAATTTCTAAAAACGCATGATACAAACGGTTGTGCTTCAACAAAATTAATTGAAATATCTGTTCCTAAAACGCTATTCCCAAAAGTGACTAGGTTCGCTTTTTTGGTTTTATCTACTTGAATTGGGTCATTAGCATTTATAAAGATTATTTTATTATGTTTTATTAAATAATTATACAGTTCGCTTTTTCCTTTTATAACGCCCTTAACGCCACCAAAACCTTCTAAATGTGCTTTGCCAAAGTTTGTAATATATCCGTAATCTGGTTGAGCAATGCTGGATAAAAACTCAATTTCCTTTTGATGATTGGCTCCCATTTCTACAATACCTATTTCGGTATCTTTAGTCATAGATAGTAGTGTTAATGGAACCCCTATATGATTGTTAAGATTACCAATTGTTGCTGTTGTTTTGTAGTTTTGAGAAAGGATGGTGTTAATGAGTTCTTTGGTAGTCGTTTTTCCATTACTGCCGGTAATTGCTAGTATAGGAACTTTTAAATAATTCCTATGAAAAGATGCTAACTTTTGAAGAGCATCTAAAGCATTGTTTACCAAAATAGTTTCTTCTGAAACATCAAATTCAGGGTCATCAATAATAGCGTATTTGGCACCTAATTTCAGCGCGTTAGTGGCATATGTATTTCCGTTAAAGTTATCACCCTTAAGCGCGAAAAACAGATCGTTTTTTTGAATTTTTCTGGTATCGGTACATACAGAACGGCATTGTAAAAAAATTTGATGTAATTCTTCTATTTTCAAAAGCTAATAGGTTTATTTTAATTAAAAAATAAATGTATAAAAAAAGTCCTAACAAATTGTTAGGACCTTATACTATTTTAGAAACTATAATTTAGTTTTTCTTTTTCGTTTTCCCTTTGCTTTTAGATCCAACTCTAGACATTGCACATCTAAACCCGATGTAATCTGTAGCCATATCTTGTGGGAAGTAGCGTCTTTGAGCTGGGTCTAACCAATACTCTCTATCTTTCCATGATCCACCTTTATAAACTCTAACTTCATCATTAATTAAAGACGTTCTGTTATTCCCTTTGTCGTATTCTCTAATAATATTTCCTAAAGAATCTCGTGAAATATTATGCTTAGGCGAATTATACATTTTTCTAGTTGCAGATGATTTTTCACCATCTAATTCTTCGTCATCATTAAAGCTTTCAAAATAACGAGAAGAACGTTTATCACCATCTCTAAAGTTTATTTCATCACTTTTATCGAAATTAGCTCTTAAATACGTTTCGTTTTCATCAACAGGAACTTGTAATATTTCACCAGGTAAGTTTCTAGCAACTACTTTTCCATTAGATAAGGTATCGTAAACAATATCATCAGAGGTTACAACTTTTACTGTACCATCTTCATTTAAAGCGTTTTTTGTGTATACGTTTCCACGGTAATAGTTGAAGTCGTTAAACTCATCATCAATAATAGGTCTGTAAACATCAGCTACCCATTCGGCAACATTACCAGCCATATCATATAAACCAAAATCATTAGGGTCATAAGATTTAACAGCGTTAGTAATATCAGCACCATCGTCAGACCAACCTGCAATACCGCCGTAATCACCTTTTCCTTGCTTAAAGTTAGCCATTTGATCACCACGTATTTTACGTTTCCCTGAACGCGTATACTGTCCATCCCATGGGTATTTTTTACGACCACGGTACAAGTTAAAACTTCTTATTTCGCTTAGACCTAAAGCGGCATATTCCCACTCCGTTTCTGTTGGTAGTCTGTATTTTGGTGAAATGATACCCGTTTCGCGAGTAGCATAAATTCCAGATTCATTACCGTCGGCATCAACTTGCACGTTTCTTCGTCCTCTACCTTCAGCATTAATAATTTCTTCGTTACCTCCGTATGTTAAAGAAGGTGCGTTTATATATGTGTCCGTACTAAATGTTTGTTCAGAATTTACATCAACAATTTTAGCATCACGTTTTAAATAACCCGCTTTTTCTAGATTGTATTCATTAACACGGTCTGAACGCCAGTTGGCAAATTCAACAGCTTGAATCCAACTTACACCAACTACAGGATATTCTCCATAACCTGGATGACGTAAATAGTTTTCAGTCATAACTTCGTTAAATCCTAAACGGTTTCTCCATACTAATGTATCTGGTAAAGCACCATGATAGATGGCTCTAAAATTTTCATCAGATGGTGGGTAAACACGTTTAATCCAATCTAAATATTCTTTATACATAGCATTGGTTACCTCTGTTTCATCCATGTAAAAAGACTGAACGTGTTGCTGATTTGGAGTATTATTCCAATCATGCATCACATCGTCTTGTACACGACCTTTAGTAAATGTACCACCTTCTACAAAAACTAATCCAGGAGAAGTTTCT
>NZ_CAJQQI010000183.1 GCF_905480415.1 uncultured Algibacter sp. | reverse complement strand
CTGGTGCTGTAATAACACCAACAATAGTATAGTTGTTTTCGACTAATGCTTGTAATGTGGCAACTGCAAAATCTGGTGTGCCCATAAATACAATTTTCAAATCCCTCATAGATGACTTAATTTATATGTGTTTGTTGGTGTTATTACAGCACCAGACAAACCTGCAGGACGTGGAAGAAAACTTAATGAAAGCGCCGTAAAAAAATATGCTAAATCTCAAGAGTTAACAGTGCTTCAGCCTACAAATTTAAAAAGCGAAAGTTTCCTTAAAGCATTGAAAGCGCTTCATGCTAACCTACACATTGTAGTCGCATTTAGGATGCTCCCAAAAGTGGTTTGGCAAATGCCCGAATATGGGACATTTAATTTACATGCTTCTCTGCTGCCAAACTATCGTGGCGCGGCACCCATAAATTGGGCTATTATTAATGGTGAAACCAAAACCGGGGTTTCTACTTTTTTTATTGATGACAAAATAGATACGGGAGACATGATTCTTCAAGAAACTATAGACATAGATCCTAATGAGCATGCAGGAAGTCTTCATGATAAATTAATGGCGATTGGTAGTCAATTGGTTTTAAAGACCGTAAACGCCATTCAAAAAGGTAAGGTTAAAACCATTCCGCAGAAAGAAACACAAGATATTAAGACAGCTTACAAGTTAAACAAAGACAATTGCAAAATCAATTGGGATGACTCTATTAAGAATATATATAATCACATTCGCGGGTTATCCCCTTATCCAGCTGCTTGGTGTACGTTAGTTAACGGTGAAGATGCATTAGATGTTAAAATATATAAGGTTGATAAAGCATTTGAAAGTCATTCTTTAAAATCTGGAACTATAATAGCTTCAAAAAAAGAACTAAAGGTAGCAGTTACCGATGGTTACATAATTATAACAGAAATTAAACTTCCAGGAAAGCGCGCTATGGATATCAAATCACTCTTAAATGGGTATACTTTTAATGAAAATGCTAAAATGCTCTAAACCCTTATTACCACTGATATTATAAAAATATCGACAAAATACACTTCCTTTATTAACAAATGCTGTAAGTTATCAACAAAACGGGGTATTTCCCTTGCTATTACTTGCGTGATTGCATAATCCGTATAAATTTGTAGAGGGAGAACAAAAATGTTTAACCCATTTATTAATAATTAAATTTTATATTATGAACAAAACAGATTTAATCGACGCAATGGCAGAACATGCTGGAATCACTAAAGCAGCATCAAAAAAAGCATTAGAATGTGCTTTAATTGAAATTGAAGGTGCTTTACAAAAAGGTAACAGAGTTTCTTTAGTAGGATTTGGTTCTTGGTCAGTTTCTAAAAGAGCTGCAAGAGATGGAAGAAACCCTCAAACTGGTGCTACTATCAAAATCAAAGCTAAAAACGTAGTAAAGTTTAAAGCTGGATCTGATTTATCAAGTGCTGTAAACTAGTCATTTACTTCTTTCTATTATAATAAAAGCCTCCATAACCTGGAGGCTTTTTTTATATCTCTCTCTAAGAGTTGCTTTTTTAATAAATAAATACTAAATTTAGTTTATTAAATGCTCAAAAAATGGTTACAACAAAACCCAAAAAAGGAGATTTATTAATCGCTGAGCCTGCCATTATAGGCGACGTTTCTTTTAACCGCTCTATCGTGTTACTTGCAGACCACTCAGAAGATGGTTCAATAGGTTTTATTCTAAACAAACCACTAGACTATACCATTAATGATTTAATCCCTGAAGTTGAAGTCAAATTTAAAGTTTACAATGGAGGGCCTGTAGAACAAGATAATCTATATTTTATTCATAAGATTCCGCATTTAATTCCTAATAGCATTGAAATTTCTTTAGGTATTTACTGGGGTGGCGATTTTAGCAAAGTTGCAGAACTTATAAAAGACAAAACCATTAAAGAAAATGATATCAAGTTTTTCTTGGGATATTCTGGATGGGAATCCACTCAATTAGAAACGGAACTTAAAGCTAATTCTTGGGTTGTAACCGAAAATAGTTACAAAAAGAACGTCATAGAAAAAGATTATGAAACGTTTTGGAAAGAAAAAATGATAGAATTTGGCGGCGAGTATAGCATTTGGTCAAATGCACCAGAGAATCCAAGTTACAACTAAGTCAATCTTATTTTCACATTTAACTTTTGAAGTAATAGTTTAGAAACGGCGTTACCAAATACCTTTTTTCTGTACTTGCTAACGGGTTGTATTCCAGTAATCACATTGGTAATAAACATTTCGTCTGCTTTTTGAATTTCAAATGGCGATATAGCATCTTCCACCAATTCATACTCGGGTAATGCTTTAATAATATTAAGGAGTTGTGTTCGCATAACCCCCTTTAAACAGCCATCACTTAATGGTGCTGTTTTAATCGTAGTGCCTTTTACTAAAAACACATTACCATTAAGCGCTTCAACAACGTGTTTGTTTGTATTGAGTAACAAGCAATTATTTAAACCATTCTCTTTGGCGTAAATGCTTCCTACTACGTTTAATGCTTTGTTATTGGTTTTTAAGGTTGATAGCAAGCTAGGAGATACATAATAGTCCTTAAACAAATCCACTTCATAGAACGCGTCATTTAATAAATAAAAGTCTTCAGAAACAGGTTTTACTGAAATCACAAAACTAATATCGTTTGTATTTGGTGTATATAAACCTCCATCGTTTCTATGCACCTGTAATTTCACTCTTGAAGATCCATTGGATAATGTATTAGCGTTTAATGTTTCCTGAATTTGATCTTCCAAATATTCCATGGTAAAGTTCATTGGTATTTCCATACGCATAATACGCATAGAAGCCATTAACCTAAAATAATGGTCTTCCCAAAATAGTATTTTACCATGCACTACTTTTATAGTTTCAAAAAGGGCATCGCCGTAAGCATAGCCTCTATTTTCGGTTGATAAAATAGTGTTATTTTCTAAAAGTGTTCCGTTAAAATTTATCATAAAAAATCCCGCTTTACATTGATTTGAAAAGCGGGACAAATATAATTTAAAATATGCTATTGATAATTAGGAAGACCCTAATACTTGCTTAAGACTAGAAATTTGATTGGTCCATAACATTTTTGATTCTTCAACCTCATCTTCTTCGGCAAAATCTGTAACCATTAGGGATACATCTTTTGTAATTTCATCAACTTGAATTCTAATTTCGAAATAACAAGATGAACCTTCATCTTCATCTTCCATCCATCTAAATTTAATGCGCTCTCCGGTTTTTTTATTTAACAACTTTGCAATTTCCTCACTATCATCCCAAATAAACGTAAAGAATTCTCCACGAGAATTTACATTATCTGAAAACCATTCAGATAAACCTGATGGCGTTGATATATATTGATATAACAATTGAGGAGAAGCATGAATAGGGAATTCTATTTCAAATTTGACTTTATCGTCCATAAATACTAATAATAATTATTTTTCTCAATATATACATTAATTGATAAGTATAACAACAATTTTTAATAATATTTTCCCCTACTTCTGTTTGCTTACAATAATATTGTTTTTATATTTGCAGCCTTAAATTATGGCGAGGTAGCTCAGCTGGTTAGAGCGTCGGATTCATAACTCGGAGGTCATGGGATCGTGCCCCATTCTCGCTACAAGTAATACCAAGGGAAACCCTGAGATTTTATATCTCGGGGTTTTTTATTTTGCTAAAACATATGGTGGCTTTTAGTACTCATTTTTCCAACACACTCAAAGCGTACTTCATACTATTAATCTAATAGTCATCCTAGGCTATTTAGTCTTTAGAATCGTAAAATTCAGCTCCAATCCTTCACTATAAAAAATAGAATCGTAGTGCTCTTCCCTATTTTCTTATTCCAAGACCAACTAATCTGCCGCTCTGCTTTAGACTAAAAAAGAAACTTAAACCAAATAAGCACCTAAAAACCAGCCTAAAAATGATGAATATCATTTACAAAAAACATAATTCGTCATATTTTTAGAAATGATATAAAACCTGTCAAGATGAAAAAAAATATGGGAACTGCAGATAGAGCCTTGAGACTTATAATCGCTATACTTTTTATAACCCTTTTTGTTACGGAAAACATTACAGGAACCTTAGGCATTGTATTAATTGCTTTAGCCGTAGTATTTGTTTTAACCAGCTTTATAGGTTTCTGTCCGCTTTACACTCTATTCGGAATAACTACTTGTAAACTAAAATCAAAAGATACTTAAATCGTAAAACTATGGAAATACATGTTCAATTTGTGAAAATGCAAACCAGTGAAGCCATGGAAGCATATGTCATAAACAAAATAGAAAAACTAGCTAAGAAGTATGATTCCATTATTAGAGCAGACGTGTTTTATAAATTAGAACATGACCCGAAAGGAAAAGGAAAGATTTGTGAAATTCAATTGAGTCAATACGGACCAAAAATTTTCGCGTCCTCTAATGAGACCTATTTTGAAGAAGCAACAGATAACACTATAGATGATCTAAAAATACTGCTTAACAAACGCAAAAGTAAAATGAAGCCTCATTTATAAGTATAGAGTAACACTTTTAATAAAGAGGTGAAATTTGATAGTGCACCGTATTTTTCATGCTATAAGCGGCACTAATTAAGGACTATAACTATCGGTTTTGGTCATCGTTTTATTTTGCAAGCTTGGGCATATTATTATTTATGTATATCATGAAAACGTTACCACAAAATAAATTCTACACCTTAGATACTTCAAGTCCCATTTGGGACCGTATTTTCACGGTAGCACCTTTAATCGTCATTGGTACTAAAGAAGGTGAGGCATATAATTTAGCTCCAAAACACATGGCGACCCCAATTGGTTTTGATAATTACTTTGGTTTTGTATGCACACCAAAGCACGCTACCTATCAAAACATAAAAGATACTCAAGAATTTACGGTTAGTTTCCCGCTCCCCGATCAAGTCGTATTAGCCGCATTAAGTGCCACGCCACGTTCTGATGACACCTTGGGCTCTAAACCCATTATTAAGGCATTACCAAGCCTAAAAGCAACTCGTGTTGATGCTCTGTTTCTAGAAGCATCCTATTTATTTTTTGAATGTAAACTCTTTAAAATCATTGACGGTTTTAATGAAAACAGCATCATTACCGGTAAAATTATGGCAGCCCATGTTGACAAAAACTATATGAAGACTTTTGAAAAAGACGAACAACAACAACTTAAGGAAAATCCGCTGCTGGCTTACATTTCAAACGGGCGCTTTGCAAAAATTACCAAAACGTACAACTTTCCTTTTCCAAAGAATTTTAAAACTTGAACGCCGTAAACAAACATATGGCCACGGAGATTATAACTTATTTAAAAGATAATCATAAGCCCATGCTGGCACTTCTAAAAGAAATGGTTGCCATAGAATCACCTTCAAACAATAAAAAAGCCCTTAAAAACGTCATCCGTTTTCTTCGTAAAGAATTAGAGCAATTAGGCTTTTACACCCTGCATATTTCTGGTAAAAACACCGGAGGGTATTTATATGCCCGACCACTAATTCGGAAAAAAAACACCCCCTTACAATTACTCATTGGCCACTGCGATACGGTATGGGAACTACAATCCATAAAAGACATGCCTGTAGTACAACGCAACGGCAAACTCTCTGGACCCGGAGTCTTTGATATGAAAGCTGGAATTATACAGATACTATTTTCACTACGCGCCATAAAAGCATTACAATTAGATTTAGCGGTGACACCCATTATTCTTATCAATACAGATGAAGAAATAGGAAGTCACGAGTCTACCCCTATTATCAAGCGGTTATCAAAACTGGTTCACCGCGCTTTTGTTTTAGAACCTCCTTTAGGCTTAGAAGGACGCTTAAAAACAGCCAGAAAAGGGGTTGGGCGCTTTACCATTACGGTAAAAGGCAAAGCCGCACATGCGGGATTAGATCCTCAAAAAGGGGTGAATGCTATTGTCGAATTATCGCATCAGGTCCAGCGGTTATATGCTATGAATGACTTTGATAAGGGCATCACGGTAAATGTTGGACTCATTGAAGGCGGTTATGCCTCCAATGTTATTGCTGCTGAAAGCAAAGCAACCATTGATGTTCGGGTATATAATATAGAAGACGGTGCCTATATTACGGATAGAATTCATCAACTAAAACCCATA
>NZ_CAJQQI010000182.1 GCF_905480415.1 uncultured Algibacter sp. | reverse complement strand
TATGTATCCCTTAAAGTCATCGAACATCAGCAAGGAAAAGGTAAAATGCGCAAGTTTTTAAAGAAAGCCTTGGATGATTATTTAACACAAAGAACTTTAGAACGTAAACGAGAAAAACCATTAATGTATAATGATGGTCAGGGCTATATTCGTTATCAAAAAGGCTCTATGGTCTTTTATGCCTTAAGTGATTATATTGGCGAGGATGTCTTAAATGGGGCATTAAAGAAATACGTTGAAAAAGTAAAGTTTCAATATCCACCTTATACTACATCAATCGATATGGTTAACCATATTAGGGAGGTAACACCAGATTCATTACAGTATACTATTAATGATATGTTTGAGACCATTACACTTTATGAAAATAGGATTAAAGAGGTAAAGTCTACCGAGTTGGATACTGGTGAATATCAATTAGATATTGAATTTGAAGTAAGCAAATACAGAAATGACGAAAAAGGGAAAAAGTTTTATGAAGATAGTATATCCTATAAAACAGAAGATATGAGAAAGCCTATTTTATCTGTGCCATTAGCAGATTATATTGATATTGGTGTTTTTGCTGAAAAAGAAGATGAAAAAGGGAAAATGAAAGAAGTTGAACTCTATTTGAAGAAACATAAAATTACAGAAATCAATAATACAATAACAATTATAGTCGATGAAGAGCCTATTGAAGTTGGTGTCGATCCATATAATAAGCTTATTGATACAAATTCTAACGATAATAGAAGACGATTGTAAAACGATCTAAATAATAGCCAAAACTCACTTACATTTTTTGTTTGTGGGTTTTTTTATGGGTAACGAAAATTTGTTTTCTAATAATACCGAAGAAACCCCAAGATAACCGATTAAATTAGTTTCTATTCCCTGTATATTTTAATATAATATACAACCGTAAGGAGCGCTATGCTTATGTTTTCTGTTTCATTTAATAAAAATACAACTTAAATTTATTTTCAATCATTTTAAAATATATTTGGTATGATATAATATTGCTAAGAATTTAAGGTTTATCAGTGTAAATTAGTAATTTTGGCATGTTAAATGCTCCAGTGTTTTATTGATGAACTACTTAAAATACATACTTATAGTTTTTCCTTTGATTTTATTTGCTCAGGTGAAAGTCATTGAACAAGATTCTATACCTAATAAATATCTTATTATTAAAGGCGATTCAGTCCCTCGAACGTATATAGATTTAGATGAGGTCATGCTTTTGCATAAGTTGAAGTTTGATAGTAAAAAGGATAGAATTCGTTATCTGATTTTAAGACGAAAAACCATTAAAGTGTATCCGTATGCAAAAATGGCAGCAGAACGATTAGATTCTATGAATACGCGGTTAGCAACACTTACAAGAAACCGCGAAAGAAAACGCTATACAAAGCGCATTCAAAAATATATTGAAGGTGAGTTTTCTGAAGAACTAAAAAAAATGAGCCGTACAGAAGGTCAGATTCTTGTTAAATTAATTCATAGACAAACTGGAAAAACAGCATTTAATTTAATAAGAGAATTACGCAGTGGTTGGCGAGCTTTTTGGTATAATACAACCGCTAGTATGTTCGATATTTCCTTAAAACGTGAGTTTGATCCACTAAACGAAAAAGAAGATTATTTAATTGAAGATGTCTTGCAGCGTAATTTTCAAAGTGGGCGATTAGAACGACAAGATCCTGCCATAGAATTTGATTTTTACGATTTAACCAACAAGTGGATTCATCAAAAAACACCTGAATAAATGAGCATCCAATCACCATTTGAAGAAAAACTTAACAGTATAACTCACGCTATTGGCGCTTTATTTGGTATAGCAGCACTCGTGTTACTCATCATTTACGATACCAATAAAACCGATTGGAGTTTGTTTAGTGTTATCGTTTATGGCAGCTCTATAATCATTTTGTTTACTGCCTCAACTGTGTTTCACGCTGCCAAAAAAGAGAAGCGAAAACATTATTTTAGGATTATAGATCACATTAGTATTTACTTTTTAATTGCAGGAACATATACACCAGTATGTTTAATTTCTTTAGAACAAACTTTAGGGTGGACACTCTTTTTTGTGGTATGGGGAATTGCGGCTTTTGGTGTAATTTTGAAATTGTTTTTTACTGGAAAATTTGAAATGTTTTCAACGCTACTTTATTTATTAATGGGTTGGTTGATTGTTTTTGACTTTTCTAAGTTGTCTGAAGCCATGGGAGATAACGGGATTTTGTTTTTATTTTCAGGAGGTTTGTCTTATACTGTTGGTATTGTTTTTTATGCGATTCATAAAATACCACTAAATCATGTTATTTGGCACTTGTTCGTTTTGGCGGGCGCTATTTTTCACTTCTTTATGATTTTTGGTTATGTTATTTAATAGGATAGAAATTAAATTAGCACATACAACTCCTGATTATCAGCAAATAGAAAGCTTAGCAGATACCATTTGGAGAGAACATTATATTCCAATTACAGGCATTGGTCAAGTTGAGCATATGCTTAAAAAATATCAATCTACTCAAGCCATTTCAACACAAGTTGAAGCAGAAGGTTTCGAATATTTTGTTTTAGCATATGATGGAATACCTATTGGTTATATTTCGATTAGAAAAGAAAAAGAGTGGTTGTTTTTAAGCAAAATTTATGTTCTAAGTGATTACAGAGGAAATAAGATTGGTAAAACAGCAATGCAATTTATTGAAGAAAAAGCGAAGTTATATCATTTAAAAATCATCATGCTTACCGTAAATAAAAATAACACTAATGCTATTAGAACCTATGAAAAACTAGGTTTTATTAATGTTGGGCCTGTGGTTAAAGATATTGGAAACGGATTTATTATGGACGATTACCAAATGACGAAACAAATTTCTGCATAGGCACTAATTCTACCCTTCAATAACCTCTTTATATTCTTCAAAAAAAGCTTCAAATAAGCTCATGTTTTCATTGAAGAACTCCATAACATCTCGCCAAGAGTTTTTGTTATGAATAGATACTTTTTGTTCTAAAGGCAAGTATATTCTAGAAATTTCTTTTTCATTATCAAGAAAATATTCCTCTTCGTAAATAGCTTCAGGTAAATAATCATCTAGAAGAATTGATTTTAAGGCAAGTAGCTTTTCCCAATAATTAATACGATTTTCTAAATCATCTTCTAAGTCTAAAGCGATTAGAGCCGTTTTATTATCAAAGTGAAATTTAAAACTAAGACCTTTCAATTTGGTGTCATACAAAATCCATTTCCGTGGAAACGATTTCCCGAAGCTTGTCCAAAAGTCTTGTCTTAATATGCGAGATTCTTCTTTGCTAAACATTGAAAGAGAAATTAGAAAACAGAGAAAGGATAAAAGACTTATTACAAATGGGGTCTATTCTTTTTTCCTTTCGCTTTGTTGTCATTTTAAATTAAATAAGCCACCCCAACACCAAGTATAATAGAAACGAACTTAGATAAGTTGAATTTATGACCTTCGCCACTTTCAAATAGAATGGTGGTAGAAATATGAAAAAATATCCCAATTACTATCGCATTTATACTATGAGCTAATTGGATGCTTAAGTTTGATGTGTTCGAAATATAAGTTCCCAAAGGTGTCATGGCTGTAAAAACTAGTAAAAAGGCAATAATTTGCATTTTACTAAATTTCGACTGAAATAAAAACATGCTTATCAAAGCGGCAATAGGCACTTTATGCACTAAAACGCCATATACCATATCGTTATGTTGATGTATTGGGAAACCTTCTAAAAAACTATGAATACACAAACTAATAAACAGCAGCCACGGAAAAGTAGTTTCGTGCTTGTGGATGTGCACATGCCCATGCTCCGCACCTTTAGAGAATAACTCCAAAATAATTTGCAACAAAATACCACACATAATAAACAGTCCGGTAAGTTTGGTGTCTAAGTGGCTGTAAACCTCTGGCAACAATTCAAAAAGGGTCAATGCTAATAAAAAAGCACCACTAAAAGAGAGTAGGAGTTTAGTATTCCAGTTTTTTTTATTTTTAGATAGTTTTGCAATAACAACACCTAAAATAACAGCGTATATGGGAAAAAGATATGTATTCATTCAAAAAAATAATGCCCCACCATAGTGAGTATAATTAGATGCCGATTATCGACAAAAATTTGCAACAGTAATAATAATTAAAAGTCAATTAATAATTACCCACAAGAGTAAGTATAATTAATTGTCGATTATCGACTTATTTAAAAATTAGGACTAAACGTTCCGATGTTTTGGCATTGAACTTATTCAATTTATAATCACCAAAAACATCTAACAAGTAAACACCGGCCTGTTCAAAAAACAACTCAAAATCGGCTAAAGTAAACCCGCGCACGCGCTCCTGGAAATTGTATAACCTATCATCAGCTGTAAAAGTAATATCTTTTATAATATAACCATCTTCCACGTAACGTTTTAAATGGAAATCAATACCATCAACCGTTTTAACCTCTTCAGGCACCAAGTTATCAATCACAAAATCACTATTCATAAAATCTATAACCCCAAAACCAAATTCGTTTAGTTCTGCTTTTATCGCCTTGATGGTGTTCAAATTATCGGCATCATCATCAAAATACCCAAAGCTAGTGAACAAATTAAAAACTGCATCAAACTGGTTTTGGTAAGGCTTACACATGTTATGCACATCAAAATGCAAGCGGTGGTTTTCAAACTGTTTTGCATACTCAATGCTATTTTCGCTCAAATCCACACCCGTAACATCATACCCAATTTTATTCAAGTATCGGGCATGTCGTCCCTTGCCGCAAGCGAGATCTAGTATGGTTCCATGCTCCGGAATATTCAAATAACCAGAAAGTGTATCCATAAACGCATGTGCTTCGGTGTCGTCCCTGTCTTTATATAAAATGTGGTAAAATGGCGTATCAAACCAAGAGGTAAACCAAGTTGTAGTGTTTTCAGTCATAAATTTTGTTTGGGGTTACCCCCGAGAAATGTTCGGGGGTCAGGCTTTCCGCTATATCTTTCTGCGAAGCAGTCCCTAACTTGTTTCGGGATCTAACCATCAATTAACTCTCAGTATTAATGAAAGTAAATCGTTTCAAATCCTCGCAAAAAGTATGCCGCTGCAATCCTTAACCCGAATTATCAATAAACTTTACGTTTGCCGCAAAATTACGTTATTTTTGTAACCTATTAGATTTAAAATAGTCTATTAGACGTAAAAAAATGGAAGAAAATTTCAACATGGTTGCCAAAACCCTTTTTGGCTTTGAAGATTTATTAGAAAACGAACTCACACAACTCGGTGCACAACATGTAAAAAAGGGCATTCGTAACGTGTCTTTTTCGGGCGACAAAGGTTTTATGTACAAATGTAATTTAGCATTGCGTACCGCCGTTAAAATCTTAAAACCCATCCATTCTTTTAACGTCAATAGCGAGCAAGATTTATACGATAAAGTCTATGCCATGGATTGGTCACAATACCTAAAGCCGACAGGGACTTTAGCCATAGATGCTACCATTCATTCAGATTTGTTTACGCACTCGCTTTACATCGCACAAAAAACAAAAGATGCTATAGTCGATAAATTTAGAGAAACCGATGGGCAAAGACCAAACGTAGACCTAAAGTTTCCAGACCTAAAAATAAACGTGCATATAGACCGACGAAAATGTACCATATCTCTAGATTCATCAGGAGATTCACTGCATAAACGGGGCTATAAAACAGCAACCAACATTGCACCTATAAACGAAGTATTGGCAGCCGGATTAATTATGCTATCGGGTTGGGATGGGCAAACCGATTTTATGGATCCCATGTGTGGTTCGGGCACTATGCTTGTTGAAGCAGCAATGATAGCCTGTAACATACCACCAAACCTGATGCGAAAAGAATTTGCTTTCGAGCGTTGGAGCGATTGGGATGTTGAATTGTTTGAAAAAATTGAAGCCTCTTTACTCGGTAAAACTCGAGATTTCCATCATAAAATAATAGGTTACGATAAAGCACCAAGTGCCGTAGCTAAAGCCATAGAAAACGTAAAAAACGCCCAATTAGAAGATTTTATAGAGGTAAAACATGAAGATTTCTTTAAAACCCAAAAAGGAGGCGACGAAAAACTGCATATGGTATTTAACCCACCTTACGGTGAGCGTTTAAATATCGATATGGAAGAGTTTTATGCCAACATAGGCGATACACTAAAACAGAACTACCCAGGTACCGATGCTTGGTTTATTACTTCAAATCTAGATGCTTTAAAGCATGTTGGATTGCGCCCTTCAAGAAAAATCCACCTATTTAATGCCAAACTAGAAGCCCGTTTGGTAAAATATGTCATGTATGAAGGGAGTAAAAAGGGTAAGTATATGAATAAGGACTAAACGACTTCGAAAGCAGGAATAAAGATGTCTCCTTGAGCGCAGTCGAAAGGTTTTAAAAATCGAAAAACTTTATAGGTTTCGACTGCACTCAACCTGACATTACACTTAAAACAAAGGCAACCGCTCATACTGAGCTATTAAAAACAACTTACCACAAGCACGCGCATCAGACAACGCATCATGGTGTTTTAAAGCTATATTATGCACTTTACAACAAGTATCAAGCTTTGCAGGTTTATAACCTTTTTTGCGGTAAATTTTAAGCGTACATTCCCAACGTTCTTGCATGGTTAAGTCTGACTGCGGAATGTTATAATCTTTCATCGTTTTTTGTAAAACGGTTCTGTCAAAAGATTCATTGTGTGCTACAATAACAATACCAGAAATACGTTTTTTAATCTCAGGATACACCCCTCTAAAATCGGGAGCAAATCGAGTATCATCTTCAGTAATACCATGCACTTGTTGGTTGTGCCAATTATAATCATTGTTTGGTGGTTTTATTAACGCATGGAATTCGTCGATAATCACACCATCCTTAAACGTCACAATTCCAACAGAGCAAATGTGATGTCCTTTTGCGGTTTCGAAGTCTATTGCAGCGAAATTAGTTGCCATGTTGTTGGTTTTGTTTGTTAATGTACAGCTTTAGTTATAAAATGGCCAAATAATTATTTATCCTTTTTATAAAGTGGAATCCTGTAAGCTAAGAAGTAGCTATAACCAGTACCAATACCACTACTATCATAAGTTTTACCAAATCCTGGTATATAAACGTTATCAAAATTATCAGGTATGGTTTGGCTTGCAGATATTTTTAACTGCAAATTTAAACCTAAATAGAGGTTATTGAGGATTTCGGCTTTCATGCCTAATATAATTTCTCCCCAAAATGCTGTGAGTCCAGTAAGTTCTTGTTTGGTGTTCGATGTAAGTTGTGGCGCCCAATATTGGTCTATGCTATATACTTGAAAACTATTTAAATCATGACTAAAAGTACTTGCGCCGACTCGGAAGCCAACATAAATCATATTATCCATATTCAACCAGTTTTCGTACATATTGAAATCAACACCGCCTTTTATATAACTTCCTTTGGTGGTGATGTTTAAATAATCATTAATGGTGTTTTTTTCTTCAAAACCAATTTCACCAGCAACATACATTTTTTCTTTTATGCGATAATCGGCCATAATTTCAAAACCTGAATAGTCATCATCTAAAGAGGTTCTAATAAGTTTTCCAATATCGCCACCTACGCGAAGCCCATACTTGAGTTTAATTTTGGTAGAATCGTTGGCCGTACTTAAAATGCTATCATTTTGTGCGTTAACAAAAACACAGAAAAATAGCATACAAGCTATGCAACTAATGCGATATATTAAAGTGTGTTGTTGTCTCATCTTCTACAGATTGATTATCGGTTAAAGGTTCTCTTGATAGCATCCAGTTATCTCCATCTTGCACAATGGTTAGGGTTACATTTTTAAAAATAGTTTTAAAGCCACATGCGCGAGACACAAAAACTTCCTCGCGGCTATAATTTAAAGTAATACGGTCTTGATTTCCATCAACAAAATCATCGGTATTATCGTTAGGAGTGCCATTATCGTTAACGCTAGCTTCTTTAATAAGAATATATTCTGTGGTGTTATCATCCGTTCTTAAAGGTAAAATAAGGTCGTCTGTATCTTGAAAAATATAATCTGGTAAAAAATCGTCATTATCAACACCTATAACCACTAAATCGAACACGTTTTTTTTGGTGCCTGGGTTTAAAGCATCCAGTAAATCAATAATTAATCTTGGTGTTGTTGGCGTTGCATCGGGACAAATATCGTCGCGTTCGCAGCTTATTGATAGCATAGCTATTAATAAGATTGGAATTATTAAAACTTTATAATACTTCATTTTTTATTTTCTAAACGAATAAACTTTTAACGTTTTTCAAGTAATACTACATTTTCTACATGAAATGTTTGCGGAAACATATCTACAGCTTGGGTTTTTATCACTTTATAAGTGGCATCCATTAAAGCTAAATCTCTTGCTTGGGTAGCACTATTACAACTCACATAAACCACGCGTTTAGGAGCTATGTTTAATATTTGTTGTACCACATCTTTATGCATACCATCTCTTGGCGGATCGGTAATTATAACATCTGGTTGCCCATGTGTTTTAATAAATTGATCATTAAAAACATGTTTCATATCACCAACAAAGAATTCAACGTTATTAATGTCATTTAATTGTGCGTTTTCTTTAGCCGCAATAATCGCATCTGGCACAGACTCTACACCAATAACCTTACTCGCTTGTTTTGCAACAAACTGTGCTATGGTTCCAGTTCCTGTATATAAATCATAAACCAATTCGCTACCTGTTAAGCCAGCAAAATTCCGTGTTATTTTATAAAGTTCAAAAGCTTGGTCTGAGTTGGTTTGATAAAAGGATTTAGCGTTTATTTTAAATTTTAAACCTTCCATTTCTTCAAATATATGGTCGGCACCTTTGTAACAAATGACCTCTTGATCGTAAATGGTATCGTTTGCTTTTCCGTTAATAACGTATTGTAAAGAGGTGATCTGCGGAAAGGTTTCAGTAATAAAATCGAGTATTAATTCGCGTTTAGCTTTATCTTCTTTAAAAAACTGAATCATTACCATGATATCGCCTGTGCTAGACGTGCGTATCATCATGGTTCGCAACAATCCGGTTTGGTTTCTTGTATTAAAGAATTCTAAATCGTTTTTAACAGCAAACTGCTTCACAGCATTTCTAATAGCATTTGAAGGATCTGCTTGTAGATGACATTTGTTGAGG
>NZ_CAJQQI010000181.1 GCF_905480415.1 uncultured Algibacter sp. | reverse complement strand
AAATACAATGGGTTTTCATTTATGGGTGAATATGCAAAACGAACGGCCGATGATGAAATAGCAACTGAACTAGATGGGTTAACACCTACTGGAGACCTTGTATTAACTGGTAATGCATTAAACTTGCAGGCTGGTTATTTATTTAAGAGTAACTACGAAATAGCTGCTCGTTTTACAACATTAGAATATGAAAATGTTACTGGAGCATTACCAACAGAGCAATATACGCTTGGTGTTAACAAATATGTTGTTGGTCATAAATTAAAGGTACAGTCTGATATAAGCTATACTACCTTAGATGGAAATGATGATAATATAACTTTTAGACTAGGATTTGACATCCACTTTTAAGCGATAAATAATAACAATTACATAACATACTAATCATTAATAGTTATGATATTAGCAACCTTATTACAACAAAACCTTATGGATAATATTTATTTGTACATGATTATCGCCTTAGCCATTTTAGCTGTTGCTGATTTGGTGGTTGGTGTTAGTAACGACGCCGTAAACTTTTTAAATTCTGCCATTGGTTCAAAAGCCATTTCTTTTAAAACTATTATGATAGTTGCAAGTCTTGGTGTAGCTGTTGGTGCAGTTTTTTCAAGTGGCATGATGGAAGTTGCTCGTAAAGGTATTTTTAACCCTGGCGAGTTTATGTTTAATGAAATTATGATAATTTTTATGGCTGTAATGATTACGGACATATTGTTACTCGATTTTTTTAACTCTGTAGGTATGCCTACTTCCACGACCGTTTCAATAGTATTTGAATTACTGGGTGCTGCCGTTGCTATGGCCTTGATTAAAATAGGTCATGATGGTGGTGATTTTAGTGATGTAATAAATTACATTAATACATCAAAAGCTTCTCAGATTATATTTGGGATACTCCTCTCTGTTGTCGTCGCATTCTCCATTGGGGCATTAGTTCAATGGGTTTCTAGAATCCTATTATCTTATAATTTTGAAAAGAAGGCACATTGGGTTGGGGCTTTATTTGGCGGATTCGCTTTAACGGCAATAACGTATTTCATTTTCATGAAAGGTTTAAAAGGGACGTCGTATGCTAAAGAATCTTTTGATATTCTTGGAGGAGGAACGATGAAAGACTTTTTAGAAGAGCAAGTTTTATCTATAGTATTGGTTAGTTCTGTTTTCTGGTCACTATTATCATATGCACTAATTGCTTTTGTAAAAACAAATATTTATAAACTTATTATTATAGTAGGAACCTTTGCTTTAGCATTAGCTTTTGCAGGTAACGATTTAGTGAACTTTATTGGAGTTCCTGTTGCAGCATACAATGCCTTTCAAGAATGGTCTGCTTCTGGAGTAGCTGCTTCTGCATTCCCAATGGATGTATTAGCTGAAAAAGTACCAACAAACAACTGGTTATTATTTGGAGCCGGAATGATTATGGTATTAACATTATGGTTTTCGTCAAAAGCAAAAGGAGTTGTAAAAACATCTTTAGACTTATCTAGTCAAGGAGAAACAAAAGAACGTTTTCAACCTAACTTTTTATCTCGTGGTTTTGTAAGATCTGCCATGTTAATGTCACAAATGTCTGCGTACATGTTACCAGATTCATGGCAAGCAAAAATTGAGAAACAATTCGAAACACCTGTTATAGCTCTTTCTAAAGATAAAACGCACGAATTACCCGCTTTCGATATGGTAAGAGCTGCTGTTAATTTAATGGTTGCTGCAGTATTAATATCTATTGCTACATCCTATAAACTACCACTATCTACAACCTATGTAACTTTTATGGTTGCCATGGGTACTTCTTTAGCAGATAGAGCTTGGGGAGCAGAAAGTGCTGTATACAGAGTAGCTGGTGTATTAAATGTTATAGGTGGTTGGTTTTTTACAGCATTTAGTGCTTTTACCGCTGCAGCTCTAGTAGCCTATTTATTGAACTTGAATATTAATGTCATGTTCCCTATTTTATTATTTGCTGCTTTCGGATTATTAATTAGAAGTTCAATTGCACATAATAAAAAATCAAAACTAGTAAAATCAGAAGATAGTTTGCAAATTGCGGAAAGCAGCTCTGTTCAAGGTGTTATTCATGAAAGCGCCGGTAACATTGCCAATGTTGTAAAGCGTGGTAACAAGATATATTCAAATGCCATTAATGGTTTGGCAAAACAAGATTTATCTTTACTTAAAAAGAATCAAAAACAAATAGATAAATTATCGTTAGAAGTAGATAGCTTAAGAGATAATATCTTCTATTTTATTAAAAATTTAGATGAATCAAGTATAGGTGCTAGTAATTTCTACATTAATATTTTAGGTTACTTACAGGATATGACACAATCTTTAGAATATATCTCTAAAGTGAGTCATAAACATGTAAACAATAACCATAAAAAACTAAAATTTAGTCAGATTAAAGAATTAAAAGAAGTTGATCAACGTTTTGAAAGACTTTTCAATAACACAAAAAAGGCGTTTGATTCTCGTTCCTTTGAAGAAATCGGAGCTATTTTAAGTAGAAAAAAAGAAATAGTTTCTTTAGTTTCAGATAAAATCCAAAAGCAAGTGGAGCGCACAAGGACAGAAGAATCTAGTCCAAAAAATACGACCTTATACTTTAGTGTGTTGATAGAAACAAAAGACTTGCTATCAGCTACGATGAATCTTTTAGAGGAGTATTATACTGCTCATGATGCATCAGTTAAACCTGCAACAATCGATATTGATGTTGTTTTGGATGAGAAAATTGGAGGATAAGAACTAAAAAATCAAATTAAACACCACTGAATAAAGATTTTATTCAGTGGTGTTTTCATTTTCAGAAGACTCTTCCAATAAGGTATCTTTTTTACTATATAATAATTCAGCAACATCAATTAACTTTTTAATCATATCATTTACATTGGTATAATCATTAAACAAGGATGAAGCCATTTCTGCTGTAATTAAATTTTTTCTTATTAACTTGTCTATCGATTTGTTGCTTTTTCTAATATTAACTTTTGCTTCTTGCTTTAATTCTTCTAGCTGTAACTCATATTTATTTGCGTTATTTTCAGTTCTAAATAAATATATAACTCGTAATACCTTGGTTAGTTTTTTCCTATAACCGTCGTATTCCTTTTGCAAGTATTTATTTTCTAGATTTAAAACCCTAGTAATGTTTTTATTTAACTCTCTAACATCTTTAATAATTTCTACCATTTTTCTATTAGCTATTTTTATATCTGTAATAGCTATTACTTGCCTATTATTTAAACTTAAAGTACTTTGAGCTGTAGAAGCATATTTTATAATTTCGCCATAAATAATTTTAACTTTACTATAATATAAATCATCAACATTTGTTTTTAAATCAATGTTAGATTTTTTGATAACCTTTTTTAGTTTTTCTTCAGATTTTATGTCCTCTCTATGAATGTTTAATGCATGCGCTACAATTTCAAAAACACTTTTCTCATATAAA
>NZ_CAJQQI010000180.1 GCF_905480415.1 uncultured Algibacter sp. | reverse complement strand
ATATGCAGCTCTAAATGGTTTACCTTCAGAAATCACATCAAATTTATCACCCATACTAAAACCAATACTTACTATCCTACTTGATGATTCTGGCTGAGTAACCGTTAGTCGTAAATGGGTTTTATCTGCACCAACGCACTTACCATAGCCTGTATCTATTAAGTTTTCAGTCATAAAAACAGGTGTCATATTACTTGGTCCGTAAGGCGCAAACTGTTTTAATATTCTGTGAAACTTAGGAGTAATGTCTTTTAAGTCTATTTGGGCATCAATCTTAATTTCTGGTGTCAGGAGATTTCTATCTATTGTTCTTGAAACTTCATTTTCAAAAGCTTGCTTAAACGCTTCGTAATTTTTTTCTTCAAGAGTTAAACCTGCCGCATATTTATGTCCTCCAAATTGCTCAATATGTTCTTTACAATTTTCCAAGGCATTGTAAATATCAAAACCTCTAATAGAACGTGCTGAAGCCGCTAATTTATGACCACTTTTTGTAAATACTAATGTAGGTCTGTAATAGGTTTCTGTTAATCTAGAAGCCACAATACCTATAACACCTTTATGCCAATCTTCTTGATAAACAACAGTAGTAAGGCGGTTCTGTTCTTTTTGTTCTTCAATTTGCTTAAGTGCCTCCTCGGTAATTTGCTTATCTGTTTCTCGTCTGTCTAAATTATAGTCATTAATTTCAGAAGCATATTTTTTAGCCATATCTGGCTCTTCTTCAGTTAATAAAGTTACTGCATAATTGCCATGTTTCATGCGTCCTGCAGCATTTATTCTTGGTGCAACAATAAAAACAACATCGGTAATCGTTAATTCAGTTTTTTCAACCTGATCTAAAATAGCTTTTATTCCAGATCTAGGATTGGTATTTATAACCATTAAACCAAAATAAGCTAGCACTCTATTTTCACCATCTATAGGAACAATATCTGCCCCTATTGCCGTTGCTACCAAATCTAAATACAGCGATAAATCATTAGCCGTTTTACCCTCTTTTGAAGCTAAAGCTTGTACCAATTTAAACCCAACACCACAACCACACAACTCTTTAAAAGGGTACTCACAATCTTCTCGCTTAGGATCTAAAACCGCAGCTGCTTCTGGAATTTTGTCCCCAGGCCTGTGATGGTCGCAAATAATAAAATCGATGCCTGTTTTTTTTGCGTATGCTACTTTTTCAATAGCCTTAATACCACAATCTAACGCAATAATTAATGAAAACCCGTTTTCTAAAGCGAAGTTTATCCCTTTATAGGAAATGCCGTAACCTTCGTCATATCTATTTGGAATGTACGTGTAAACTAAATTATGCTTTGTTTTTAAATACGAAGACATTAAGGCAACCGAAGTGGTTCCATCAACATCATAATCACCATAAACAAGAATACTTTCTTTGTTAGCAATTGCTTTTTCAATTCGTGCTACAGCCTTATCCATATCTTTCATTAAGAATGGATCGTGTAAATCTTCTAATCTGGGTCTGAAAAATGTTTTAGCCTCCTCGTACGTTTCAATACCTCTTTGCACCAACATCGTAGCTATTGCAGAGTCTACTTGAAGTGCTTTTTGTAAAGCATCAACTTTATCGGTAACAGGTTTAGGTTTTAAAGTCCAACGCATAAAGAGAATGAAAATTTATGATAAAAGTTTAACGAACTTTATTGTCCTTTATTTCAAGTATTTATATTTATGATTTTTCTACGGTCATATGTATCTTCCCTTTAGTAATCATATTTGGTATTGGCTTTTCGTTATAGAAGTTTCTTATGAAAATGTGTTTCTATTTTTAATTCTGAAAACTGACGAAACATTTCCATAACACCACAATATTTTTCAATTGATAAATCAACGGCCTTTTGAAGCTTTTTTTCGTTTAAATCATCCCCATAAAAGTGAAAATGCATTGCTACTTTATCGTAATATTTTGGATGTACTTCAGTTAAATTTGCTTCCGTTTCAATTTTAAATTCATCAACATGTAACTTCATTTTTTTTATTAATGCTGCCACATCTAAACCCGAGCACCCTGCTAAACCAGATAACATTAATGCTTTAGGGCGATAGCCTTCATCCTTTCCTCCATTTTCTTCTCCTGCATCAATAAATAAGTTGTGTCCGGACGGATTTGTACTTTCAAATCTCATGTCGCCTAACCATTTTGTAGTAACCTGAACTGCCATTATTCTGAATTATTTTTTGTTTCTTGTAGGTAGCAAAAATACTACTTAAAAAATAAAAATATGCCTTTAGTAAGACCATTATCTGCCGACCACAATTTAGAGACCCAAGAACTTGCTGCCTTTTTTAATGAAACCTTAGGCTTTTGCCCTAACTCGGTGTTGACGATGCAACATCGCCCGGCAATAAGTAAGGCCTTTATTAATTTAAACAAGGCCGTTATGGCTAATGAAGGTAGAGTAACATCAGCTCTAAAACGCATGATAGCTTGGGTGTCTAGCAACTCAACGGGGTGCAGATATTGTCAGGCACATGCTATTCGAGCTGCAGAACGTTATGGCGCAGAACAAGAGCAACTGGATAATATTTGGGAATATAGAACGCATCCAGCTTTTAGTGAAGCAGAACGTGCGGCATTAGATTTTTCTTTACTAGCTAGTCAAGTACCAAATGGTGTTGATGAGACAATTAAAAAACGTTTATATGAACATTGGAATGAAGGCGAAATTGTTGAAATGCTTGGAGTTATTTCTCTTTTTGGATATTTAAATAGATGGAATGATAGCATGGGAACATCTATTGAAGGTGGTGCTGTTGAAAGTGGCGACCAATATTTAGGAAAACATGGTTGGGAGAAAGGAAAGCATATTTAAATCGTTAACATTTTAAAACCCTTCGATTCTAGATAATATAGATTGAAACCTTTCAAGAAATGGAAAGGTTTTTTAATGTAACTGTTGATTATTTATTTGCTGTAGAATAATAAAAACCTGAACACTCGAACTGACTAATGATTTAATTCCCATTATGGGCTTATTTTTTTCCTCCAACAATAATAACAATTTCGCCCTTAGGTGCTTTATTTGTGTAGTGTTCTAAAACGGTTTTAGCTGTTCCCCGAATGGTTTCTTCAAATAATTTAGTGAGTTCTCTGGAAACAGATACTTGTCTATTCTCCCCAAAATATTCACAAAAATGCCCTAAAGTTTTTACTAGTTTATGTGGGCTTTCGTAAAAAATCATGGTTCTGGTTTCTTCAGCTAATAGCAACAGTCGAGTTTGCCTGCCTTTCTTTACGGGTAAAAAGCCTTCAAAAATAAATTTATCGTTAGGTAAACCCGAATTTACTAATGCAGGCACAAATGCAGTAGCTCCCGGTAAACAGTCTACTTCAATACCATTTTCGATACACGCGCGCGATAGCAAAAATCCAGGGTCTGAAATTGCTGGTGTTCCTGCATCGCTTATTAGAGCTACCGACGTTCCACTTTTTAATTTTTGAATGATATTTTCAACAGTTTTATGCTCGTTATGCATGTGATGCGACTGCATATGGGTTGAAATCTCGTAATGTTTTAGAAGTTTCCCTGAAGTTCTAGTGTCTTCTGCTAGAATTAAATCGACGTCTTTTAGAACTTCAATAGCTCTAAATGTGATGTCTTTTAAATTTCCAATAGGTGTTGGAACGATATAAAGTTTACTCATGTGTTAGTGATTGCAGTGGTTAGCTCTTGGTAAGCCAAGTATCGAGCCAAAACTATGAAAAGAAAAGCACGACCACGTCCTTTTTTGTAGTGGTAATGGACAAATTTTAAATAAATTTTGATTCTATAATTTCCATAAAACGGTCTTCAAACTCTTCTTTACCAGCCCAATTGTTATAATCTGGTTTTACCAAATTATCTAGAAATAGTTTAGCCTCGTCAAGAGAAATGGAGGTGTTTAATTGCGACAATACACGATCATAATCTTCGCTTTTATCATTAAATAGATGCTTTATAAAGGCAATTTTATCATTAAGTCCTATGTTGAATCCACCTATTTTAAGCTGATCATTTAAAGATTTTTTACCATTAGAAACCCCATTCTGTGATTTAGAAATGGGTTCAAAAATTGGCATATCTTCAAATCCAGCAGTAATATCCTCTAAGTCATGTTTCTTTATAGGAGTTTTGGGTATGGCCTCTTCAAAAACGGTTTCAATTTCTTCAGTCTCTTCTGGCATATGCGCCACCATATCTTTAATCTTGTTCATTACGGGCTCCATAATATAATCATCTTCAATGGCATCAAGATTAATATATATTTTGTCTTCAACCTCAATATTATCACTAACCCTATTATTGAAGGCGCTATCTAACATATTAAAAAACGAAGAATCACTGCCTATTGTTGGTAGGTCCCCTTCAAAATTTTCATGTGCAAATTTCAATACGGATAGCTTCTCGTAGAGCAAAGAAACTTCGGCATGCATTTTAGTAACATCTTCCTTCCCCTTTAATTTAAGAATTCTATGTGCTATACTGACGAGTTCAGATTCAAGCTTCTTCTTCATTATTTATAAATTTTAAATTATTGCTCTTTAGGCTTTTGATTTTTAATAAATTTACGTCACCTTTATACAAACGATAAATTGCTTTGTTTAATGAACTCATTTAAACTTTTTTTATTGGCTAAAAATTGCTCTTTTGCATCCATTTTTTGTCTTTTTTTCCTTCCGTAGCGATGCTATGCAACTCAAAAAAGCCTTTAACTAGCTACAAAATGACAAATTTTAGCTTCAATCAAAAAGTTTAAATAAGTTCAATGTTAAAATTACGAAATGTTTCTTGAAAATACAGTAAATCAGAAAGAACAATTTGGATGGATTGAAGTTATCTGCGGCTCCATGTTTTCCGGAAAAACCGAAGAACTCATCCGTAGGCTTAAGCGTGCGCAATTTGCAAAACAAAAAGTTGAAATTTTTAAACCTGCTATTGATGTGCGTTATGACGAGGGTATGGTAGTCTCTCATGATGCTAATGAAATACGCTCAACACCCGTTCCTGCTGCTGCCAATATTCCTATTCTAGCTGATGGTTGTGATGTGGTTGGTATTGATGAAGCGCAATTTTTTGATGATGAAATTGTACGTGTATGTAACGATTTAGCAAATAAAGGTGTTCGCGTAATTGTTGCTGGTTTGGACATGGATTTTAAAGGCAATCCCTTTGGGCCTATGCCTAGCTTAATGGCAACGGCAGAGTATGTAACTAAAGTGCATGCTGTTTGTACCAGAACAGGGAATTTAGCGCAATATAGCTACAGAAAAAACCAAAACGACAATCTTGTTTTACTTGGAGAAGTTAATGAATACGAACCCTTAAGTAGAGCAGCATATTATAAAGCAATGCTTCGCGATAAGGTAAGGGTCATGAAGGTTAATGAAGCCGAAGAGGTGAAAACTAAACACAAAGATTCCAATGCCTAAAGCGCAAGAAACTGTGCTTGAAATTGATTTAAAAGCACTTAAACACAACTTTGAGTATCTTAAATCTAAGTTACAACCTAGCACTAAATTTTTGGCTGTAGTAAAAGCTTTTGCCTATGGCAGTGATGCTATTGAAATTGCTAGTTATCTACAAAATTTAAGCGTTGATTATTTTGCTGTTGCTTACACTAATGAAGGTATTGCACTTCGAGAAGCTGGTATTACCAAACCCATTTTGGTGCTACATCCGCAAACAGTAAATTTTAAAGCACTTATAGCAAATTGTTTAGAGCCCAGTATTTATAATTCTAAAATTCTGAATGAATTTGTTACTATCGCTTCTGCAGAAAAACAATCCGACTATCCCATTCATGTTAAATTTAATACTGGATTAAATCGATTAGGGTTTTCTGAAAATGAGGTCGATTCTATAATCTCTAAATTAAAAGTAAGTAATGCTGTAAAAGTAAAATCTATTTTTTCGCATTTGGCAGCAAGTGAAGATTTAGATGAAAAGGCATTTACTTTAAATCAGATTGAAACTTTTAAAAATATTACTGAAAATTTCACGAGACAGGTCGGCTACAAACCGATTCTTCATATGAGTAATACATCAAGTGTTTTAAATTACCCTGAGGCTCATTTTGATATGGTTAGGTGTGGTATTGGTTTATACGGTTTTGGGAATTCTGATAAAGAAAACAAACATTTAAAACCTATCGCAACATTAAAAACGATTATTTCTCAAATTCACACTATTGAACAAGGTGACTCTGTTGGCTATAATCGTGCCTTTAAAAGTGATGCGTTATTAAGAACAGCGACACTTCCTGTTGGTCATGCTGATGGCATTGGTAGACAATACGGAAATGGCAAAGGCTTTGTAACTATAAATGGTGCAAAAGCCCAAATTATTGGAAATGTTTGTATGGATATGATTATGGTTGATATTACCAATATTGATTGTAAAGAAGGAGATGAAGTAATTGTTTTTGGAAAAAACCATACTGCAAATACATTTTCTGCTACTGCAAATACAATATCTTACGAAATTATTACCGCTATATCACAACGGGTAAAGAGGCTGATTCTAAATTAATCAAATAAATTTTTTAACATATGTGTGACTTTTTTACGTAAATTGTGTCTAAATTGTACTAACTAAAAATTTAATATTATGTTAAAAGAGTTTAAGAATTTTATTATGACAGGCAATGTAATCGACTTTGCCGTTGCTGTAATTATGGCAGGAGCCCTAGGCGCTGTGATTAAAGGATTTGTAAATAATATTGCAATGCCTTTTATTGGTTATTTTGCAGGTGGAATGGATTTCGCAGAACTTCACATTACCATGGACGGAAAAGAGTATGCTACTGTTGCAGCTGCCAAAGAAGCTGGAGCCGCTGTAATTTCTTATGGTGCCTGGATTAATACAATTATCAATCTTATCATCGTTGGTTTTGTAATGTTCATGATAGTTAAAGCATATAACAAAACTAAAAAACCTGTTGAAGCTCCAGCTCCTGCTGGTCCTTCTCCAGAAGATTTACTTGGTGAAATCAGAGATTTGTTAAAAAAATAACAAACTGTTAAATAAATAACTTTGTGTTATTTGTTGTTAAAAAGCCCTCATTTTTTAAAAATGAGGGCTTTTTTTAGATTTTAAAATGTAATTAATACCTAGTTTTGCTAAAGAAATTTATTAAACAAAAAAATATGAAAGTAGCTGTTGTTGGTGCCACTGGAATGGTTGGCGAAGTGATGCTAAAAGTTCTTTCAGAGCGCAACTTTCCTGTAACAGAATTAATACCTGTTGCTTCCGAGCGTTCAGTTGGAAAAATATTAACCTACAAAGGAACCGATTATAAAGTCGTTGGTTTAGAAACAGCTATTTCTATGAAACCAGATATTGCTTTATTTTCTGCGGGAGGAGATACATCATTAGAATGGGCTCCTAAATTTGCTGAAGCTGGTACTACTGTGATTGATAATTCTTCAGCTTGGAGAATGGATCCTACCAAAAAATTAGTAGTTCCAGAAATAAATGCTAGCGAACTAACTACAGAAGATAAAATTATAGCAAACCCTAATTGTTCTACCATTCAATTAGTAATGGCTTTAAATCCGCTTCACAAAAAATATAAAATGAAGCGTGTTGTGGTTTCAACATACCAATCCGTTTCTGGAACAGGTATTAAAGCAGTCCGCCAGCTCGAAAATGAAATCGCAGGTGTTAAAGGCGAAATGGCTTACCCTTATCCTATTGGAAGAAATGCATTACCACATTGTGATGTTTTTGAAGACAATGGATACACCAAGGAAGAAATGAAATTAGCCAGAGAACCTCAAAAAATCATGAATGATAGAACATTTTCGATATCGGCAACTGCCGTTAGGATACCTACTGCTGGTGGACATTCGGAGTCTGTAAATGTTGAATTTGAAAATGATTTTAATTTAGCTGATATTCGTAAATTATTACATGAAACTCCAGGGGTTGTGGTCCAAGACAACACAGACACAAACACTTATCCAATGCCTATTTTTGCACATGATAAAGATGAGGTATTTGTGGGACGTATTAGAAGAGATGAAACGCAACCAAACACTTTAAATATGTGGATTGTTGCCGATAACCTTCGAAAAGGCGCCGCAACCAACACGATTCAAATAGCTGAATATTTAATCGATAATAATTTGGTTTAAATGTTTTAAAAATTTAAATATGATTCCTAAAATAATCCATTTTTGTTGGCTAAGTACCGATGAATATCCTAAACTTATAAAAAAATGTATTGAATCTTGGAAAGTTAAATTACCTGATTATGAATTTATTCTTTGGGATACTAATAGATTTAACGTAGAAACAACTATTTGGACACAACAGGCCTATAAAAGCAAAAAATACGCATTTGTATCAGATTATATAAGATTACTAGCGGTTTATAAATACGGTGGGATTTATTTAGACACAGACGTCGAAGTTTTAAAAAATTTTGATGACCTCCTTAATTTGCCATATTTTATTGGTAGTCAATATGATAGTCTTATTGAAGCGGCTGTTTTTGGTGCTAAAAAAAATTCTGACTGGGTACTAGATTGTATCAATTATTATGATAATCGCCGGTTTATAAAACAAGATGGCGATTTTGACATGCTTGTTTTACCTATAATAATGCAATCTCAGATTGAGAGAAATAAAAAAATAATTCAACTAAAATTTAATGAAGTAAAAAACATTTCTAATTTAGTTGAAAATAAAAATTCGTTCTTTTTATATCCCTCTGAATATTTTAGTCCTAAAAATCATCAAACAGGTAAAATATTTAGATCAAAAAAAACATATACAATACATCATTACAATAATGCTTGGATGTCATTTCTATCTATTCAAAGATTAAAATTGATACACCTAATTGGATTAGGTAAAACTGAAAAAATTATTGATATATTAAAAATAAGACGACTTATAGCAATATTCAAAAGAGATAAATAGTATTTATTTTAATTAATAAACTAATCAATTTGAATTGCTCAATATTTTATTGTTTTAAGAAATATATTTAAATGCTTATTTCGGCGTTCAAGTCGAAGACCCTGACCGTTATTCGGAATACCTAATATATAGCATTAGGGTTTTGTAAAATTTGAATAAGACACTTTTAGGGTTGTGGTCCAATACAACACAGGTCAAACACTTATCTAATGCCTATTTTTGCACATGATAAAGGTGAGGTTTTTATTGGACGTATTAGAAGAGATGAAACGCAACCAAATACGTTAAATATGTGGATTGTTGCCGATAACCTTCGAAAAGGCGCCGCAACCAATACGATTCAAATAGCTGAAGATTTAATCGAAAATAATTTAGTGTAGATTTGATCTTAGATTATATTACTAAACTCCTGTATTTATTATACAGGAGTTTTTTGTTTACTTTTGATAAATTCAAAATTCATCAATCATGAAAAAAATTACAACCACACTTCTATGCGTGGCAATTTTAATGGCTTGTACAGAAGAAAAACAAAAAACAAACAATATTACTGTGAATTACCCAGAAACTAAAACCGTAGACACTGTAGATACATATTTTGATATAAAGATTAAAGATCCTTATCGTTGGCTAGAAGACGACAGAAGTGAAGATACCGAAGCTTGGGTTGAAGCTCAAAACAACGCTACTTTTGGGTATTTAGACAACATCCCATATCGTGAAGAACTTAAAAAGCGATTATCAAAATTATGGAATTATGAAAAAATAGGAGCCCCATTTAAAGAAGGTGATTATTCCTATTTCTATAAAAACAATGGGCTTCAAAACCAATATGTTATCTATCGATATAAAACGGGAGAAGACCCTAATACCGGAACTATTTTTTTAGATCCTAATACTTTTAAGGAAGATGGCACCATTTCTCTTGGGGGCGCAAGTTTTTCAAAAAACGGTAAAATTTTAGCCTATTCCATTTCTGAAGGCGGAAGCGATTGGAGAAAAGTATTGATTATGAACACTGAAAGTAAAGACATTATTGAAGACACACTTGTTGACATCAAATTTAGCGGTATGTCTTGGTATAAAAACGAGGGGTTCTATTATTCCAGTTATGACAAACCAAACGGCAGTGAACTTTCTGCTAAAACAGATCAGCACAAAGTTTACTATCATAAATTAGGAACACCACAAAAAAATGATCTAGTAATTTATGGAGGAACACCTAGTGAAAAACACCGTTATATATATGGAACTGTAACAGAAGACAATCGTTACTTGTTAATTTCACCTAAAGTTTCCACATCAGGAAATAAGTTATACATTAAAGACCTCACAAAACCAAACAGTAAATTAGTCACCATCATGGAGCATACAGAAAGTGACTCTTATGTGATTGATAATGAAGGAAGTAAGTTATTTATAGTAACAAATTTAAATGCACCAAATAAAAAAATTGTTACAGTTGATGCATCAAACCCTACTCCTGAAAATTGGGTTGATTTTATTCCTGAAACTGAAAACGTATTAGTCCCTTCAGTAGGTGGAGGCTCTTTTTTTGCAGAGTATATGGTAGATGCTGTTTCAAAAGTTTTACAGTACGATTACAAGGGTGAACTAATAAGAGAAGTTAAATTACCAGGATTTGGTAGCGCTGGAGGATTTGGAACAAAAAAAGAAGAAACAGAGTTATACTATTCATTTACAAACTATAAAACTCCAGGAAATATTTTTAAGTACGATATTGAAAATGGTACTTCTGAATTGTTTCATAAATCTAATATAGATTTCAACCCAGAAGATTATGAAAGTAATCAAGTATTTTATACTTCTAAAGACGGGACAAAAGTGCCTATGATTATTACGCATAAAAAAGGCTTAGAACTAAATGGTAAAAATCCAACTATTCTTTATGGTTATGGTGGATTCAATATTAGTTTAACACCTAATTTTAGTATTTCAAATGCTATATGGATGGAACAAGGTGGTATTCTAGCCGTTCCTAACCTGCGTGGCGGAGGCGAGTATGGTAAAGCATGGCACAAAGCAGGAACAAAATTGCAAAAGCAAAATGTATTTGATGATTTTATCGCTGCTGCGGAATATTTATTTGGTAACAATTATACCACATCAGATTTTTTAGCTTTAAGAGGTGGTTCTAACGGCGGTTTACTAGTTGGTGCCACTATGACTCAACGTCCTGATTTAGCCAAAGTAGCTTTGCCCGCGGTAGGTGTTTTAGATATGCTGCGTTACCACACCTTTACATCTGGAGCAGGTTGGGCGTATGATTATGGAACTTCCGAAGACGATAAAGACATGTTTGAATACTTAAAAGGGTATTCGCCAGTACATAATGTTAAAGAGGGTATTGAATACCCTGCAACATTAATAACGACTGGAGACCATGACGATCGAGTTGTACCTGCACACAGTTTTAAATTTGCAGCCGAATTACAAAGTAAACAAGCAGGCAAAAATCCAACTTTAATACGTATTGAAACCGATGGTGGTCATGGAGCAGGAACACCTGTAAGTAAAATTATTGAGCAATATGTAGATATTTACTGCTTTACACTTTACAATATGGGGTTTGAAGTTTTACCATCAAAAGCCAATGAAAAAATAAAAGGATAAAATCATTATCCATATACTTAAAATACGCTTCTACTTTAGAAGCGTATTTTTTTGTACTATTTTTGCGATGCTATGTTAAATGTAAAAAACCTTACTTTTTCTTATGATAAAACACCAGTTTTAAAGAATATTTCTTTTAAGGCAAAACCGAGTGAAAATATTGCCATTATTGGAGAAAGTGGTTCCGGAAAAAGCACCTTATTGAAAATTTTATATGGTGAATATGATTTAATTGAAGGGCATGTTTTTTGGAAAGATGAAGAAATCTTGGGTCCAAAATATAACTTGGTTGTTGGTCATGATTTTATGAAGTACGTCGCACAAGAATTTGACTTGATGCCCTTTATAACTGTTGAGGAAAATATAGGAAAGTTTCTTTCAAATTTTTATCCAGAAGAAAAACAACGTCGTACTGCAGAATTACTTGAAGTTGTTGAGCTCACCAAATTTGCGAAAATTAAAGTTAAAACCTTAAGTGGTGGTCAAAAACAACGTGTGGCGTTAGCTAGGGCTTTAGCCAAACAACCTGAAATTATTTTGTTAGATGAGCCTTTTAGCCATATTGATAATTTTAAAAAACAAAGTCTTCGCAGAAGTGTTTTTAAATATTTAAAAGATGAAAATATCACCTGTATAGTAGCGACTCACGACAAAGACGATGTGCTAGGTTTCGCAGACCGTATGATTGTTTTAAACCAAAAACAAATCGCTATAAACAACTTACCAGAAACACTTTATAAAAACCCCACAACCCCTTTAATTGCATCTTTTTTTGGTGAATTCAATATTATAAATAACGAAATAGTTTATGCAAATCAGTTAAAAATTGTTAAGCGTTCTAAATTAGAAGCGGTTGTTAAGCATTCTTATTTTAAAGGACCCTATTATTTAGTTGAAGCTGTTTTAGATGGCAATGTTTTGTTTTTTGAAAATCAATTTAAATTGGAGAAAAATGCAATAGTTTACATTGATATTTTCAAATAAATTATTTATCAAAAGTCTTCAATAAGGCTGGTAAATAAAAGATATCAGTAATTAAAGCAATGGCCACTGTTATTGCACAAAGTAATCCAAAATCTCGTACCGATGGTACAGCACTTGAACTTATAATTAAAAACCCACCAACCAAGGCAATAGTAGTTGAAAACAGAGCATTCCCTGTATATTCCATGGCGTTATTCATACGTGCTTCCGGTGTGCCTTGTATGTCCTTACTTCTCCTATATTTATAAACCAAATGAATGGTGTCATCCATAGCAATTCCAAGCATAATTGGTGTTATCATGGCGGTTGTTACATCCAAGGGGATATTTAATAAACTCATGAAAATAGCCAATATAGTTAACGGTAATAAATTTGGGATTAATATAAGCAAGGTCGTTCGCAAACTTTTTATAAAAAACCAAAGACATAAAAAAGCAACAAAAAAAGCAGCGAAAAAAGATTTGAATTGGGTTTGTAAAATGAAGTTATTTAGTTGTGCAAAAACGACAGCAAAACCATTAATTTTTAGTGTGTACTTTTCAACAGGGAAAGTGTCTTCAAAATCACGCTCTACTTCAAATAATAACTGCTCTAGCTGAGATGTTTTTATCTCTTTAAAACTAATAGTTATTCCTGCTGATGTAAAATCTTCAGAAAATAACTTAAAAAAATTATTATCTTCATTATCAACCGAAGATAATGTACTTTCCATCTTATCTTGAGATGCGTTTGTCTGAAACAACATCGGCATTCGCTTTTCTAAGAAATTTTTAATATTCACCACGGATACGGGTGCGTTTATTAAAGGATTAGCTTCTAGCTTTTTTTGAAAATTCTCCAAATGTTTCATAGCTTCAACATTCAAGATTGTTTCTCCATTATTAGTTAATATATTTAATTGAAGTCTGGAGCTTCCATTAAGCTCATTTTCAACAATTCTTAAATCCTGTTTTGCTTTACCTTCAGCCAAAAGGTTTCGTGAATTAGTATCAATTTTAACTTGAAAAATAGCATAGATTCCATAAAACAAAATTAAAGTAAAACAAACAATCAAAGGTGTTTTATACTGCGTTGTAAAACGATTTAACCAATTTATAAATTGACGCTGATTTACACTTTTAAAAGATATTATAGGTTTTGTGTTTTCGAAATTTAGTGTCATAAAACTAAACCCGATTATGGTTATGACATATACCAAAAAGAAGCTTAAAACCAACCCAATGCAGGTAAAAACCCCCATGTTTTTAAAAGCTGGTAGAGGCGATAAGTATAATGCAAAATAACCAACAAAGGTAGTAAGCGTGGTATAGAAACAAGGTATGAAACTTTTTTTGATAGCTAAAGTTATCAGTTTAGTTTTTTTAATAGTGTTATCTGAAAACCCTTCTTTATGATAAATATTTATAATATGAACCGCATCACTCACACTATAAACCATCAAGATTGTTGGGATTAGCATGGAGATCATATTCAATGCAAATCCTAAAGATGTAATAATGCCAAACAACAAAGTTAGAGGAACGGCAACCGAGAGTAACGACACCCATAAATAGCGTTTATTGGGTAATAAAAAGAGGAGCAATAATGTAATAACTAAAACCGTTAACCCACCAAACAGCATACTTTCTTTATAAATGCCTTTACTATACGCTTCGTTTAAAACTGGAGGGCCGGTTAGATAATAATTTGAATATTGTTTTTCAATGATACCTCTTATTTCACCGCCAATACTTTGCCGCTTTTCTTCAATGGTTGGTGTTGGATTAAGCTGAATATAGAAAAATTGATTTTTAAAATCCTTTGTTATAAGTTGTGCGGAAATATTTGGCAATTTTGACAGTAGGCTTTTTAATCCTTTTTCACTGCGTTTTGTGTTATATAAATCATCGAAATTGATTTTACTATTTGCGTAAATAGGGTATTTTGCCTTTGCTAAACTGAAAGAGGTTTTTACAAAAGAAAGTGAATCTATAGATTCATGTAATTTTAAAAGCTTTGATTTTTCTGTATTTCCAATAGCATTTTCAACAGGAAGCATGGCTATAAAAATTTCATCAGAACCAAATTTTTCTTGAAAATCAATATACGCCTTATAGCTAGGGTCGTCTTCTAAAAACCAAATCGATAGGGAGTTATCAACGCGAAGTTTCTTTAGGGTCTGATAGCCAGAAAAACCCATTAAAACAGCTAGAATAACAATAATTGCTATTCTGAATTTTATGATGGTTGTTATTATGTTTTTTAATTTTTCCATTACATGTTCCGTAATTAAGGTCTTAACTTATACTCATTTGGTATTTACACCAGGGTTTTGCTTTTAAATAAATTCCAAATTCTGATTTTAGAACAGTACAGTACTCTCCTTGAAAAGTACGGAACGCAAACATATTGTCTAAAAATCCTCCAAACACATACATCTTTACGCCTAAATAGGGCAGTATTTAGTTAGATACAGACTTACCACAAACTTTATGTTTTTGGCTTGTGTTTTTTCAATAGATAATTCCTTAAAATTTGATTTTGCTATATGTATCACACGAGTGATCCCTGCTAATCCGTCTCCAACAATTATAAAATCATATGGGTGTAGTGTCATTTATAAATTATGATAATGAACTACATTAATTTTCACAGTATTACTCATTACTATACTTCTGCCCCCAACATCAAAATTTCTACGATTAACTTTAAAGCTTGATGTTATTTTATATTTATTATTAATCTTATCACGATTAACAGTGATACTTATTTCTTTCGTTTTTCCTTTAATAGTTAAATCGGCAATCATAGTGAACACACCATCATCTATAGTATTTATTGCTTTACTTATCCATGTTATATTTTCATGGTTTTCAATATCAAAATAATCGGCTTTTAGAATGTGATTATCTCTACTTTCTATTCCCGTTTCAATAGAAGCTACTTTAATTTCTCCTTTAATATTTAAAAGTTCACCTTTATTATCAAAATCAGTTTCTATATTAAAAATGTTGAAGTGACCATCTACAGCTATCCCTACATTACGGATTACAAAATCTATACTCGACTTATTTTGAGAAAAACTTAGCGATAAACAACAAAAACAAATTACAAAAAAGAGAAAACGTTTCATAGATAAAATTCATGATGTTAAGGTACATCACAATTTATAAATTGTGTGATAAATTAAATTATTTCTATAAAATTTGAGTAATTCTAATAGTAGTGTTTCTAAACAGAACCTCGTCGCCAACTGTTTTTGAAATTAATAGTTTTGCAATTGGTGTATCCTGCGAAATGGCATAAAACCTTTTTGAATCTAAAACTATTTCACCAGCGCTTATAGCAATAAAATAATTAGATTGTGTTGTATAAACAACGCTACCTAATGCAATTTTTTGATGCTTAGCTTCTGAATTCACTTTATTCAAAATGGCTTTGAGCTTTTGAATTTCTACCAATTGATTTCCTGATTTTTCGCGTTCTAATTGCAACATGGCACGGCCTGTTTCATGTTTGTCACCAGCGCTACTTTTAGTTTCAGAAAGTAAAGATTCTTGAATTTCTTTTATGGTATTTTGAATGATCTGAAAACGATTATCAACAAACTCTAAACAAAAATCATATAACTCTAGTTTGATACTCATGCTGTTAAATCTGCTAATTCTTTACCTACCAAGCTTCCAATTGCAACACCCATACCTCCGAGCCTAACACCACAAAATACACGGTTGCTTAGTTGTTTTACAATCGCTTTTTTTTGGTTTCCAATCCCCATAATGCCAGACCAACGATAATCGATTTCAAAAGGTGTTTCAGGTAAAATAGTTGTTTTTAATAAGGCTTCGAGTTTATTTTGAATAATAGCTGTTTGATTAAATTCGGTAGTTTCTTCCCCTTTAAAGTCTAAATTCCGCCCACCTCCTATAAGAATTCTATTATCTATATTTCTGAAATAGTAATAACCTCTATCTAAATGAAATGTGCCTTTAATTTGTAAATTTTCAATAGGCTTGGTAATCAAAACTTGAGCTCTTGCTGGCTTTACTTTTTGATTAATTAATTTTGAAGCAAAACCGTTGGTAGCAATAAGTAATTTTGAAGCCGAAAACTCAAATTGATTAGTTTTTATTTTTACAGAATCGGTATCTTCTGAAAAACCCTCTACTTGCATATTATTTAAGATTTTAATCCCTTTTGAATGTGCTTTTTCAAGTAATGATTCCATCATTTTACCTGTATCTATTTGACCTTCAAATTGATTAAAAATATATTGTTTATTTACATTTTTGAAATTGAAAATATTGTCTTTTAAACTGAAAATATTATCCTTAAAATGGGGTTTTAACAATTTATTTATAGTTTCTTTTTTTGAAATACAGCTTTGGAACAATGCTTCATCTGCATCTAAAAACAACTCATAACCTCCGAGTTGTTGGTAGTTTAATTGTTTATCTCCCAGGGTTTGTCTTAATAATTTTAAACCGTTAACGCGTTTTGAAATAAGTTGAATCACGTCCTCTTCGGAATGGGTGTTTAGATCATCAATAATTTCACTCAGGCTTCCAAAGCACGCAAAACCTGCGTTTTTTGTACTGGCACCTTGAGGTAATGTTCCTTTTTCAAGGATTAGAATTTTAGATTTTGGAAACTGCTCTTTTAATCGAAGCGCACAATTAAGTCCAACAATGCCACTGCCAACAATACAAAAATCTATATTAGTTAACCACGATTTTATTTCCCAGTAAGACAAATTCATAAAGCTAAGTTATACCAATTATTACTCAAAACAAACTATATAATTCGTTTCTATCCTGCCCATGTTTCAATATAAAATAAAACCGTAACCAAGGCTATGCTTTGATTTTCTATATTATCTGAACACCATATAATTCAAATTAATTATAGCTCATTTTGAGTAATAATTGTTATTAAAATTTTAAATTAAAGTCTTGCACTGTGTTAAGGATAGAAGCGGTATCCTTTTTGTAAAGCTATAAAAACTGCACATTTTTTTAGCTAGATATTTATTAATAGAGAGATCCCGAACAAGCACGGAACTGCTTCGCAGAAAGATATAGTGGATGACCTGACTTTTGCTTTCCCGCAAAAGTAACACCATAAAAAAACTCCGAAAGTAATTTCGGAGTCTTTAGTATTTAGTCTTCATCCTGTTTTTCCATAACAAAATCTTCCATAAATTTAGTGGTATAGTTACCGGCTAAATAGTCTGGATGATCCATAAGTTGCCTATGGAATGGAATAGTAGTTTTTATACCTTCAATAACAAACTCGTCTAGTGCGCGCTTCATTTTATTGATAGCTTCTTCTCTAGTTTGCGCCGTTGTAATTAACTTGGCGATCATAGAATCGTAATTTGGAGGAATAGCATAACCCGCGTAAACATGGGTGTCTAAACGAATACCATGACCTCCTGGAGCATGCAAGGTGGTAATAACACCGGGTGATGGTCTAAAATCGTTATATGGGTCTTCAGCATTAATTCTACATTCGATTGAGTGCATTTTTGGTGTATAATTTTTACCTGAAATTGGCACACCAGCAGCTACTAAAATTTGTTCGCGAATTAAATCGAAATCTATTACTTGCTCTGTAATGGGGTGCTCTACCTGAATACGTGTATTCATTTCCATAAAGTAAAATTTACGGTTCTTGTCAACCAAAAACTCTACCGTTCCAGCGCCTTCGTATTTTATAAATTCTGAAGCTTTTACCGCAGCGTCTCCCATTTTTTTACGAAGCGCATCGGTCATAAATGGAGATGGTACTTCTTCAGTAAGTTTTTGATGACGACGTTGTATTGAGCAATCTCTTTCGGATAAATGACATGCTTTTCCTTTAGAATCACCAACAATTTGAATTTCAATATGTCTTGGCTCTTCAATAAGTTTTTCCATGTACATATCGTCATTCCCAAATGCCGCTTTACTTTCTTGTCTTGCAGAATCCCATGCATCTTTAAGGTTTTCTGGTTTAAAAACGCCGCGCATACCTTTACCTCCACCCCCGGCAGAAGCTTTAAGCATAACAGGGTAACCTGTTTCTTTCGCTAATTTTTTACATTCAGCAAAATCTTTAATAACACCTTCACTACCCGGTACACATGGTACTCCAGCGGCTTTCATGGTTTCCTTAGCATTTGCCTTGTCTCCCATTCTATCAATCATCTCTGGTGAAGCACCGATAAATTTTATACCGTGCTCTTCACAAATTTTTGAAAACTTAGCATTTTCTGATAGAAATCCATATCCTGGATGAATGGCATCTGCATTTGTGATTTCAGCAGCAGATATAATATTGGACATTTTTAAATAGGACTCGCTACTTGCAGCTGGCCCTATACAAACGGCCTCATCAGCAAACTTAACGTGCAAGCTTTCTTCGTCAACAGTAGAATACACTGCCACCGTTTTAATGCCCATTTCTTTACAGGTTCTAATAACACGAAGTGCTATTTCTCCTCTATTGGCTATTAATATTTTTTTAAACATCTTTTTTGTATTAGATAATTAGACAATTGGATTATTCGATTATCGGATTATTAGAATAGTAAACATCTAATAATCGAGAGATCTAATAATCTAAAATTAAGATGGGTCTACTAAAAATAATGGTTGATCAAACTCTACTGGAGATGAATCATCAACTAATATCTTAACTATCTTTCCTGAAACTTCAGATTCGATTTCATTGAAAAGTTTCATAGCTTCAATAACACAAAGTACATCACCCTCAGCAATAGTTTGACCTACCTCAACAAATAAAGGTTTATCTGGAGATGGTTTTCTATAGAAAGTACCAATGATTGGTGATTTTATTGTAATGTATTTAGAATCTTCTGAAGCCGCAGTTGCTGGAGCTGGTGCCGATGTTGCAGCTTGTTCAGGCGCAACTAAAGCAGGAGCCGCCATCACTTGTTGTGGCATTTGAGTGGCAGGAACTTGATGCACAATTGTTGTGTCTGAATCCGATCCTGTTCTAATGGTGATTTTTATATCATCCATTTCTAATTTAACCTCGCTAGCACCAGATCTGGCAACAAACTTAATTAAGTTTTGAATCTCTTTTATATCCATAATTTTACTAATTAGTTAGTGGTTAGTTTTTTGAATTATAAGCCCATTTTAAATAAATAGCACCCCAATTAAATCCGCCACCAAAAGCGGCAAATATTATATTATCTCCCTTTTTAAGTAGCGATTCGTAATCATTTAATAATAAAGGTAGTGTTGCTGACGTTGTATTCCCATATTTTTGAATATTCATCATAACCTTATCTTCGTCTAAATCTATTCGTTTTGCTGTTGCATCAATAATACGTTTGTTTGCTTGATGCGCAGCCAGCCAATCTACAGACTCTTTTGTTAGGTTATTTCGTTCTAATATTTTAACGGTAGCATCAGCCATATTAAAAACGGCATTTTTAAATACTGTTCGCCCTTCTTGAAATGCACAGTGCCCTCCTTTTTCTAAGATTTCTGCAGTTAAAGCATATGAAGATCCGCCGTAAGTAGCTTGTAAAAATTCTCTGCCTGTACCATCACTTCTTAAATATTCATCTTGAAGTCCGAGGTTTTCCTCATTTGGCTCGAATAAAACTGCTCCAGCTCCATCACCAAAAATGATACATGTAGCTCTGTCTTTATAGTTTATAATAGACGACATTTTATCTGCGCCAATGAGCAAAACATTTTTATATCGACCAGACTCAATGTAGGTTGAAGCAACAGACATACCAAATAAAAAACTAGAGCATGCTGCATCCATATCAAATGAAAACGCATTGGTTGCTCCAATTTCCGAAGCTGTAAAAGCTGCAGTTGAAGCGGCTTTCATATCTGGAGTTGCAGTGGCAACAATAACAAGTTCTATATCTTTCGGGTCAATTCCTTTTTTGTCTATAAGGTTTTGAGCTGCTTTTATGGCTAGGTAAGATGTTCCTTTTCCGTCGTCTTTAAGAATGCGGCGTTCTTTGATTCCTGTTCTTGATGTAATCCATTCGTCATTAGTATCAACCATCGTTTCAAGAATTTGATTGGTTAATACGTAATCTGGCACATAAGCGCCTACAGCTGTAATTGCTGCTGAGATTTTACTCATACTATTTAAGTTAGTTCGACCAAAATATCATTAAAATTGAACAAAAACGTCCAAAATTTCACGAAAACTACTAAATTTTGGTCTAATAATATGCAAATTAAGCGTTTTTGTGATTTAGAAAATGTATTTCATAAAAAAAACGCTCATAAATGAGCGTTTTATTATATGCATGCATAATTATTTATGCAACGTTTTCTACTTCTTCAGAGTTATCAATCAATATTTGACCTCTGTAGTATAACTTTCCTTCATGCCAATGTGCTCTATGATATAAGTGAGCTTCACCCGTTGTTGGGCATGTAGCAATCTGTGGCGCAGTTGCTTTGTAATGTGTTCTTCTTTTATCTCTTCTTGTTTTCGAGATTTTTCTCTTAGGATGTGCCATTTTATATTTTTATTTATCCGTTAATAATTTCTTTAATGTATTCCAACGAGGATCAATATCCTCTTTATTTTCTTTAACCTTAGGGCTTAATTCTTCTAATTTTTTAAGAATTTCTGAATCTAATGTGCCATCTTCAACTCCTGGATGTAATCTTTTTATTGGCACAGCTAGTATAATTAACTCATAAATATACTGTTGAATGCTAATTTCATAGGTTCCGTGAGGTATAATCAATATATCGATATTCTCATCATTGAATTCGTCTCCAAAATTAACCACTAAATCAAACTCATTTTCTATGGTTTGATTATAAGGTTCGTTTGTTAAATCACAATTCACATTTACCCATCCAGAAAATTTAAAATGTAACTCTAATAATGTTGTCTTTTTTTCTAATTCAAGACTAACATTAATTTTTACATCATTAAAATCTTCATACTCAAAATATTCAAAGAACGTCTGCTCTACTTTATACTCAAAATGATGTTTTCCTATTTTTAATCCCACAAATGGGATTATAAACTCTTTCAATGCCTTCATTATCACATCTATTTTGAGCCTGCAAATATATAAATTTTTATTTATCTAACACGAGTTATAAACATTTTTTTGTTTATGTTTTTAACTGCTTAATTTTTAAAGGGTTCTAACTAGTAATCAACTATTTAACGACGGTCTTTTCTAGGTGATTTTTTTAAAGGATTTGCAGTAAGTTGTTGATAACTCATTCTATTTCTAAAAATCTTAATAGCACTATATACAGCTTCTTTAAATGAGTTGTCATCAGCAATTCCTTTACCAGCTATCTCATAGGCTGTACCATGATCTGGTGAGGTTCTTACTTTATTTAATCCAGCAGTGTAATTAACACCTTGACCAAACGATAGTGTTTTAAAAGGTATTAATCCCTGATCGTGGTATGAAGCAATAATAGCATCAAAATTTTTGTAATTATTTGAACCGAAAAAACTATCGGCGGCGTAAGGCCCGTAAACCAATTTCCCGCTTTCCTTTATTTTTTTGAGTGTCGGTCTTAATACATCGTCATCTTCACTCCCAATAACACCATTATCTCCGGTATGTGGGTTTATCCCTAAAACAGCAATCTTAGGCCTTTGAATTTTAAAATCTTTTTTAAGTGAATTATATACGGTGTCAATTTTTTGCTCTATTAAATCTGAGGTGATATGAGTTGATACGTCTTTAACCGGTACATGGTCTGTAAGTAAACCTACTCTAAGCGTATCAGTTATCATAAACATTAAGCTTTCACCCTCAAGTTCTTGAGCCAAATAATCTGTATGGCCCGGAAATTTAAACGCTTCAGACTGAATGTTATGCTTATTAATTGGCGCGGTTACTAAAACATGAATCTCATCATTCTTCAAAGCTTTAGTGGCTAGCTCCAAGGATTTTATTGCAAAAGCCCCTATTCTGGTGTCTTCTTTGCCAAATTCAATACTTACCGTGTCATTCCAACAGTTTACCACATTAACTTTTCCATGAGCTAATTCACTCATATTATTAATGTTATGAAAATTGATTTGAGACTTGAAATGCGATTTTAAAAAAGTCATGACTCTTGACGAAGCAAAAATTACTGGAGTACAAAATTCTAAAACTCTAGGGTCTTCAAACGTTTTTAAAATTATTTCACCTCCAATACCATTTAAGTCGCCTATAGATATCCCTACTATTATATTTTCTTCTTGCTCCATTAAAAATGACGACTTTTGTTCGTAATTTTGAAATTATTTTAATACTGCAAATTTAACTAAATAAACAGATAATAATATGTTTACTGGAATTATTGAAGATATAGGTGTTGTTTCTAATTTAAAAACTGAACTTGATAATCTTCATATATCAATTAAAAGTAAAATTACTCATGAATTAAAAATTGACCAAAGTGTGGCGCACAACGGAGTTTGTCTTACTGTTGTTGACATAAATAATGATGAATATACCGTTACAGCCATAAAAGAAACATTAGACAAAACGAGTATTGGCAAATTACAAATGGGCGATAAAGTTAATCTAGAACGCGCTATGAAATTAGGAGACCGACTTGATGGGCATATCGTTCAAGGACATGTTGACCAAACAGCGATTTGCACTCATTTAAAAGAAGAAAAAGGCAGTTGGGTTTTTACATTTAAGTACGATAGCACTTTAAGTAATATTACAATTGAAAAAGGGTCTATAACTATTAACGGTACGAGTTTAACTGTTGTAAACTCTAAGACGGATACTTTTAGTGTGGCTATTATACCATACACCTATAAACATACTAACTTTAATACCTTTAGACCAGGTACCATTGTAAATTTAGAATTTGATGTTTTAGGAAAATATGTTGCAAAACTTGTTGAATTAAACAACTAATTTTAGTTATTTCGTTTAAGTAATAACTTTTTAACCCCATAAAATAAGGCGAAAGCCATACCATAAAGCAAACCTCCATCAATAGGTAAACCTGGTGGTGGTGGTGGTAGAGCAGGCGGTGGTGGTGGTGCCTGAGCTACACACACAAAACTTATTAATACAAATAAGAATGAGGCAAATATTCTTTTATTCTGCATGGTCATTGGGTCACATGGGTCACATGGGTCACATGGGTCACAAAAGTATGAAAAAAAGCGCGTCCACGAAACATATATAATTAATCTCTCAATTTTATTTTATTCCACGAATATATATAATTTCATATCAAGGGAAAATTGGTAAAGAATTAGCTTTGAAAGTATTTAGCCTTTACCATGTAGGAACTTCAAAACATTGGCTAGGGGCTAGCATATTTTGGCAAATTGATATCTTAGGCAGAATAAGAGCCGGAAAGATTATGCTATACAATAAAGAAACCGGCAAACGAATAAAAAAACCATTTCCACACATAACCTGGCTGCATAAACTTATACGGTTAAAAGACTATGAGTTAAACCAATGTTTATTTGGTGAACACCTTCTTCAGCAATTCCCTGAAAAACAAATTGCAATAGTAGAAAGTGAGAAAACCGCAATACTAGCAGCTGCATACTTACCAAAATTTAATTGGTTAGCCTCTGGCAATTTAAACAACCTAAGCCGCAAAAGATGCGGATCATTAAAAGGAAAAACTGTTTTGTTATTTCCTGACGCTGGAGCCTTCACTATATGGAAAGATAAGGCAAAAGAGTTGGCAGACTTAGCTTCTTTCATAGTATCTGACTTAATTGAAACAAAGGCCACTCCTGAACAAATAAAGAAAGGTTTTGATTTAGCTGACTACTTTGAAGGCAAACCAATTAAAGTGTTCACGGCCGCCCGGGAATTTGAACAACCCCAAGAAAATACTTCAATAAAGGCAGCAACCACAGTCAAGACAATAGACTTAGAGTATAAAGAGTTTGAAGAGTTTTTAAATACAGAACAAAATAATATAGTTACCTGGCCCATAGAAGAACTTGAAAAATATTTTTCCTCAACTACAATAATAGACCAGCCTATTAAGTTAAACAATCACTTAACAATTAACACACCTTCAAAATTTATTTCAAATTATTTAAACATTGTAAAAAGAAACAACGGCAACCCTACATTTAAAACACATTACGATAGTCTTTTAGAATTAAAAAGTTATCTCGCTGACAAAAATATATAGAGGGATGGGGGTAAAATATATAACGGTTTTTCAGTCTGTACATCGCCTGTTAGTCAAGTATTTACTCATTGCTATTTTTTACTAAGGGGGGTATGCATTTCATTGTATAGTTTAGTACCTTTATATCTACCCTAGTTAATATATTAAATAGTGTAGATATAAGATTAATTACATTGTCATATATTTAGTATATGAAAGACTTCCAATAAAATTGATATATTTATCTCTGTTAAGAAATAATATTAAATACAATCAAGAAGAAAAAAGATGATTTTGTGATGTAAAAATCATTCATATCCTTTCATTTGGGAACAAAACAGGTTAATTTAACATTCATATAATCAAGTTAGCTACAATTAAAACAATGACACTCAAAGAATATATCATAAAAAATATCGATTCGGAATTTGAAGGTGATTTACCATTTGAATTTTATAGCAAAAAATTCAAAAAAGGAGCGATTTTTACTGAATTTGAAAAAATTGAAAAAAATGGTTTTTTTTTAAACAAAGGAATTGTCAAAATTGAGATTCAATCTAAAAATGGATTAATAATTTTAGACTTTTTTTTTGAAAATTCCTTCTTCGCACCATATAGCTCACTTCTTTCAAATTCACATTCAGATGTCTGCATATCTGCTATTACAGATTGTGTAGTAGATGTCATAGAATATAAGGCACTACAAAAAGCCTACAAACATTCACTTTTAGCCAATAAATTGGGTAGGATTGAAACAGAAAAACTCTATTTAAAAAAAGTACAAAGAGAGAAAGCACTACTAACCAAAACTGCAGAAGAAAGGTACTTATCTCTTCTCAACACACACCCAGAAATTATACAACAAATTTCTATTAGAGATATTTCAAAATATCTAGGCATTCAACCAGAAAGTTTAAGCAGAATCAGAAAAAAGATTTTTTCCTAACATTAGGTCAACCTCAATTGTGTGTGTATTATCTATTTTGCAGAAAAAAGATAATGATTTATAAAATAGTAAAATATCCGTTTTTTAGAAAATATATGGTTAAGTGGATAAACCCAATTCCTGAAAATAAACGAAAAGAATGGAAAAAAGTTACTGTCAAAAGTAAAACCGGTGGAATTATAAAAGGTCTTTTTGCAAAATCAAAATCGGAGACCGAAAAGGCAACCTTAGTTCTTGGGCCATCCAAGGGCAATGAAGCTGAAGGATATTTCATAAAAAGAGGATATACCAAATTCTTAAGAAATACTGGGTTTAATGCTCTAATCTCTTAGCTAATGAAAAAATCAATGAAACTAAATTTATTTGTGTCAACATTCCTATTATTCACCTTTTCAGGAATAGCACAAATCAACCCACAATTCAACCCCGTCCCTGCAAGTTATAATGTAAACAGCCCAAACCCAGTATATGCTTGGGATATCAACTACGATAATATTGACCTAAATAAACAAGTATTTCACCTGTTTTTACCGGATACCACAGGTAATTTCCCTTTGGTCGTTTTCATTCACGGCGGAGGGTATATTGGCGGTACACCGGATATTGTTACAACTCCTGTAAGAAGACAAGACATTAAATATTTCTTAGAAAACGGTATTGCTTTTGCTAGTGTAGGTTATCGATTAATTAATAATACAGGTCCGGATACTGAAGGTGTTATAAAATGCTTGAACGATGCTAAAAGAGCATTACAATTTATTAGATATAATGCAAGTGATTTATATATCGACCCTACAAAAATTGCCTTGCAAGGACGCTCAGCAGGAGCAAGTTCTAGCTACTGGTTGGGAACGCTACCTGATATGGCAGATCCAAATGCTACAGATCCTATTTTACAGGAATCAACAAGAGTTTGTGCGGTTGACTTATATGGCTCTCAAGCTACGCTGGATATGTATAAATGGGAGACACAAGTATTCGATAACTTTGACGGGAACGGCACTAACTATACGCTGGATGAAATGGAAAACTTAATGGGTTTTGAGAGAACTTCTAATTTTTATGGCGGCTTTAACTCTATCTCCCAGATTTTAGTTGACCCTGCTTTGATTCAGTATCGACAGGATGTAGACCAACTTTTTCACTTGTCTAATGATGACCCTCCAATGTACATCAGCAGTCAATCCTTAGCAGTTCATCCAAGTCAGGACCTAGTTCATCATTCCTTTCACGGTCGAGAAATTCATAATACTGCTTTGGCGGTCGGTGTATCAGAAGTTAAGGCAGATATCCCGGCACTCTCCATTAATACAACTAATGGAGAGAGCGGGATTGAGTTTTTGGTAAGGCACTTGAATAGTTGCTCAAATACACTCACAGTACCGGATATACAAGTTAGTGAAAATTATATCGACATTTTTCCAAATCCAATAGTAAATCAATTTACAATTAAAAGTAAATCAACGATATATAAAATTGATATCTTAGACGTTAATGGACGAATCCTACAAACGATAAATAATATTGAAAATTATCACACCATGGATATTTCAGCAATGTCAAATGGTTTGTATTTTATTAGAGCTAGTGATCGTTTAAATAACATATTGGAGGTTCAGAAAATTATTAAGCTTTAGAAAAGTAGAAACCCGAAATGCATCCTAAGGCAATAATTAACATAGGCTAACAATATATAAAAATAATAGCGGTTTAGTCGCTAAAACCATAGTAAGTAAATATAAAAAAAGCCTGCGTTTAACCGAAAAGTTAGTGTGTGAAAACCCGCTACTATTCTAATAATAAACGTTG
>NZ_CAJQQI010000179.1 GCF_905480415.1 uncultured Algibacter sp. | reverse complement strand
TAAAACATACAGTACTTTTTAAAACAAAAAAATCCCGCAATTTAATTGCGGGATTTTTGTTTTATAATTTTTGATTCCCATTTTCACAGGAATGACAAATTTCAAATGAATCTTATTGGCCATAGCCTATAAGTATTCGTTTTTATTAAAACTGCTCTCTTCCTGAAAAGTGAAATGCGGCTTCAATAGCTGCATTATCATCACTATCACTACCATGTACTGCGTTTGCACTTATTGATTCTGCATACATTTTTCTAATAGTTCCTTCAGCAGCATCAGCAGGATTTGTAGCACCAATTAAAGTTCTAAAATCATCTACTGCATTTTCTTTTTCTAAAACAGCTGCTACAATTGGTCCACGAGTCATGTATTCAACTAAATCAGCGAAAAAAGGACGCTCACTATGTATTGCATAAAAAGATTGCGCATCAGCAGTTGTCATTTGTGTTAATTTCATAGCTACAATTCTAAATCCTGAAGCTGAAATTTTTTCTAATATTGCGCCAATGTATCCTTTTTCGACAGCATCTGGCTTAAGCATTGTAAATGTTCTATTTGTTGCCATTATTTTTGTTTTATGTGCGTGCAAAAGTAATCTATTTCTATTGAATTGCAATAGTTCTAATTTTAAAAAAATTGTATCTTCGTAAACTATGAATAAACAAGACATCACGAGCATAAAGCAGCTTTTATCTACTAAAAGAAAGATCGTTATTGTACCCCATAAAAATCCAGATGGTGATGCCATTGGCTCTACTTTAGGACTTTTTCATTATTTAGTAAAAGGTAATCATAACGTTCATGTTTTAGTTCCTAATGATTATCCTCCTTTTTTAAAATGGATGCCTGGGAATGACACCATTTTAAAGTACGATTCACAAACAAAAATATGTGATGCCCTAATAAACGACGCTGATATTATTTTCACTTTAGATTTTAACGCTTTTCACAGAACTGGTAATATGGAAACCGTTTTAACTAAAAGTAGTGCTTTAAAAATAATGATTGACCATCATCAAGCGCCCGATCATTATGCAACTTATAAGTATAGTGATGTAAGCATGAGTTCTACGTGTGAAATGGTTTATAATTTCATAGATATGCTAGGAGATGCCAATGACATTGATAATAATATAGCCACGTGCTTGTATGTAGGCATCATGACCGATACTGGTTCTTTCAGATTTCGATCAACAACAAGCAAAACACATAATATCGTAGCAAAACTTATTGAAAAAGGCGCTAATAATACCGATATTCATAATAATGTTTATGATACTAATCGCTATGAGCGTATGCAATTATTGGGTTGTGCATTGACGAATTTGAGAGTGATTCCAGAGTTTAAAGCGGCTTATATTTCACTTTCTCAAGATGAACTTCAAAAGTATAATTACAAAAAAGGAGATACTGAAGGCGTTGTAAATTATGGACTTTCTTTAGACGGCATTGTTTTAGCGGCCATATTTATTGAAGATAGAAAAGAAGGTATTATAAAAATATCTTTACGTTCAAAAGGTAACTTTTCTGTTAACGAAATGTCTAGAGCTCATTTTGAGGGTGGTGGGCATACGAATGCTGCTGGTGGTAAAAGCCATTTATCACTTCAAAAAACTATCGAAAAATTTATTAGTATATTACCTAGTTATAATAAAGTCCTGAATGATGAATAAATTACTCACTATAGCCATCCTTTTTTTAGTATTTAGTTGTAAAACACCCGAAGCCAGGCGCCCAGTTTCAGTAAAAACAGGTTCTTTTATTGACGCTTCCATAGAACGAAATAAAAAGCTTAACGCCAATGAAAAGGCGTTCATTGAAAACTTAATGAAGCAACAAAGTATTGATTACATAGCTTCAGAAAGTGGCTTTTGGTATTACTACAATTATAAAGTTGAAATTGACACTTTAAAAACACCCGATTTTGGTGATATTGTGAATTACAATTACAATGTTAAAAACCTTAATGGCGGTATCATATACTCTGCAGAAACTATCAAAACACAAACCTACGCTATGGACAAACAAGAGTTGTTTACAGGCTTACGTGAAGGATTAAAACTTATGAAAACTGGTGAGACCGTAACGTTTTTATTTCCATCTCAAAAAGCCTATGGCTATTATGGTGACGAAAATAAAATAGGTCGTAATACACCTCTAATTTGCGAAGTAACCATAAATTCAATTACCCAAAATCAAACGAATTAAAATGACCCTAATTAAAAACGCTATTAAAGTTTTAGTACTTGTGTATTTTATAAACTTAACATCATGCAAAGTACAATACCCAGACTTAGAAGATGGGATTTATGCGGAAATCATTACCAGTAAAGGTGTTATGCTTGCTAAATTAGCTAAAGACAAAGCACCGATAACGGTAGCTAACTTTGTAGCGCTAGCAGAGGGCACCAATACTATGGTTGATAGTGAATATAAAAAGAAGGCATTTTACAATGGCACTATTTTCCATCGGGTTATGGATGGCTTCATGATTCAGGGTGGAGACCCCTTAGGCACTGGACAAGGTGATCCCGGTTATAAATTTAGGGGTGAGTTTCATCCAGACTTAAAACACGACAAACCTGGTATTCTATCTATGGCTAATTCCGGTCCAAACACAAATGGAAGTCAATTTTTTATCACAGAAATCCCTAAACCTCATCTCGATGAGGTTTATAATGTATTTGGAGAATTAGTATTAGGATTGAACATTCAGGATTCTATTTCGAATGTGAAAGTTGGTAATAAAAATAAGCCTCTAAACGATGTTGTTATAGAAGAATTAAATATTATTAGAAAGGGTAAATCAGCTAAATTGTTTGATGCTCCTAAAATTTTTAATAATCATTTTGCAGAAGATGAACGTCTTAAAAAAGAAAAAGAGGCTAAAGCTGAAGCCATTTTAAAAGCCACTAGAGATAAGTTTGAAACACAACGAGCAAAAGCAACAACACAAGAATCAGGCCTAAAATATTTTATTTCTAAAAAAGGTACAGGTGAAAAATTACCTAATGAAGCTCAGGTATCAACACATTATGCTGTATATTTTGAAAGCGGAAAATTACTAGAAACAAGCAAGTTGGAAATTGCAGAGGCCTTAGATGTCGTGAACGAGAAACGCAAAGCGGACAATAAATATGAACCTCTGGTTGCTGATATTGGTCCAGATGCACGAATGATTCCAGGGTTTAAAGAAGGCTTGCAACAATTGAGTATTGGCGATGAAGCCACTTTGTTTATCCCTTATCATTTAGCCTATGGCGAAGCCGGAACAAGAGGTATTCCCGGAAAATCTAATATTATTTTTGAAGTAGAAATCTTAAAACTTCTTAAATAAATTTTAACATTAAAGTCATTGAAACCTTTATATTTACGCTGAAAAACGAAACCTATGCAACTATTAAAATTTGATTGGAACCCGATAACTGGAATTGACATTGTTGGAAATTTCAAACTTCACTTTTATAGCCTCATGTGGGTGGTTGCCTTTATATTGGGTTGGTATATAATGAAACGCATTTTTACCAAAGAGAAAATATCAATAGATTATTTAGATCCGTTGTTTATATATACCGTTTTAGCGACCATGCTCGGTGCTAGATTAGGACATGTGTTGTTTTACCAGTCTGAGCTTATTTCTCAAGACTTTTTTAGCATCTTTTTACCGTTTAAGTTTAAAGGCGGATTCGAATTTACAGGTTTTCAAGGACTTGCAAGTCATGGTGCTGCCATTGGTATTATCATTGGTATGTATTTATACAGAAGAAAATACAAGTACAAATCTATACTTTGGATTTTAGATAGAATAGTTATCCCTGTAGCTTCAGGTGCTATTTTTATTAGAATAGGAAACTTCATTAATTCAGAAATTATAGGAAAAGCATCTGGTGATTTTCCTTTAGGAGTTCGTTTTATTCAAGACCAATATTACAAAAGAGAAATTGTACAACGTACAGGTATTAAAGATGTTCAGGAAGCTTATAATGCGGTAACTGAAAACCCGCAATTTCAAAATTTATTAGAAGCTGTTCCTTATAGGCATCCATCACAACTTTATGAGTCATTTTGCTATATTTTTGTGTTTTTAATTTTATGGTATTTCTATTCTAAAACCACCAAAAAAGATCAACCAGGGTTTTTATTTGGCTTGTTTCTAGTGCTTCTATGGACCATCCGTTTCTTTATAGAATTCACCAAAGAACCTCAAGGTGAAGAATATATTAATTGGTTTAGTTTAAATACTGGGCAGTGGTTAAGTATCCCATTTGTTTTAGTAGGATTGTATTTTATGTTTGTTTACAAACCCAAAACGGCCAATAAATAAAATGTTTTTCAAACGTATAAGCTTACTAATTACTTTATCTTTTAGTTTATTTATAATAGGTTGTAAGGATAATAAAAAAGTTATTAAGCAAACTGAAATTACTTTTACCAAAGAAGGTGAACTTACTATTTTTAAAGCTTTCGATTCTACAAAAGTAGCTTTAAACATTGAAATTTCAGATACAGATTTTGATATTCAAACAGGATTGATGTATAGAAATTCCATTGAGAACAACCAAGGGATGCTCTTTGTTTTTGATAATGAAACCGAGCGTTTCTTTTATATGAAGAACACAAAAATTCCATTAGACCTTATTTACATGAATGCCAACAGAAACATAGTTAGTTTTCAAAAGCATGCAAAACCCTTTGATGAATCTTCTTTA
>NZ_CAJQQI010000178.1 GCF_905480415.1 uncultured Algibacter sp. | reverse complement strand
AACTGCTTGACTTGAATTCGTTATTTCTAATGAAATGATTTGATAGTTTTTACTTTTTAAATCTTGAATTACTTCTAGCGCATCTCTATTAACTTCATAATTAACTATTTTTTCAGTAGCTCTCGAGGTTTTTGCCATTTTCCGACCTAACGAAATATCATCACCACAAAGTATCAGTTTTTCAATACCAAAAGCATCAGCGATTCTAAATAAGCTTCCAATGTTTGGTGCGTTGGTAACATTATCACAAATTAAAGTGATTGGAAAGATTTGTTCTTTAAAATTAGTATTGTAGTGGTTGAGTTGCATATTTCAGTCGCAGTATTCAGTTGCAGTTTGCAGCAAATATATTAGTGAATTTGTGGCAATCTAATTCTCAAATGCATATTTCACAATATTAGTTCCCATTTTAAGAGCTCTTTCTCTAACATCAGGAGGATCGTTATGGACTTCGGGATCTTCCCATCCATCTCCTAAATCACTTTCATAAGTAAATAATAATATCAGTCTATTTTGATGAAAAAGTCCAAATGCTTGAGGACGTTTGCCATCATGTTCATGTATTTTTGGTAACCCTTTTGGGAATTTATATTCTATATTAAAAATAACATGACTTTTTGGTAACTCAACTAAATCTTTATCTGGAAATACTTTTTTTAACTCTTTAGTTACGTAGGGTTCCATGCCATAGTTGTCATCAATATGCAAGAACCCACCAGAAATTAGATAATTACTCAAGTTTTCAGCATCGGTTTCACTAAAAAACACATTGCCATGACCAGTCATGTGTAGTAATGGAAACTGAAAAATATCTGAGCTACCAACTTCAACCGTTTGAGGCTTGGGATTTATTTTAGTGTTGATGTTATCATTGCAAAATTTAATAAGGTTTGGCAGAGCGGTGGGGTTACCATACCAGTCACCACCACCTTTGTATTTTAAAATGGCTAAATCTTGTGTATATGAGAATACAGAAAATAGACAAAAGAAAAAAAAGATAATTAACTTCATTAAATAAATTATTGCCCATTATGGGCTTCGTTTATAAAGGCTACAGAATGACAAGCCACTATAGCTGCCGTTTCTGTGCGTAATCTAGTTTCACCCAAAGTTACAGGAATAAAATTATTTTTTAGCGCTTCTGTAATTTCTTTAACAGAAAAATCACCTTCTGGCCCAATTAAAATTGTAATGTCTGTTTTTGGGTTTAGTTGTTGCTTTAAAGATTTTCTATCGGTTTCTTCACAATGTGCAATGAATAGATCACCTTCAAAATCTAGATTTATAAAGTCTTTAAAGGAAATGGCATCATTCAGTTTAGGTAAATAACAATTTAAAGACTGTTTCATGGCCGATTGTAAAATCCGTTCAAAACGTTCTGGTTTAATAACTTTTCGTTCGCTATGATCGCATATAATAGGAGTGATGCTATCTATCCCAATTTCGGTAGCTTTTTCTAAAAACCATTCGTATCGGTCGTTTATTTTTGTTGGAGCAACAGCTAGATGCAAATTATAGTCTCGTTTTGGTTGCTGTTTTTGAGAAATAATTTTCGCCGTACATTTATTAATGTTCGGCATAGAAATTTCAGCAATAAATAACCACCCTTTACCATTTGTAATATACAAGGTGTCCCCAATATTTTTGCGCAGGACTTTTACAATGTGTTTACTTTCTTCTCTTTCAAAAGTAAACTGAGTCGTGTTCTCTGATATGTCTGGATTAAAGAAGAGTTGCATAAAGCTAAGATATAAGGATTTAAGATTTTTGGTTAATGCTTTTTTATTTATTAATACTAAACACTAAATCTTTAAACGTGCCGAAGCTACAACATCTTGTTTAGCAAAATCCCTTTCTAAAAATTTTAAATAACCAACAATAGCAATCATAGCAGCATTATCGGTTGTAAATTCAAATTTGGGAATGTATGTTTTCCAATCAAATTTTTGTTCACCATCTTTTAAAGCTTGTCGTATTCCAGAATTGGCCGAAACACCACCACCGATAGCAATATGTTGTATTCCTGTTTGTTGTGTTGCCAGTTTTAATTTGTCAATTAAAATACCAATAATGGTATATTGAATTGAGGCGCAAATATCATTTAGGTTTTCATCAATAAAATTTGGATTTGCTTTAACTTCGCGTTGAATAAAATAAAGTACAGCAGTTTTGAAACCAGAAAAGCTAAAGTTTAAACCATTTACTCTAGGCTTTGTAAATTGAAAAGCGTTAGGGTTTCCTAATGTTGCACGTTTATCAATTTCTGGTCCAGCTGGGTAGCCTAATCCTAAAATTTTTCCGCTTTTATCAAAAGCTTCACCTACAGCATCATCAATGGTTTCACCAATAACAGTCATGTCAAAATAGTTATCTACTCTAACGATTTGCGTATGCCCGCCAGAAAGCGTCATAGCCAAAAACGGAAAAGGCGGTTTTTTAAACCCATCTTCTTCAATAAAATGTGCTAAAATATGCCCTTGCATATGATTCACATCAATTAAAGGAATTTTTAAACCATAGGCCAAAGATTTTGCAAATGATGTTCCAACCAGTAAACTTCCCATTAACCCAGGACCTCTTGTAAAGGCTATAGCATTTAATTGTTCTTTACGAATACCAGCTTTTTCTATAGCTTGATGTACCACAGGAACAATGTTTTGTTGATGTGCTCTTGAGGCTAATTCAGGTACAACACCACCATATTCTTCATGTATTTTTTGGGTGGCTACAACATTGCTTAAAATACGGCCGTTATGAATTACAGAAGCTGCTGTATCATCACAAGAAGACTCAATTCCAAGGATGTAAATATTTTGTGAAGACATTAATAAATTTTAGGCACAATAATTGTTAATTTTGAAAAAGAATAGACATCTCAATCATTATTTTTATTCGTAATTACAAAAGTAGTTTATTCTTAATAAAGTTATAACTTTAAGGGCATCAAAAAATTCCTAAAAATACTATCAAAAGTAGCAGGTATTCTGTTATTGTTATTCATCATTTTGGTGTTAGTGTTATCCATTCCCGCTGTTCAGACCGGAATAGGCAAGCGCCTCACAAAAATGTTGAATAATGACTTCAAAACCAACATTAATATTGATCGAGTTAGTTTAAAGTTTAATAGCGATGTAGAAATTAAAAATATTTACATTCAAGATTACAAAAAAGATACGCTTATTAGCATTAAAGAACTTAATACATCTATTTTAAGTTTTAAAAACTTGTACCATGGTAATCTAGAGTTTGGAGATATTGATATTGAAAAACTCATTTTTAATATCAAAACTTATGAAGGTTCTACTGAAACAAATCTTGATGTTTTCGTAAATAGGTTTGAAGATGATAATCCAAGAACAGGAGAAAGTACTTTTTTATTGTCGTCAAGTGATGTTTCAATTTATAATGGGGTTTTTACGCTGTCTGATGAAAACCGGGAAACAACAAAAGTGCTTCATTTTGACGACTTAAATATTAATGCTACCAATTTTCTTATAAATGGGAGTAATGTTAGTGCAAGAATAAATACGCTTTCGTTCAAAGATAGTAGGGGTTTGATTATGAAAAACATGATGACCGACTTTGCCTATACACTGCAAGATATGACATTTGCTAATCTGCAAATAAAAACTCCTGGTTCTGTTCTAAAAGGTGACTTGAAATTTTCTTATAACAGGGAAGATTTACAATACTTTGTTGATAAGGTACAAGTAGCTGCGAGTTTTAAAGATTCAAATGTTTTATTAGATGAGCTTAATACTTTTTACAATGAATTTGGTGTTAATCAATATGCGAAATTTAGTGCGGATTTATCAGGTACTTTAAACGATTTACAAGCGAATAATTTGAGGTTAAATACAAATTATAATACAAGAGTTTACGGAAATATTAATTTTAAAAACTTATTTAATAAAGAAGCTGATAATTTTTATATGAATGGAAATTTTAGCAATTTGTCTTCAACATATAAAGATTTAAAAGCATTATTACCAAATGTTCTGGGAGAAGCAATACCCACATCTTTTGACCGATTGGGTTATTTTACCATAGTTGGAAACTCTCAAGTTACATCTTCAAAAGTTATAGCAGAAATTGAAATTGATACCGAGTTAGGTTTTGTTGATTCAAATTTAGAAATCACAAAAATTAATGATATTGATAATGCTGATTATAAAGGGAAACTAATTTTTGAGCAATTTGACTTTGGTATATTTCTAAACGATCCTAAAGTAGGTAAGGCATCTCTAGACTTTGATGTTAATGGGAAAGGGTTTACTGCTGAAAACATAGATACCCAGATAAAGGGAGAGGTTTTTGAATTGGTTTATAATGACTACAATTATAATCATGTGAAAGTATCTGGTAATGTTAAGAATAGAATTTTTGACGGAAACTTAAATGTGAATGATAAAAACCTTCAACTAAATTTTACTGGTTTAGTAGATTTTTCAGAAACTGTAAGAAAGTATGATTTTGAGGCTGTAGTTGATTATGCTAACCTGAACACCCTTAATTTTATAAAGAAAGATAGTATATCTATTTTTAAAAGTAAGGTTAAGATGAACATGAATAGCAGTAGTCTTGATGATGCTTTTGGTAAAATTGCATTTAGCAATACCATATATAAAAATGAGAATGACACTTATTATTTTAAGAAATTTGATGTGTTTTCAAGGTTTGAAAAAGATATTCGTTTTGTTGAGTTTAATTCACCAGATATTATAGAAGGTGATTTAAGAGGACGTTTCTTTCTGAAGGATTTAAAAAAATTGTTTGAAAATTCTATTGGACACATATATACCAATTATATTTCTCATGAAGTTGATACCAATCAGAGTATAGATTTTAACTTTAGAATTTATAATAAAATCGTCGAAGTTATTTATCCTGAGGTTGAACTTGGTAAAAACACCTTCATTAGAGGACGAGTTGAGAGTGATGAAAAGAATTTTAGACTAACTTTTAAATCGCCAAAAATCAAATTCTTAGATAATTTCGCGAATAATATTGAGTTACAGGTTGATAATAGCAACCCTTTATTCAATACTTATGTAGAAATTGATAGTTTAAATACTAAATACTATGATGTTTCAAAGTTTAATTTAATAAACGTAACCGTAAATGACACTTTATTTATGCGTTCTGAGTTTAATGGCGGAAAACGTAATAATGATGTCTATAATTTAAGTTTCTACCATACTATAAATGAGGAAAATGAATCGGTTGTTGGCTTCAAAAAATCTGATGTTACCATAAAAAATAACAAGTGGCAGATCAATGAAAACCAAGATAAATTTCACAAAATATCCTTTGATAAAAAGCTTACAAAGTTTAAAGTTGATAAGTTTAGGGTTAATCACAACAATGAAGAAATTAAACTGTCCGGCTTTATTAAGGATTCCACACAAAAAGATATTAAGCTAAATTTTACAAACGTTGATTTGGCTAAAATAACACCAGATATAGATAGTTTATCCCTCGCAGGAAATGTTAATGGTAAATTGGATGTATTACAAAAAAACGGTAGCTATCTCCCAAATTCAACTATTGTAATTGACGACTTTAAGGTTAATGATTTTTTATTAGGCTCCTTTGACGCTACAGTAACTGGCAATGAATCACTAACTAATTATAGTATAGATGCAATTATTAAGAATGATATAACACGGTCATTTGCTGCAAAAGGAAATATTTTTGTTTCAGGAAGGCGATCAACAGTTGATGTAACACTTGATTTTAACGCGTTTAATTTGGTTCCTTTAAATCCCCTATTGGATGGTGTT
>NZ_CAJQQI010000177.1 GCF_905480415.1 uncultured Algibacter sp. | reverse complement strand
ACTTGCCATACTTACAGTATCTACAATTATTATAAGTTATATTATTAAACTAATCAATTAAAATTAACACATGGAACAACAAAAATTACCAAACGCCACAATTAGTATTGTTTTAGGTATAATATCTTTTATCGGATGCTGCTGCACAAGTGGATTTGGAGGAGTTGTATTATCTGGAATAGCCCTTTTTCTCGCAAAAAAGGATGAAAAAAAATATATAGAAAGTCCTGAATCGTATAGTAATTATGGTCAAGTAAAGACTGCTAAAATTATAGCAATTATAGGTCTGGTAATAAGTTTAATAATTGTAGCTATATATCTCTACTTGATGTCTACTGGTCAATTAGACGAAATGAGAGATCAGTATATGGAGATGATTGAAGAAATGCAGCAAAATCAATAATATTGATACTCATGTTATAATAAAAAAAGCGACCATTCGGTCGCTTTTTTTATTTGTATTACTTCATCTATTTAATTCTCAAATTGTTTGAGCGTTTTTATTATAATACTTACACAGTCTAACAATTGCGCTTCAGTCATTACCAAAGGTGGTGCAAAACGAATAATATTACCGTGTGTTGGTTTTGCAAGTAAGCCGTTGTCTCTTAGGGCTAAACAAATATTCCAAGCGGTATCACTATCCTCCGAATCATTTATAAGAATGGCGTTAAGCAAGCCTTTTCCTCTAACTAAATTAACAATACTACTCGTTTCTATAAATTTATTTAATTCACTTCGGAATAAATTACCAAGTACAAAAGCATTTTCAGCTAATTTTTCATCTCTTACAACTTCGAGAGCTGCCATAGCAACAGCAGCAGCAATAGGGTTTCCTCCAAAGGTACTACCGTGGTTACCCGGTTTAATAACGTTCATAATGCTATCATCTGCTAAAACTGCAGAAACAGGATAAACACCACCACTAATAGCTTTCCCAAGAATTAAAACATCTGGTTTTACATCTGGTGTATTAGAACAATTTTTATTTTCACAAGAACAGTTTCCACAAGTTGCTAATAATCGTCCTGTTCTAGCAATACCAGTTTGTACTTCATCAGCAATAAACAAGACGTTATAGTGCTCGCACAGTGCTTTTGCTTTCGCCAAATAATCATCACTTGGCACATAGACTCCCGCTTCACCTTGAATAGGCTCAACAAGAAAACCGGCTACATTAGGATTGGTTTTTAATACATCTTCTAAAGCATCAAGATTGTTATATTCAATTTTTATGAATCCGTTTGTATACGGTCCAAAGTTTTCACGAGCTACAGGATCATTTGAAAACGATATAATTGTTGTTGTTCTTCCGTGGAAGTTGTTTTCACAAACAATAATTTCTGCTTTATTATTATCAATACCTTTTACTTCATAAGCCCACTTTCTGCATAGTTTCAAAGCCGTTTCTACAGCTTCTGCACCTGTATTCATTGGTAAAATTTTATCAAATCCGAAAAACTCGCAAGCAAATTTCTCATATTTACCTAGCATATCGTTATGAAATGCTCTGGACGTTAATGCTAATGTTTGCGCTTGTTGCACCATGGCATTAACTATTTTTGGATGAGAATGCCCTTGGTTTACCGCAGAATAAGCCGATAAAAAATCATAATACTTTTTACCTTCTACGTCCCATACAAACACGCCTTCTCCCTTGTTTAACACTACGGGTAACGGATGGTAATTGTGTGCACCATACTTGTTTTCTAAATCGATCGCTTGTTGCGAAGTTAATTGGTCTAAAACAGCCATTTTAAAAAAATTTAAAAGTTTATACCCAAACAAATGGATATTTAAAAAATAACCATTCCTTCTGTACCTTTATCCTTTCGAAAAGTATCGAAAATTCAGCGTGGGAGAGAAATCATCCCTAGGAAGTGCAAAGCTAGTAAATATTAATTGCTTGTAAAAATCTAATTCTGAGATCCTTTCAGACGGTGAAGACACTTGCAGTTCCAACCCTTTAATCTCTTACATTACTGCCTTTTATCCATTTGCATCCATGCAAAAACCTTGAACATACTAACGCCAAGTAAAAAGATTATGCCTGCAAACCACTTTTAGTAAATCTTTGATTGCTTCAATACTAAAAAACGGATCTAAACAATACATAAAACCCCCAAATAAAATTACTTTTCTTCCCAAATTTCATCTTTTTATTTCTCCGTAACAATGCTATGCAACGCAAAAAACACAAAATTTAAAAAGAAAATAACTATTTTTCGCTTCAATCAAAAAAGTATAAATGAGTTCAGTATTTTTGCATCATGTCTAGAAAAAGAGCAAGAAAACAAGTTTTTGAGAATGTAGAAGTTATTGATGCTGGTGCAAAAGGTAAAACCATAGCTAAAGCACCCGATGGAAAAGTGATTTTTCTACCCAATGCCGTACCTGGTGATGTAGTTGATGTACAAACTTTTAAAAAGCGTAAAGCCTTTTATGAAGGGAAAGCCACTGTTTTTCATAAGCTTTCAGACAAAAGAACAGAACCTGCTTGCGAACATTTTGGAACCTGTGGAGGTTGTAAGTGGCAAGATATGGGCTATGAACATCAATTATTTTACAAGCAAAAAGAGGTCACCAACAACTTAACACGTATTGGACATATTGAACTTCCTGAGGTTACCCCTATTTTAGCAGCTGAAGAACAATATTTTTACAGAAATAAAATGGAGTTTTCTTTTAGTGATAGCCGCTGGTTAACACTTGAGGAAATTCAATCTGATGAAGATTTAGGAGATCGAAATGCTTTAGGATTTCATATCCCTGGCATGTGGGACAAAATATTAGACCTCAACAAATGTCATCTACAAGCAGATCCTTCAAATGCTATTAGAAATGCTGTGAAGCAGTTTGCTGTTAAAAACGATTTAGAATTCTTTAATACAAGAAACCAAACCGGATTGTTGCGAACCATGATGATACGCACGTC
>NZ_CAJQQI010000176.1 GCF_905480415.1 uncultured Algibacter sp. | reverse complement strand
TTCTTATTTGAAACGAATGTTGGTGCTGGATTACCAGTAATTGATACGTTGAATAATTTGATTGCTTCTGGCGATAAAGTCAACTCCATTCAAGCGGTATTATCCGGGAGTTTAAACTTTGTTTTTAATAATTTTAATGATAAAACTAAGTTTTACGATGTTGTAAAACGAGCTGGTGCTGAAGGTTATACAGAACCAGACCCAAGAATTGACTTAAGTGGTGTTGACGTAGCTAGAAAAATTTTAATTTTAGCCAGAGAAAGTGGTATAGAAATGAATTTGGAAGACATCGATAACACATCATTCTTATCAGCATCTGGATTAAAAAGTGATACAGTTGAGGATTTTTACAATACCTTAATTGCAGATGAAGCACATTATCAAAGTTTATATGCTTCCTCGAAAGCGAATCATTGCCAATTAAAATATGTGGCAAAACTTGATAATGGAAAAGCCAGTGTAAGTTTACAGGAGATTCCTGAAGGCCACCCGTTTTATAATTTAGAAGGCAGTGATAATATTGTTATGTTTTATACACAACGTTACCCAAAACAACCCATGATCATCAAAGGCGCTGGTGCCGGTGCAGATGTTACTGCATCCGGATTGTTTGCTGATATTATTAGAATTGGGAATGATTAATAAATTAGTCACAGTATACGGTAGCAGTCGGCAGTCACTAAATACTATATGTGATTTTTTGTCCGTTCGAACGCCGTCGAGAATTATTAAGTATATAAAATGAATGAAATAAAAATATTTTCACCAGCTACTGTGGCAAATGTGTCCTGTGGATTCGATGTTTTAGGCTTTTGCTTGGATAGTGTTGGTGATGACATGGTCATTAGAAAAACCGAAAAGAAAGGGATTCATATCACCAAAATTGAAGGTTTTGATTTGCCTTATGAAGCAGATTTAAATGTGGCTGGTGTTTCCGCTTTAGCGATGTATGAAGCTATAGATGTTGATTTTGGATTTGAAATTGAAATTTATAAAAATATTAAGCCAGGAAGTGGTATTGGTAGCAGTGCTGCTAGTGCTGTTGGAAGTGTATTTGGCATGAATGAATTATTAGGAAGGCCATTTAACAAAACGCAACTCACTGGATTTGCCATTAAAGGTGAAGCATTAGCTAGTAAATGTGAACATGCAGATAACCTTGCTCCTGCCTTGTTTGGTGGTTTTACTTTAGTAAAAAGTATTTCACCATTACAAATTTTAGAAATTCCTTCTCCAGATGATTTATATGCGACTATAATTCATCCGCAGATTGAAATAAAAACATCAGAATCACGTGCCATTTTACCAAAAAAAATAGCTTTGAGTGATGCTATAACGCAATGGGCAAACTTTGGAAGTTTAATTCATGCTTTACATACTAGTGATTATGATTTAATAAAAGAATCATTACACGATGTTGTAGTTGAACCACATAGAAGTAAATTAATTCCTCATTTTAACGCCGTGAAAAAAGCGGCCATTACTGCTGGTGCATTAGGTTGTGGTATCTCCGGTTCTGGACCTTCCATATTTACATTAAGTAATAGTCTAGAAACTTCTAATAACGTGAAAGATGCGATAAAAAATGTGTATTCAAAAACAGGTATTGCATTTGAAATTCACGTCTCTAAAATCAACACGGAAGGCGTTAAAATAATAAGTTAAATAATTAGAAATGAATTACTATTCACTCAATCATAAAGCTCCAAACACATCTTTTAAAAATGCCGTTATTAAAGGATTAGCTCCTGATAAAGGACTGTATTTTCCTCAAAGCATAACGCCTTTACCTAAATCTTTTTGGGATACTATCGATCATTTATCTTATTCTGAAATCGCTTTTGAAGCCATTAAACAATTTGTGTCTCCCGAAATCCCAGAGGATATCCTAAAAACTATAGTTGAAGAAACATTATCATTTGATTTTCCTGTGGTTAAACTAAATGATAACATTTCTACATTAGAATTGTTTCATGGACCAACCATGGCCTTTAAAGATGTTGGCGCACGATTTATGGCGCGTTGTTTGGGTTATTTCAACAAGAATAACACCAACGAAGTTACTGTCTTAGTAGCCACTTCTGGTGATACTGGCGGTGCCGTGGCCAATGGCTTTTTAGGGGTTAAAGGTGTTAATGTGGTTATTCTATATCCCAGCGGAAAAGTGAGTAACATTCAAGAAATGCAATTAACAACATTGGGGCAAAACATTAAAGCTCTTGAAGTTAACGGAACCTTTGATGATTGTCAGGCCATGGTGAAAACCGCATTTTTAGATGACCAATTAACGAGCCAAATGCAATTAACCTCCGCAAATTCCATAAACGTTGCACGTTGGTTGCCCCAGTTATTCTATTTTATATTTGCTTACAAGCAACTCCATAATAAATATGATGATATTGTATTTTCGATACCAAGTGGCAACTTTGGAAATGTTTGTGCAGGCATGATGGCGCAACAATTAGGATTGCCTATCTCCCACTTTATAGCTTCTAACAATGCCAATAACGTAGTAACAAGATATTTAACATCTCAACTCTATGAGCCAAAACCATCGGTACAAACTATTTCAAATGCTATGGATGTTGGTGCTCCAAGTAACTTTATTCGTATTCAAGAAATCTACAAAAATAACTTTGAGACCTTAAAAATTAATATATCCTCTTATAGTTTTACAGATGATGAAACTCGCGAAGCTATGTTAGAGATTTATAACGACTTTAATTATGTTGCTGATCCGCATGGCGCAGTTGGCTACTTGGGTTGCAAAGCATATTTAAAAGTAAACCCTAATGCACACTGTGTGTTTTTAGAAACGGCACATCCAACAAAATTTTTGGATGTGGTTGAAGATGTTATTAAAGAAGAACAACCTTTACCAAAGCAAATACAAGCTGTTATGGGAAATAAAAAAGAATCTTTTGTAATTAGTACTTACCAAGAGCTTAAATCATTTCTATTATCCTAAAATAGTCCATATTGATTTTAAATTTATGACATCTATAGTTAGAGCAACTTTAAATAATAGTGCCCTTCTTACTCATATTGGTAAAACTTCTTTCCTGGAATCACACGGAAACAGTGCGTCAAAAGAAAATGTTAATACGTATATCAGTAAAAAATTTACAAAAAAAGCTTTTGATGAAGAATTAAAAGACTCAAATAATATTTTCTATATCATTTACTTTAATAAAATAGCTGTTGGATATTCCAAAATTGTTTTGAATACGCAACACCCAAACATACCTATTAAAAATGTAACCAAATTAGAGCGTTTGTATGTTCTACAAGCCTTTCATAGTTTGAAATTAGGAATAGCATTATTTAATTTTAACCTTAAGGAGTCTATAAAAAATAATCAATCAGGTATGTGGTTATTTGTTTGGACAAAAAACCATAAAGCCATAAATTTTTATAATAAAGCAGGATTTGAAATTATTGGACAACATGACTTTCAAATTTCGGCATCACATTCTAACCCCAACCATCAAATGCTATTAACTTTTTAAAAACTAAAAAATGAATTTTATTGACTGGATTGGCTTTTTAGGTGTTTTTCAAATACTACTCGCCTACTGCTTAAATGTTATAGGTAAAATTACTAATAAGCATATAGCATTTATTTCACTTAACCTAGTTGGAGCTTCTATGGCATGTTTAGCATCCATACTTTTAAACTATTGGCCATTTATAATTCTAGAAGCGGTTTGGGCTTTGGTCTCGTTATATTCATTATTAAACTTTAGAGGGAAATCAACTTGAATTGGGTTTAGGTTCTCAAATCAATCTTGAAATATGGTCACATTATACTAGCTTATTTATAAAACTTATAAAGTAATTTTAATTCGTAGCTAAAACTCTACATTTTGGTCTATATTCGTATTGATAAACTTTTATATATGAAATTCGCAATTACCACTTTTATTAGTGCATTTCTGCTTTTCCAGGTACAACCTATGCTCGCAAAGTATATATTACCTTGGTTTGGTGGTAGTCCAACTGTATGGAGTACATGTATGCTTTTTTTCCAATTTGGCTTATTAATTGGGTATAGTTATGCCCATATTTTGAGTAAGTTCTTTGACTCAAAAAAACAAGTGATTATTCACTTTACTATTCTCATAATTTCCTTATTATTAATGCCAATAACTCCATCAGAATCGCTAAAACCTGATTCTGTCTCTTCTCCAATTTGGGATATAATTATTCTCTTAGGAAGTACAGTAGGCTTTCCATATGTTATGGTATCATCCACAGGACCGCTATTACAACATTGGTTTAGTAAAAAATTTACTGATAAATCTCCTTACAGACTTTATGCACTTTCCAACCTTGGGTCTTTGCTAGGATTATTAAGCTATCCCTTTTTATTCGAACCAAATTTTGGACTCTATAGCCAGACAATTGGATGGTCAATAGGCTACGGGGTTTTTATTCTATTTTGTGGTTGGAGTGGAATAGAATTATATAAAACAGTACAAAATGTTTCTGAAAAAATAAAATTAGAGACAAAAGATAATTCAAATCCTATTGGTTTTATTAAACCTATACTCTGGTTATGCTTGTCTGCAATTGGATCTATTTTGCTATTAGCTACAACAAATTTTGTTTGTCAGGATGTAGCGGTAATTCCTTTTTTATGGATAGTTCCATTAGCTCTTTATCTCATAACTTTTATTATCGCTTTTGACAGTCCTAGATGGTATATCAGGTGGATTTGGATGCCCTTACTTTTTGTGGCAGTATGTGGAGTATTTTATTTGCTTGTAGAAAAACCAGAATTCGAAGGAACCAAGATTGTTGAGCTCTTAGTTATGTATTTTGGAGCTATGTTTGTTGCTACTTTGGTATGTCATGGTGAAATGGTCAGATTAAAACCATCAAGCAAACATCTCACTTTCTTTTATATCATGGTATCCCTTGGAGGAGCTTTAGGTGGATGTTTTGTAACATTTGTTGCTCCTGAACTGTTTGTGGGTTTCTGGGAATTTCCAATTGCGTTTGTTTTAACACTCATATTTTCTGCTATTGCATTTATCTTATCTCCAGGTGCAAAAACCCCTAAATGGATACCATACACGGTTGGAGCAATCATGTTCACTTCTGCCATGTATTTTAATTACCATATCTTACATTTTGTGTCAGATTTTAAAGATAACGTTTTAGAAAGTCGAAGGAATTTTTATGGTGTATTAAGAGTGTTAGAAACTGATAAAGGGTCCCCTTCTCATTATTATAAACTATATCATGGAAGAATAAATCATGGTATGCAATTTAGAGATTCTGTTTCACAACAATGGAGCACTAGTTATTTTTCACCCCATAGTGGAATTGGAATAGCGTTAAGAATGCATCATAAGAAAGAAAAACAAAAAGCAGGCATAAATGAGGGAATGAATGTAGGAATGATTGGAATGGGCACAGGAACTGTTGCTACATACTGTACACCATTAGATAAACATACGTATTATGAGATTAATCCAGAAGTAGACTATTTAGCAAAAAAATATTTTACTTATTTAAGCAATGCTGGAGATAATGTAAATGTAGTGCTTGGGGATGGAAGAATCGAATTAGAAAGAGCTTTCAGAACATCAGGTTCAAAGAAATTTGACGTACTGGCGGTAGATGCATTTAGTGGTGATGCTATTCCAATTCATTTGCTTACAAAAGAAGCATTTCAGCTATACTTCAATCATTTAAATGAAGATGGAATATTAGCTATACATATTTCAAATCTTTACTTTGAATTGGAGCCTTTAGTTTATAATATGGCTGGAGTTTTTCAAACCCATATTGCGAAATTTAAGAATAAAAAAGATCGATCACTCGGAATAAAAAGTGCTACGTGGATTCTCCTGACCAAGAATAGAGCTTTTATGGAACATCCAAGAGTCAAAAAACACTTCGCAGAATGGGATGAAGGTGTTGGAACAAATCCCGTTATCTGGACGGATGACTACAGTGACGTTATTACTCTATTGAAGAAGATATAGTTTAAATAAATCTCGAAAAAACACTCATCTGGAATAAACCTGGAACTAATATTCAGTCGGAATATCTATTCTAATATTAAGAAAATCAAAAGAAGTGTTAC
>NZ_CAJQQI010000175.1 GCF_905480415.1 uncultured Algibacter sp. | reverse complement strand
ACTTTAACATCACGCCAACTACTCGAAACTGTTGCAGTTGGTAAATTTCCTAAGTAAATAGGGTTATATGGTGTTGTAATGTCAATAAAAGCAGTTTTATTATTAGTTGCCATTAAAGCATACTCTTTTCCAGTGGTTGTATCTGTCCAGCCCCAGCAATCATTACCTGCAGAAGAGAAAAAAGTGGCTAAAGGTATGTTCGCCATTAAGTCATAATCATTACAAGGGTAAATACCTGCAAGTCCATTTTCACATAAAGCTAGAGGAGCGTTAGGATCAACATAATCTTCGTCACATAAATTCCCTATACCATCATTATCATCGTCTTCTTGATTGGGATTTGCTACTAAAGAGCAATTGTCATTAGCATTTAATATACCATCGTCATCGTAATCATCGTCGTCACATGTGTCCCCTATTCCGTTATTATCGGTATCTTCTTGATTAGGGTTAGCAATAGAAGGGCAATTATCATCTGCGTTTAATATGCCATCACCATCATCATCATCACATGTATTCCCTATACCATCATTATCATCATCTTCTTGATTTGGATTTGCTACTAAAGGACAGTTGTCTACACTTTCTTCAATGCCATCATTATCTGTATCAACAATGGCTACTATTTCAACAGGTTCGTCAGTGCATGATTGTACATTAAAAACAAAGAAACATAGTAAAGAAAAGGCATAAATAGGGCGTAAAAATTTCATAGGAAGATTGATAGTAAAAATTTAAAGAATTTAGTTTTTGCATAAAGATAGTAAAAACAAAAATAGCTTCTTATTTTTGCTAAATGATAGAAGATAAAAATCAACAGAGAACACAGCTAAGTGACTTAGGTGAATTTGGATTAATTGATCATTTAACAAAAAATTTTAAAGTAAAACATAAGTCAACAATAAAAAGTATTGGGGATGATGCTGCAGTTTTAAATTTTGATAACAAAAAAATTGTTGTTACGACAGATTTACTTCTTGAAGGGGTTCACTTCGATTTGAGTTATATGCCTTTGAAGCATTTGGGGTATAAGGCGGTTATCGTCAACTTGTCTGATGTTTATGCAATGAATGCCAAAGCGACTCAGATAACAGTTTCTATTGCGGTATCTAATAGGTTTCCATTAGAAGCTTTAGAGGATTTATATGCTGGTATTGAAACTGCTGCAGATATTTATGATATTGATGTTATTGGTGGAGATACAACATCTTCAAACAAAGGATTATTAATTTCTGTAACTGCAATTGGTGAAGTAGAATCTGAAAATGAAGTTTATAGAAGTGGTGCAAAACCAAACGATTTATTGGTTGTTTCCGGAGATTTAGGAGCAGCATATATGGGGCTTCAAGTTTTAGAACGAGAAAAAGAAGTTTACAAAGTAAACCCTAATAGCCAACCAGATTTAGAACCGTATACGTATATCATTGAAAGGCAGTTGAAACCAGAAGCGAGAAAAGATATTGTTAAGTTACTGTCAGAGTTGGGTGTTAAGCCCTCGTCTATGATTGACATAAGTGACGGGTTGTCTTCTGAAATCATTCATATATGTAAGCAAAGCAAGGTAGGTTGTGATTTATATGAAGAAAAAATACCGCTAGACCCTCAGGTTATTTCTACTTGTGAGGAATTTAATATTGATAGTACGACAGTGGCATTAAATGGGGGAGAAGACTATGAATTGCTTTTTACTATTTCGCAAGATGATTTTCTAAAAATAAAGGCAAACCCGAGTTTGTCCGTTATAGGATATATTAAAGAAGAAAAAGAAGGCATTCATTTAATAACACGAGCAGATACAAAAATTCCAGTAAAAGCCCAGGGTTGGAAAAATTTTAATGATTAAGCAATAAATAATTTTCCTTCTGATTGAGTTTTAATAATGCTTTTTCTTTTATTAATTCTAAGTATACGTTTGTGGTGTATACGCTCAAGAACATCGTTTATTTCTTTAAATTTTGTTGTAAGCTCTACTAAATTACCGTTGCCGCTTGTGGTTAGCTGATGGTTACAGGATTTACAGGTGTATTCTTTAACATGATAAGTAACGTGACGCGTCACTTTATAGTCATGGCCAAACACCATGCAGTGAATATTTTTCATTTTGTTTGCGTAATTAATTGTTCTAGAGAGACTTCTAAATGTATTAAAAAGCAGCTTACTATGTTAAAAAATAGTTAATAAATCGACAAAGCGATGGTTTTTTTCTTTAAACGTTCAGTTCTTGAGGTATAAATACGTTCTAAGATAGCATTTATCTCTTTAAATTTTGGTGTAAGTTCAATTAGTTTGCCATTACTATTGGTTGTTAATTCTTTTTTGCAATGTCTGCACGTGTACTCTTTTACATGGTAGGTTACTCTCTTAGTAACGTCGTAATCATGCCCAAAAAGATTGCAATACATTTTAGGGATAAGCGTAGGTTTGTTAGTAGTTTTTTTCATGCCATAATCAATTGGGAGGTTGAATCTAAGAATAAAATTCAATAAATCGATAAAAAGTCGTTAATTTTCGATGAAATGCATTATTTTGTGTAAGAATTCATCTTTATTTTCAATATGACTCATGTGTCCATCAGGAAATTCTACTAATTTAACTTTAGTGTTTTTTATTTGAGAAATTAAAGATTCATAGTCTAAGACAGGATCTTTTTTTCCTAGAATGAACATTTTTTTAAAAGGTGTAAAATGTAAAAGAACTTCTCTATTTTCTCTAATCTTCATACCTTCAAGTGCTGCAATAATACCTTGCAAAGGTGTTTGTTGTGCATCTTTAATAACGGCTTTTATTTTTTCTGAAAACATAGCTCTGTTTTCGGGATTGAATAAATTAGCAATAGCAATTCTAATAAATGTTTTATGATTTTGCTTAACAGCTAAAATAGCTCTATCTCTATTTTTTTTCTTTTCTGGAGAATCAGCATTTGCCGTCGAATTCATTAAACACAATCCTTTTATAGCATCTGGATTTTTTTCCGCGAATGCGAGCGCAACATAACCGCCCATTGAATGACCAATAAAAGTTGAACGCTTAATTTTTAAATGTTCTAATACGGCTTCAACTGTTTCAGCCATGAGTTCCATAGTATGGACATAACCGAGACAACCCGTTTTTCCATGACCTAATAAATCTATACAAATAACCCTATTTTGCTTTGAAAGTGTTGCAATAAATGGTTCCCATATTAATGCGTTTTCTAAAAATCCGTGAAGTAATACTATGGCGTTTCCTTTACCTTCATCTGTGTAAAAAACAGTAATGCCTTTATGTTCTAGGTACATGCTTAATTTATCTCCATCAAAGATAAAATCATGCCATCACATAAACTAAGATTTCACTCTTTTAATAGCCGTAAATGCCTTATCCACAAATTCATCTTCAACTAATATTGTAAACTCATTCGTGGTTGATAAAACTTCGTATAACACAATACCTTCCCAAGCTAATCTTTTAAAGAAATGATAATATAAACCTGCTATTTTAGAATTGTCTTGTGGAAGATTTATGCTGATAGCTGATAAATCTTTTTGTACAGCAAGAAAAGCTTCATTCTTTAAATGATTTTTTATGAAATCATTTAAACTACTAGAAACAATAATATTGCTTTCATGTATCCCTCGGGTAAAGGTGTAGAACAATTTATCATCTTTATTAATATGCTCTAATATTTTGGCATGATTATCTATTAAGGTTGTTGAGTTTTTAACGGTAAAATCAGTAAGGTTTGAGCGCACAGTAATATCTCCGAGATTTTGAATTACCCGTTTCATTTTTATCGAATTACCTAAAGTTACAGGAGGATTATAACGTCTTAAAGCCATCATTATAGCTCCAGGTTTTACATCTTTTTTGAGCATTTTGCTAATGGGTTCTACAAGCTCTAAAGCTAAAGCACTAAAATTTATGATGTTTCTGGATAAGGCTTCCTCTAAATAAGGCTGTGTTATTAATATGTCTTCAACACAATTTGATACCGTTTTCATATACTTAATTTGCCTAATGTTAATTATTTAACAATATGTGTAAAAATACCTCTTTTTTTTAAGAAACATAGTTGTTAAGGAAATGAGTTATAGTTTTACACTTCAAATCAATGAAAATGAAAGTATTAAAGTTTGGAGGAACTTCAGTCGGATCCGTTGAAAACATGTGTAATGTTAAACATATTATTGACGATGGTTGTAAAAAGGTTGTAGTCCTTTCGGCTATGTCTGGTACTACGAATCAATTGGTTTCATTAGCTAAAGATATTGATGCCGGCAAACCAAATGATGGCATTGATAAGATAAATAAACTTCACGAAACATATTTTAAGACTATTGATGAGCTTTTGAGTGATTCATTTTTAAATAAGGATGTTAAAAATTATGTTTCAAGCATTTTTGAGCTTTTAGTTGAATGCACGTATAAAGATTTTTCTGAAACCATAGAAAATGAGATTTTAGCACAAGGTGAATTACTTTCAACTTATATATTTAATAGTTATTTAAAACAAGAAGGTATTCGTGCATCATTATTACCAGCTTTAAGTTTTATGCGAATTGATGCGTTTAAAGAGCCCGATATTGATTATATAAAAGAACATTTTGAAAGTGTTTTAAACAATGCTGAAGATTCAGAAATTTACATCACCCAAGGATTTATTTGTTTGGATGATGAAGGCCGTATTTCAAACCTTCAACGTGGTGGTAGTGATTATACATCAACCATTATTGGGGCAGCAATTAAAGCTGAAGAAGTTCAAATTTGGACTGATATAGATGGCATGCATAATAACGATCCTAGGTATGTTGAAAACACGAGTGCTATTTCAAACTTATCATTTGAAGAAGCTGCGGAGTTGGCCTATTTTGGAGCTAAAATATTGCATCCACAAACGGTAACACCAGTAAGAAAAGATAGTATTCCTGTTCGATTAAAAAACACCATGAAACCTGATGCTCATGGAACTTTAATTTCTAAAAGCACATCAGAGAATGGAATTAAAGCGATAGCGGCAAAAGATAATATTACAGCGATTAAAATTAAATCCGCTAGAATGTTGCAAGCGCATGGTTTTTTAAAGAAAGTATTTGAAATTTTTGAGACTTATCAAACGTCTATTGATATGATTACAACATCAGAGGTGGCAGTTTCTTTAACCATTGATGATGATAAAAATCTTGAAAAGATATTAGTGGAATTAGAAAAGATAGCATCTATTGAGGTTGATAAAAACCAAAGCATTGTTTGTTTGGTAGGCCATTCAGTCGTAAATCATCAAGATACTTATAAATTATTCCAAATATTACAAGATGTAAAAATTAGAATGATTTCTTATGGAGGAAGCAAGAACAATATATCTTTATTAATTGATTCAAACGATAAAATTAATACGCTACAAAAACTAAATGATTATTTATTTGAATTAGTCACTCTGTAAAGTATAATATTAGTGTTTTTAGCAGAAAGGGTCGTTTTTAAAACGACCCTTTTACATTTTATGAATTCATGATATTTTCAATCTCGTCTACTTCAATTGGAATGTTTCTCATAAGATTAAAAGGTTCTCCTCCTTTTTGAATAATGACATCATCTTCTAGTCTAATACCAAAGCCTTCGTCCGGAATATAAATTCCTGGCTCAACAGTAAATATCATATTTGCTTGCATAGGCTCAGTTAATACGCCGTAATCATGTGTGTCTAATCCCATATGGTGGCTCGTGCCATGCATAAAGTATTTTTTGTATGCTGGCCATTCCGGATTTTCGTTTTGTACATCGGCTTTATCAATTAGACCCAAGCTAAGTAATTCACTAGTCATAATGTTTCCGACTTCAATATGATATTCAGCCCAATCAGTTCCAGGAACAAGCATTTTTGTTGCCTCATTTTTCACTCTAAGTACCGCATTGTAAACTGCTTTTTGTCTTTCAGAAAAACGACCAGAAACAGGAACACTACGAGTCATGTCACTAGAGTAATTAGCATATTCTGCTCCAACATCCATTAAAATTAAGTCGCCTGCTTTACACTGTTGGTTGTTTTCTATATAATGTAACACATTAGCATTATTTCCAGAAGCAACAATTGGTGTGTAGGCAAACTTTCTTGAGCGTTGTCTCAAAAATTCGTGCATAAATTCAGCCTCAATTTCAAATTCCCAAACACCGGGTTTTACGAAATCTAATATTCTGCGAAATCCTTTTTCAGTAATATCGCAAGCTTTTTGAATCAAGTCAATTTCAAGAGGTGCTTTCACAGAACGCAATCGTTGCAGTATAGGGTTGCTTTTTGCAACAGCATGAGCAGGATATTTGTTTTTTAGCCATTTAGTAAATCGGTCTTCACGTGTTTCAGTTTCAACATTTGCTCGATAATGCTCATTGGTATTAATGTAAACCGTATCACATTGGGTCATGATTTCAAACATGACTTTTTCCATGTCTTGCAACCAATACACCGTTTTAATACCACTCGTTTTAAAAGCGTTCTCTTTAGTTAGTTTTTCACCTTCCCAAATAGCAATATGTTCATTCGTTTCTTTTAAAAATAGTATTTCACGGTGTTTTTCTTTAGGGCAATCAGGGAATAGAACAAGAATGCTTTCTTCTTGATCTACACCACTTAAATAAAAAATATCTCTATGTTGCTCAAAAGGCATCGTACTATCTGCGCTTATAGGGTAAATATCATTAGAGTTGAAAACCGCTAAACTTTTAGGCTTCATTCTAGCTTTAAAATTTGTCCTGTTTGTTTCAAAAAGCGATTTGTCTATTTGGAAATATTTCATATAAGTAAAGTTTAAAGTTTATTGTTGCAACTGATGTAAATGTATAAATAAAAAGTAGATTTTTATTTCTTATATTTGGTAATCATTCTATGATATGTCGTTTAAAAGTTAATTAAAAATAAATATGAAAAAGATTACGTTAACGTATTTATTGATTATGCTTTTATCATTGATATCCAGTTTGAATGCTCAAGGATTAATTAAAGAAGTTTCATTGGAGAAACAAATTGAAAAATCTAGTTTACTCATAGAGGGAGAAGTTTTATCTAAAGAATCATTTTGGGATAAAGACAATAAGAATATTTACACTGTAAATAAAATACAAGTACACAAAGTTTTTAAGGGCGAATCTTTAACAACTATAGATATCATTACGTTAGGTGGAGTTGTTGGATTAAAAGCAGAAATTGTTACACCTAGTTTAAGTTTAAATGTAAATGATATTGGTGTGTTTATGTTAAATGATAATAATAATATTGAGTTAAAATCTAAATCTAAAAAAAACCAATATAAACCATATTCAAGTTCTCAAGGTTTTTATAAGTATAACTTATACCAAGATATTGCGACAAATATTTTCATCAAAAAAACGGGTATATCTGCATCATTTTACAACGAAATTATGACATATACCAAGTCGGACTATATTGATGTAACTAATTTTAATATTGAAAAAACACAAGCAGCATTCAAACAAATAAAAAATGCTTTGCCACCAAGTGCAATTACCTTTTCGCCAACTACAGTGTCGGCAGGAACACAAACAGTTTTAACAATTAGTGGTTCTGGTTTTGGGTCAATAAAAGGTAAGGTTAGCTTTTCTGAAGCAGATACAGGTGGCTCATCTTTTACTGATGCATTGGATACACAAGTATTAACATGGGAAGACACACAGATTACATTAGAGGTTCCTTCTGGAGCAGGTACAGGTGCAATTCAAGTTACAGATAGCTCCAGTCAGTCTGAAACTTCTAGCGCTATTTTAGTAGTTTCATACTCAGAGATTAATGTTATTAGTAATCAGGCAGCTGCAGGGTTAGATGTTGCTTATCTTACCCAACATGTAAATGATAATACATCAGGAGGGTATACGTGGCAGATGTTTACAGATTTCGATACAAATGCTCAGGCAAAAGCTTCTTTCTTAAGGGCATTTGAAATATGGCGCTGCGAATCTGGTATTAATTGGGTAATTGGAGCTGCAACTACTACGAATGTTATTGCGGAAGATGGTGTTAATGTTATTAGATTTGATATTGGTAATGAGTTGGGAGATGATATTTTAGGACGCTGCACATCTCGTTTTTCTGGTTGTTTTATTAATGGTGATACAAGTATTGCGTGGTATGTTGACGAATTAGATATTGTATTTAATGATAGTCCTGATAATACTGGGTCTCCTACTGTAGAAACTTGGAATTTTGGTGCAGGAGCATCAAGTAACACTGAATATGATTTTGAAAGTGTGGCGCTTCATGAATTGGGTCATGGTCATCAATTAGGACATGTAATTGATCCGAATAGTGATGTTATGCATTTTAGTTTATTTAATGGGCAAGATGAAAGAGTTTTAGGTGCTAACAATATTATTGCGGCGGCTGATGTACAGGGTAGAAGTACATCTAGCGGTCCATGTCCATTAGTCTTAGCAATGACTAATTATTCGGGTAGTTGTAGTTTGAGTGTTGATGAGCGTTATGAGCTGGATGGCAGTATAACCATATACCCTAATCCTGCCAAACAACAGTTTTTTATAAAAAACACCTCATTTGCCAATTTAGAAAGAGTTGCTGTCTATGATGTAAGTGGTAGATTGGTTTCCGATGTAGATGTCTCTTATACATCAAGAACAAAAACTATAAATTTGATAAATGTTTCGAAAGGTATGTATTTTGTTAATATTCATTCTGAGAATGCTTTTATTACTAAAAAGCTTATTGTAGAATAACTTTAAAAAACTTCTAAAAAAGCCATTAATAAATATTTATTAATGGCTTTTTTATTGCAAATTAATAACAACTCTTTGATACCGATTGTTTTCAATTTGCAATAAAAATATTTCAATTAATAACATCTTATCGAATTTAACATTTCTGAAAAGTCTAAAAGTAAAAGCTTCCCGTATATTAATTTAATCACCGTAATCCCTCAATAATGAGGTGTATTTTAACTATTTCAAAAATTGAAGGGATGAAGAAACACGTACTAATTAGTTTGTTATTTTTTTTAGTAATATCTAAATCAATATCTGCACAACTAATGCTTAAAAAAGTATCATTAAGCAAACAAATTGATAAATCAACTTTAGTTTTAGAGGGAAAAGTACTTTCAAAAAAATCTTTTTGGGATACAAATCACCAAAAAATATATACTATAAACACCATAGAAGTATTTAAGGTTTTTAAAGGGGAAGTATCACCAAAAATTGAAATTATAACACTTGGTGGAGTTATTGGTATGGATGCTCAAATTGTTTATCCGAGTTTAAAATTAAATATTGATGATACAGGTGTCTTCACATTATATAATAGTAAAGTAGAATTAGAATCTAAAGCGGTGTCTACTAAACTGAGATTTAAACCCTACGGATCATTACAAGGGTTCTATAAATACGATATTGGTAATGATACTGCGGTAAACCAATTTACTTCTAAAAAAGGAATTTCAAATTCTTTTTACAATGAAATAATGAGTTACACAAAATCTAATTATACGGAATTAACAAATTTTGATGTTCAAAATAAGACTTCAGTATTAAATAAAACAAGTAATTTACTTCCAGTAACAATTGCAAGTTTTTCTCCTACAAGTTTAACAGCAGGTACAGGATCGGTTTTAATTATTACAGGCTCTAATTTTGGAAGTACAAAAGGCATAGTTAGTTTTAGTAATGCTGATAATGGAGGTTCAGGCTCAGTAAATGCTTTAGACAGTCAAATATTAACATGGACTGATACAAGAATTACGGTCGAAATTCCTTCTGAGGCTGGGACAGGAAGAGTTAAGGTAACTAACAATGATGGTAGTTTTATAACTTCTAGTGGTACGTTATTTGTTACCTATGCTCAAGCAAACATAGTTTCGGATTACTTAAATTCGGGTGTTAATGTGGCATATAAAACACAGCTAATTGATGATAATGGAAGTGGCGGTTATACTTGGCATATGACATCAAGTTTTTCTGAGCTCACTGGAGCAAAAGAAGCACTATATAGAGCATTAAAAACATGGAGTTGTGAGACTCAAATTAATTGGATTTTAAATGAATCAAACATTATATCAAGTCCTAGTGCACAAAATAAAGGAAATTTAGATACTTTTAATGTATTGTCCTTTGATGATAGCACAAGTACCAATCCAGAAGACGATTTACCCGACACCGTTCTTGGTTCAAGAACCTCATACTATTCTGCATGTACGGTAACAAAAAATGGTGCTCCTAGTTTGGACTGGTATGTAACTGAATTTGATATCATATTTGATGACGAAACTAATTGGAACTTTAATTCACAAAACCCAGGAAGTACTGAGTTTGATTTTGAAAGTGTTGCGCTTCATGAATTAGGGCATTGCAGGCAAATGGATCACATTATTGATACAGATAATATAATGCATTTTGCTATTGCTAACGGAGAATCATTAAGATTTTTAAATACCAATAATATTGAAGGTGCAAACATGATACAAGAAAATAGTACAGCCGAACCAGTATGCGGTAAGCCTATAATGACTAATTTTTCTGGTAGTTGTGCTTTAGGCATTGAAGAAGATAAATTAAATGAAGGTGTTAGAGTTTATCCAAACCCAACTAAAGGGGATTTATTCATAAGTAATAATAGAAATATTAATTTAGAAAGAGTGGCTGTCTTTGATGTATCGGGGAGGCTTATTGCTCAAAAAGATATTTCAAGTACATATGGTTTAAACACTATTCATTTAAACAGTGTTTCAAATGGAATTTATTTTGTCAATATTTATTCGGATACTACATATATAACAAAAAAAATAACTTTGGAATAGGAGATTATTTAACATCTAATTATTCATGATTTAGTTTATTAATCGAATGATAGCTATAACTTCGCCAGCACCTAAGCCAGCTCCATAAATAATTCTAAGATTCCAATAAGTCCATGCTGCCAGTTGTTATTAGTTCCATCATGCTAAGAATGCTGCCGTCAAATCCACCACCTAATATTCCTGCTACAGAATTCCATAATGTTCCTGATGATTAATTTTTCATAAGTGAGTCAGTGGCGTTTCAATCAACTACTCTACTAATTAGTTGAATAGTCAAAGGTAAATACGCTTCCATTTTACTAAATATTAATAAGGTAATATCATGAAATTGATAAAGTATCTATTAATTACTTAAGAAAGTGTGCTTTTGTTTTAAGTATTACGAATTTATTTGTGTATTAGATGATAATTCAAACTTTCTTTAAAATCATTCTAAATAATGAAAACTTGACATTTGTTATTTGTCTAAGAATGTGTTCATAACTACATTTGTTCAAACTTAAAAATAACTTAAAAATAATGGGCGGATTTTTTAAATCTTCGATTGGAAGAAAAGTAGCAATGGCGCTTTCTGCATTCTTCCTCATGTTTTTCTTAATTATACATCTAGCTGTAAATATCACGTCAGTTTTTAGTGAAGCGTCCTTTAATGAGTTAGCTCATTTTATGGGAACTAACCCTCTAGTGCAATTTGCATTGCAGCCTGTTTTAATTTTTGGTGTCGTATTTCATTTTGTAATGGGTTTTATCCTTGAGATTAAAAACAAAAAGGCTAATGGTGTAAACTATGCAAAAAATAACGGTGCTGCTAACTCAACTTGGATGAGCAGAAATATGATTTACAGTGGGCTGGCCATACTGGCATTTATTGTACTTCATTTTATAGATTTCTGGATTCCAGAATTAAATACTAAATATGTTGTAGGAGACATGTCTGGGATGCACCTTGGGGAATTTAGATATTATCAAGAGTTAGTAGAGAAATTTCATAGTCACATAAGAACCATTGCTTACGTTCTTGCTTTTATATTGTTAGGATTGCATTTAGCACATGGATTTACATCGGCTTTTCAATCTATGGGAGTTACTGCTGGCAGAAAGAAAACACTTCAAAATATTGGAAAAGGGTATTCAATTATAATTCCGTTAGGTTTTATTATTATCGCACTTTATCACCACCTTAAATACGTATTATCATAGATATGGCAACATTAGATTCAAAAGTACCAAAGGGTCCAATTAAAGATAAATGGACAGATTATAAAGATCAGATCAATCTTGTAAATCCAGCTAACAAACGTAATATAGATATTATTATAGTAGGCACAGGATTAGCAGGAGGTTCTGCAGCAGCTACTTTGGCAGAATTAGGATATAATGTAAAGGCATTTTGTTTTCAAGATTCACCTAGACGTGCGCATTCAATTGCAGCTCAAGGTGGAATTAATGCGGCAAAAAACTATCAAGGTGATGGTGACTCGACATATAGATTGTTTTATGATACAGTAAAAGGGGGTGATTATCGTTCACGTGAATCTAATGTGCATCGTTTAGCCGAAGTCTCAACAAACATTATAGACCAATGTGTTGCACAAGGAGTTCCTTTTGCGCGAGATTATGGTGGATTGTTAGATAACCGTTCATTTGGAGGGGTATTGGTGTCAAGAACATTTTACGCTAAGGGGCAAACAGGTCAGCAATTATTATTAGGTGCTTATTCTGCCATGAACCGTCAAATAGGACGCGGTAAAATCAAAATGTACAGTCGTCATGAAATGCTTGATGTTGTTATTGTTGATGGTAAAGCAAGAGGAATTATTGCACGTAATTTAGTAACAGGAGAGATTGAGCGTCATTCAGCACATGCGGTTGTTTTAGGAACAGGAGGTTATGGTAATGCTTTTTACCTTTCTACATATGCAATGGGTAGTAACGCAACAGCAGCATGGAAAGCGCACAAACGTGGTGCTTTTTTTGCAAATCCGTGTTACACACAGATTCATCCAACTTGTATCCCAGTTTCTGGTGATCATCAATCTAAACTAACATTGATGTCTGAATCATTGCGAAATGATGGACGTATATGGGTACCAAAAAACATGGATGATGTTTTAGCTATTAGAGAAGGTAAATTAAAACCTACTGATTTATCAGAAGAAAATAGAGATTATTATTTAGAGCGTCGTTATCCAGCCTTTGGAAACTTAGTACCTAGGGATGTCGCTTCAAGAGCAGCAAAAGAGCGTTGCGATGCAGGTTACGGAGTAAATAAAACAGGAGAGGCAGTATATTTAGATTTTGCTGCAGCTATCGAGCGTTATGGAAAAGAACAAGCGCATGTTAAAGGACTAGATGAAGATGATAAAGCTGTTATAGATAAATTAGGAAAAGATATTATTAAAGCGAAATATGGAAACTTATTCCAGATGTACGAAAAAATCGTAGATCAAAACCCATATGAAACACCAATGATGATTTTTCCTGCGGTGCATTACACGATGGGTGGTATTTGGGTAGATTATAACCTAATGACTACTGTTCCTGGATTGTACGCCATTGGAGAAGCTAATTTCTCAGATCATGGTGCTAACAGACTTGGTGCTTCGGCATTAATGCAAGGATTGGCTGATGGTTATTTTGTGCTTCCATATACTATTGGTGATTATTTAGCTGATGATATTCGAACAGGACCAATTCCAACAGATATCAAAGAATTTGATACTGCTGAGAAAAACGTTACTGAAGTTATTGATAAGTTAGTAAACAACAATGGAACACATTCTGTTGATTATTTCCATAAGAAATTAGGAAAAATTATGTGGAATAAGTGTGGAATGGCAAGAAATGAAAAAGATTTGGAATCTGCTATTACTGAAATATCCGAATTGAGGGAAGAGTTCTGGAACGATGTTAAAGTTCCTGGTAATGCTGATGAATATAACGAGGAGCTTGCAAAAGCTGGTCGTGTTGCAGATTTTCTAGAATTAGGAGAGTTGTTTGCTAAAGATGCTTTACAAAGAGAAGAATCTGCTGGAGGACATTTTAGAGATGAGTATCAAACCCCAGAGGGTGAAGCTATGCGTAGAAAAGAATTTCAATACGTATCTGCTTGGGAGTATAAAGGAGCTCCTAAAGATGCAGTTTTACATAAGGAAGAGTTAGTATACGAAAATATTGAAGTAAAAGAAAGAAGTTATAAATAGCAGATTGGTTATGAAATTAACATTGAAAATATGGCGTCAAAAAAGCGCTAACGATAAAGGAAAAATTGTTGACTATAAGCTTGATGATGTATCGCCAGATATGTCTTTCTTAGAAATGCTAGATGTTTTAAATCAAGAATTAATTGATAAGGATGAAGAACCAATTGCATTTGATCATGATTGTCGCGAAGGGATTTGTGGTATGTGTTCCATGTATATAAATGGTCGTGCACATGGTCCAGATAGAAGTATTACTGTTTGTCAATTACACATGAGAAGTTTTAGTGATGGCGATACTATTTATATAGAACCTTGGCGTGCATCTGCATTTCCTGTAATTAAAGATTTAATAGTAGATAGAACTGCTTTTGATCGTATTCAACAAGCTGGTGGTTTCATTTCGGTAAATACATCAGGAAATACACAAGACGCAAATTCAATTCCTATTTCAAAGTATGCTGCCGATGATGCTATGGATGCAGCAACTTGTATTGGTTGCGGAGCTTGTGTAGCAACTTGTAAAAACTCGTCGGCTATGTTATTTGTTGGTGCTAAAGTATCGCAATATGCATTATTGCCCCAAGGACAAATAGAGGCTGCAGAACGTGTCCAAAATATGGTATCACAAATGGATTTGGAAGGTTTTGGTAATTGCACCAATACTGGAGCTTGTGAGGTTGAGTGCCCTAAAGGAATTTCACTAGATAATATTGCTAGAATGAATAGAGAATTAATGAAAGCTACCGTTAAGTAATAAGATTTAATAGAAATATTTAAGCCCATATCAACACGTTGGTATGGGCTCCGTTATTAAATAAATTTAAGTATATTTAATCAGCACTAATATTTATGTATAAAATTCTTTTATTAATTGTTTTCTGTTTAACGTTTCCAGTGGCAGATATTTTTGCTCAAGCAGAATCTAATCAGTTTTCTTTATTTGATAAAAATGAGCTTCTCAAGCATGTTAAATCATTATCCTCTGATTTATTTGAAGGCAGAAGAACTGGCACAAAAGGTTCTGCCAAATCTAGAAAATATATAGTTAATCAATTTCATACCTTAAAGGTTCAGCCTTTAGGTAAGTCTTTTGAGCAATCATTTTCATTTATTGAAAAGAGAAAAGTATTTGAAGCAGTAAACATATTGGGGCTTATTAAAGGGACTAAGGTTCCTAAAGAATATATAGTTATTAGTGCACATTATGATCATGAAGGCATTAAATATGGAAAAATTTATAACGGTGCTGATGACAATGCTTCAGGAATAAGTGCCTTGTTTGCTTTTGCTGAATATTTTAAAAAGTTTCCGCCAAAGCATTCAGTGATTTTGGCTGCATTTGATGGAGAAGAGCTGGGGCTTAAAGGTTCTGAATATTTTGTAAAAAACTCAATTATTTCTTCAAATGATATTATACTTAATATGAATATGGATATGATAAGCCGAAGCGATAAGAAAGAATTGTATGTAGTAGGAGTTTCAGAAAACAAGAAATTAAAGGACTTAATTATAAATTCTAGACAGTCATCCGTAATAAAACTTGTTAGTGGTCATGATGGAGAAGATAACTTAGACAATTGGACCTATTCATCAGATCATGCCAATTTTTATAAAAAAGGTATTCCATTTTTATATTTTGGGGTTGAAGACCATAAAGATTATCATGAACCTACAGATAATTATGAAAATATTCAACCAGAGTTTTATACTGAAGCTGTAAAAACTATTATTTCTGTTTTTAAAAAAATAGATGATTCGAATACGAGATTTTAATGGGTAAATGGTTTGTTTTTAGAAATAAGCTTTTAACTGAATAGAACCCGAGTGAATCGTTCTGCTAGTCTCTGTTTTTCTTCCAAAGTAACTCAGATTCAAATCTAAAAATTTAGTTAGTTTTTTTTGAGCCAATAAACTCCAAGTAAAGTTTTTTCCTGGTTGCAAGCCTTCTAGAAGTTGATAGGCAACGGGTGTATTTGGGTTACCTATATAGTCATTAGAGAAGTAATTAAACTCACCATTTATGGCGCTATTTTGACTATTTCCTAAGGTAAATGATATGCCATATTTCTGCTGATTTAAAGACTCCATGTCACCAATAGTATTGTTTTTGCTTGCGTATTGATAAAACATATCAAAACTGGAGTTATCATTAAATAAATAAGAAAGTTTTGGGTTGAATCTAGTCTCATCAAAATTGAAATTTTTGCTTGCGAAATTTTCACTAATACTCTCATTGTTATCAAATGCAGAAAGCATATTAATTAACCAGTTTTTAGATATTTTATGATTAAAATTAAATTGATGACTTTTTAAACTATTCTCAATAAACCCAACAGATAACACCTGTCGCGTCGTGTTATCCAAAAATGTATAAGAGGTTGTATAACGTTGCTTACCTCTATTAAAAAATAGAACATTTCTAAAGTTTAATTGTAAACCAAGTTGGTCTTCTTCGCTCGTGTTAAACGGATTTAAATTGAAACGACTACCTTCTCGTTTTATCTTTCTGTCTATTAAATAACTGGTTTGGTTGTAAAAATGTGACCAAAATTGTTTTGATTTGTTTTCTGAAACTGACCATTGAGAAGGGTTGAAAGTAAGTGTTTGACTCAATCTATTTTGATGTGTTTTTATAAAAACTCGATTGGGTAAAAGTACACGAATAAATCGACCTTGATCTTGAAATTGGGCAATTTCAAATTCCTCAAGCTCTTGAATACCATTTTCGTTGTAATCATTCCAAGTATAAGTACCTTGACCAGCTTCAACTTCTACATAAGTAAAGTCTTGTTGCGGCAATCTTCCTGAATTTGTTTCAAAAATGGTATTCCATTGTATTATTTGTTTGAAAAGTTTTTGATTAAACTGCAGTCTAGAGTTTATGGAGTTTTCATCTTCAATAGTTTTATCATTGCTTTTTAGGGTTCGGTAATTGGCATATAAAGACAGGTTCGTATTTTTATTTTGAATAATTCTAGAATCCAAATAAAATGTATTTGACGTATTAACTTTTTGTAATTGATTGTTTTTAATACTATCATTTACTCGATTTTTATAACCTATTTCAGTGAAGATTTTGGTGCTATCTCCAAGTCCAACAAATATTTCATAAGATTTAAATCTCTGGCTTAAAGGAGTGAGTTCTTGCGTAGCTATGTTACGTTGTTCATTATCTTCAATAGCTATTCTTGAGCCTATCCAGCTTTTTTTCATGCTGTAGGTAAAGCGGTTATAGGATCTCAAAAATGTAGATGTGTTTATATTAGATTCAGTATTTAAAAAACTAGAAGATGATAAAATATTGAATTTATTTAAAAGTAAATTAGCTTGGGCTATATGGCGATTTCCATTAAAGCCATCAGAAAAATTTAAATGTTCAAATTGGTAATTTAAAGTCCCTTTTGTTTGATGAAACATCCTAAAACCAGAATTAAATAACATTTGATTACCTAAATTAAGGCCAATACCTCTTACGTTATTGAGGTCTAAATTCCAATCTCGGTTAAATTCCGGATTGTACAACCCTTCAATATTTCTATATTCAGCGCTTATATAATCGCTATCTATATACACATCCATATTCCAAAGACTGTCTTTTTTTACTAGAGTTTGGTTAATGTTTATTTTTCCAGCAAATCCATCATTATTGTTATCATCAGAGTTTGAAAATAAATTCAAATCATTTTTGCTGCCAGAAGCTTCAAAACTAATTTTCGTTTTTTCTGAAGGTTTGTAACTTCCATTCAAAACAGCTATTTGAAGTTTTATAGGGGCTACAAGCTGAACAACTGGAGCATAACTTCCTTGGTTAGCGCCAACAAACTCATAAATATTATTAATGGCATTGATATTACTCAAAGCATAATCACCTTGATTTGCGCCAACTAAAGTGAATGTTACACGATACAATTCATCATTTGGATCATTTGAAAACACAAAAGCTTCAACACTACCAATGAGTTCTTTTTTGTATAAAATTCTGTTGTCATTTAGTTCTTCTCGTACTTCTGATGGTGCAACCATTTGTGTCCTATCATCGCCAGCATCCGCTAAAATTTGTACTTGTTCTTCTGAAAGATTTTGTTGTAGAGGCTGATTTTTTGCATCGTTTTCAGAATATACAGAAACGCCTAATTTAAATTTTTCGCTTGAGTAATTCCCCCCTCCAAACGCAACAAATCGGGAATAATTACGATCACTAAATTGATAATCAACAGTAATTCGCATTTCTGAAGTAATTGGAAAAGTGGCATTAAAAATTATTTCACCTGCATTATAATCGATGATATAATCTTGGTCTTCACCACGTTTTGCAGGAATACCGTTTACATAAACAGTTTCACTTCCTGATACGATAAGCACAAACAATTCTCCATTAGGTCCTTGTAATTTATAAGGACCTTGATTCCCTTCTTGCGCTATAAACTGACTGGTAGTAAATTGACCACGCACAATCGCACCTGCTGCGAATAAATTGGTTTGAGTATCATCTTCACCCAATTTTAATTTCAAATTTAATCCTTGTACACGTTTTGAAAAATTCGCAAAATAAGAATCAGCATTTACTAAATCAATATCTCCAGCACGAATATTCCAGTTGTCGCTAAACAATTCAATAAACACTTGATCAAATTCATCTAAACGCTGACTGTAACCACTTTCTTGTAAAGGAATATTTGCATCTTGAATGGATGCTTTAAGTGAGACTTTATCATTTAGTTTGCCAGTAATTTGAAGGTCTAATTCACTGTTTAAAACTGAATTTTGATTATTACCAACCGTAACACCACGCGAAATACTACCTGATGTCGTTAAACCATCAAAAGGGATAAAATCATTATTAGTATTGGGTTGCGATAACGTATAAAGCGTTTGATTTTGGTCGTTGTTTTCAACTATTATATTATCATCTAATTGTTTGTAGGTTTTTGTTAAAAACTCTGGAAAATTTAAGTAGTTTATAATGATAGAATCGGTTTCAATAGGTTTTTTAAACGTTAAAGTAGCTTTAGCAAAATCAACAGAATAATAGGTTGAATCAATAATTGTCTTGTCCTTTTTTCTAATGGAAAATGAATTGGAATTGATACCAACGCTATCAATTTTAATGGTATTCTTTACTGCAACATGTTTTGTTTTATAAATAGAATTTTGACTTTGCGAAAAACCGCAAAAGCTAACTAAAATAATAAGGAGACCTATAAAAAACTTCATCAGATACTTAAACTGCAAATCGTTTAAAATATTTTGTTAATAGCTTCGTTAAAACTCAAGCTATATTTAATAGTGTAAAAGTAACGCATTATTTATTTTAGCTAAAATTAGATTTGTTTTCTATTGAAAACGAATCTATCCTGATTAAACTCAGGATCTTTTCAAACTTTAATTAGAAATTAATGAAAATCATATCTTATAACGTAAATGGTATTCGTGCAGCTGTTAACAAAGGTTTTATTGATTGGTTAAAAGCTGCAAATCCAGATGTTGTTTGTTTGCAAGAAATAAAGGCTTTAGAAGAACAATTAGATTTAAGTCTTTTTGAAGAAGCAGGTTATAAGTACAATTACTGGTTTAGTGCCCAAAAAAAAGGCTATAGTGGTGTTGCTATTTTAAGTAAATCGGAGCCTAAACATGTGGAGTGTGGAACGGGTATAGCCTCTATGGATTTTGAAGGTAGAAATATTCGGGCCGATTTTGATGGCGTTTCGGTTATGAGTTTGTATTTACCATCAGGTACAAATGATGCCAGATTGAATCACAAATTGGAATACATGGCTATGTTTCAAGATTATATAAATAATCTTAAAAAAGATTTTCCAAACCTTATTATTTGTGGCGATTACAATATTTGTCACCAAGAAATGGATATTCATAACCCTAAAATGAAGGGCGTTTCAGGATTTTTACCAGTTGAACGCAAGTGGATTGGCAGTTTTCTTGATAACGGATTCATTGATTCATTCAGATTTATAAATCCGGAACTACAACAATATAGCTGGTGGAGTTATCGGGCTAATTCACGCGCTAATAACAAAGGTTGGCGATTAGATTACGCGATGGTATCAGAACCATTACAAGAAAACATAGAAAGAGCCGTTATACTTTCAGAAGCGGTGCATAGCGACCATTGTCCTATTCTTCTGGAAATAAAAAATAATAAACAATAAATGAACCCAAATAAAATGATTAAAAAGATTGTATTCACAGTGTTTGCTCTAGTGGTGTTAGCCTCTTGCGTATCACCCAAAGTTTATAAAGAACTAGAGTCAAAATATGCCGATTTAAAAAAGGATAACAGAACCCTTTCTGCAGATAATGAAGCCCTTTTAGGTGCTAAAACCGCAGCCGAAAACGAATTGAAGCAATTACAATCTGCCTACGATGAGGCCGTTGCGCAACGCGATAAATTACAAGCCGATTACAACGCAACAAAATCAAATTACAATAATTTAAAAGCCTCTTACGATGCTTTAGAAAAAAATAGTTCGGCAGCCATAGCAGCAAACTCTAAAAAGAATAGAGAGTTGTTAGCGCAGTTAGAAGCTAAAGAACAAGCTTTAGCAGCAGAAAATGCAAGACTAGAAAAGCTTAAAAAAGAGTTAGAAGACCGCTCAAATCGTGTAGCAGAATTGGAAAATGTAATAGCATCAAAAGATGCAGCTATGACGGCGTTAAAAAACGCAATATCTAGAGCCTTAACCGATTTTGAAGGCAAAGGATTAACCGTAGAGCAACGCGATGGAAAGGTATACGTATCTATGGAAAATAAATTGTTATTCAGTTCAGGGAGTTGGGCCGTTGGTTCAGAGGGAACTAGAGCGGTAAAGCAACTTGGTAACGTGCTTGGCGATAACCCAGATATTGCTGTTTTAATTGAAGGTCATACCGATAATGTGCCTTACACAGGTAACGGCATCTTAACTAGTAACTGGGATTTATCAACCAAACGTGCTACGGCTATCGTTAATATTTTAAGAGAGAACAACGATATAAATCCTGAAAATTTAACTGCTGCAGGACGTGGCGAATTTGCACCTATAACCTCTAACGCTTCAAAAGAAGGCAAAGCTAAAAACAGACGTATAGAAGTGATTTTAACACCAAAGTTAGACGAACTCTCTAAGTTGTTAAGCGAGTAATTACATAAGGGCGTTACCACAAGGGTCGCGCTTTCGGCAGTCGCTCTCTACGAGGAGCTTCAACAAATGCCTCAATCCCTCACGCATAAAAAATCTTTAAAAGCTTCAAGGCTTTTAAAGGTTTTTTATCTTTACGCTTCTTAAAAAAAATGCTATAAATGAAATACACTACAATACCGAATACCGGAATAAAAGTTAGTAAAATATGCTTAGGCTCTATGACCTGGGGAAATCAAAACAACGAAGCCGAAGGACATCAACAAATGGATTATGCTATTGGCCAAGGCGTTAATTTTATTGATACTGCCGAATTATATCCTGTGCCAGCCACTGCAGAACTAAGTGGAAGAACTAGTAAAATTATTGGCACCTGGTTAAAGAAATCTGGAAATAGAGATAAAGTAGTAATAGCATCTAAAATCGCAGGAGGAGGTGATTATACAGCGCATATTCGTACCACAGGTTTTAGCCCAAAAGCTATAAAAGAAGCTATCGATTTAGAACTGGAAAGATTGCAAACTGATTACATTGATTTATACCAATTACATTGGCCAGAGCGCGATACCAATAGATTTGGTGTTAGAAATTTTAAGTTGGATACGAAGTGGGAAGACAATTTTAACGAGGTTCTTCACAGCTTAGACGTTGAAGTTAAAGCCGGTAGAATAAGAAACATAGGTATTTCAAATGAGAATTCTTGGGGAACTATGCGTTATTTGGAAGAATCGAAACATCATAATTTACCCAGAGTTGCGACTATTCAAAATGCGTATTCACTATTAACAAGAACCTTTGAGACTGATTTAGCAGAAGTGGCTTTGAGAGAAAACGTGGGTTTGTTAGCATATTCACCTATGGCATTTGGTGTGTTATCGGGTAAATACATAAAAGGAAAGGCAGATGATAATGCACGTCTTAAATTATTTCCAAGATTTGCTAGATATAGTGGTGAAAAAGCTGAAGAGGCGGCAAAACACTATTTGAAAATAGCTGAAGGCAATAATATGACTTTAGCACAAATGAGTTTAGCGTTTGTTAACCAACAATCTTTTGTTACCAGTACTATTATTGGAGCTACTAATATAGAACAGCTTAAAGAGAATATTGATAGTATAGATGTGACTTTGAGTGAAGACGTTTTACAACAAATTGAGGAAGTACATCAGGTTATTCCTAATCCTGCGCCTTAAGTTTTTAAAAAGTCTGTTACTAGGCTTTGTTTAGGGCTGACAGGTCTAATCGTTTATGAGAAGTAATTATTTTATGATAGCCAACAGAATTAATAAATGTGAGCTTTAATTAAAAAGTAAATAGGCACGATGTACTTTAAAAAACAGTTATTTTTTTCCTTATTCATTTTGATTATTTTATCAGTTGTTTTTTATAAACAAACAACTATTAAAAATCGCATCAAGAATAGCAATTTGACAAATGTGGAAATAGTAAACACTTATTGCTCGAATAGATTGTCGAAAAATAATTATAGTTATTTTGAGTTTAAGTATCTTAATAACATATATAAACAAAGTGTAAGTGGATCAAAGTGTAAAGAGATATCGACTAAACAAAAATTAAGTCTTTATTATTTTTCTAAAGGGGATGAGTTTTTTTTGCCAGAGATAGCAGTTAAAAACTATTATAGAAAATTTATAATTATACTTGCCATTATACTAGTATTGGGTTTAATTCCCTATAAATCATTTCTTAAATGAGGGAAATTATTTTAGGGCTACCTATTCTAGCTAAGTTTTTAAATGCAAAAGAGTATGAGGGTCTAGTTATATAAGGTATTAATTTCGAGTTGAATTATAATTCTTCTGAGAGCTCAATTAAATTTGAAAATCATAAAAAATAATTTTGTTTTAGTTGCATATAAAAAGAGTAGCACTTTTTAAAAGATATTTATAAACCCGTTATCATTAAGTTATGCTTAGTCGGGTAAAAGTAAGTTAATGTGAATTGAATTCTATTATATATGGGCAAGTATTCAACACGAATTAGGGCTTGAATGGCTGTTTCAGCTCACGTGCGAATAGGAAGCGAGTAGTATAGCCCGATTCTTTAGATAGCGCCAAAAAAATTTAAAACAAAAGGACATAAAAAAAACCCGCTAACTTTAAAAGTAGCGGGTTTTTTAATTATTTAATTTGATTACCATCTTTGTCAAAAAAATGATATTCTAAGTATGTGTAAGCATCTCTTGGTAAAATTTTAACCCATTTTTTATGTTCTAAAAACCATTTAGAACGCACAGATGGAATACCTTTTGTTAAAAAGGCTGCTATAAAAGGATGTGTGTTTAAAGTCAACTTTTTATAGTCTTTTTTAATTAGTTTTTCAAGATCGTGATTTATTTTTTGAACCAACCCTATAGGTGCTTCTACCTCAGCGCCATTAATAATAGCGTCAGGATTTTCCTCACGTGTTTTAATGTTCATTTCTGGGCGAACACGTTGTCTTGTAATTTGTATCAATCCAAATTTACTTGGAGGCAATATTTTATGTTTTGCTCTATCATCTTTCATTTCATCACGAAGATGGTTGAACAATTTTTGCCTGTTTTCAGCATGAGTCATATCTATAAAGTCTACTACTATGATGCCGCCCATATCACGTAAGCGTAATTGACGAGCCATTTCTGTAGCAGCTATTATATTAACTTCTAGTGCTGTATCCTCTTGATTGTTTGCTTTGTTAGATCTGTTTCCGCTGTTTACATCTATAACATGCAGTGCTTCGGTGTGTTCAATTACCAAATATGCACCTTTAGACATAGAAACGGTTTTTCCAAACGAGGTTTTAATTTGTCTTTCAATTCCAAATTTTTCAAAAATTGGAACTTTAGACTGATACAATTTAACTATTGATTCTTTGTTGGGTGCAATTTCTTGCACGTAATCTTTAATTTGATAGTAGAGCTCTTCATCATCAACAGTAATTCCTGTAAAGGAATCATTAAATATGTCTCGTAAAATTGACGAGGCTTTATTCATTTCTCCTAATACTTTACTAGGGTGATGCGCTCTATGTAGCTTTTTACACATTGCCGTCCAACGACTAAGCAAGTTTTGTAAATCTTTATCTAGTTCAGCTACTTTTTTGCCTTGTGCTACAGTACGAATAATTACGCCAAAACCTTGGGGAGTAATACTCTTTACCAAACGTTTTAGTCTATCTTTTTCTTCGCGGTCTTCTATTTTTTGAGAAACAGAAATTCTGCTAGAAAAAGGTACTAAAACTATATATCTACCAGCAATAGAAAGCTCTGAGCTTATTCTAGGTCCTTTTGTGGATATAGGTTCTTTTACGATTTGTACTAATAGCGATTGATTTGATTTTAAGGCGTCAGAAATTTTGCCGTCTTTATCAATATCTTTTTCAAATGGGAAATTTTTCAAAGAAAAATCTCTTAATTTACCTGTGCTTACACGTTTTGTGAATTTTAAAAGAGAAGGTAATTTAGGCCCTAAATCATGATAATGCAAAAATGCATCTTTCTCATAACCTACATTAACAAATGCAGCATTTAGTCCCGGAACAGCTTTTCGGATTTTGGCTATAAACACATCACCAACCGCAAAGTCATTACTATCTTCATCTTTCTGTAATTCAATAAGTTTTCCATCTTTTAATAAGGCAAAATCAACATTGTCGGAACTAGATCTAATGATCAATTCTTTATCCATTCAGTTAATTTTTATCCATACAATTAAGTACAGATGGATTATACATTATTTTTTCACAGGATTTTAAATCCGTGGAGTTCATAAAACACCAAAGGCGTTAAAAAATTAATGAACTCATTTCAAAGAACTTGTTGTTTTTAAAACCAAAAAAAGCAGCTAATCTAACTACTTTTTTTGGTTTATTTTTTCTTTTTGTGACGGTTAGCGCGTCTACGTTTTTTACGTTTGTGCGTCGCTACCTTATGTCTTTTACGTTTTTTACCACTTGGCATAAATAGTGTGTTTTTAAATTAATAATTCGTTTAATGCTTTATTTAACGTCTACATTTGTTTTAACGCCTTCTACAAAAACTTTTGCAGGCTTAAATGCAGGGATATTATGAGCAGGTATCTTAATTGTTGTGTTTTTTGAAATATTTCTACCTGTTTTTTCAGCTCTAGTTTTAATTATAAAGCTTCCAAAACCTCTTAGGTAAACATTATCACCACCTTCTAAAGACGTTTTCACTTCTTCCATAAAAGTTTCAACAGTTGCCTGAACATCTCCTTTTTCAATTCCTAATTTCTCAGAAATTTTTGCTACTAAATCAGCCTTCGTCATTTTAATATATTATTTATTGTGTTATTCTAAATTCTAAAAGGGATGCAAATATAGGAATTTAATATTCAATATTTCAAACCTAATTCACTAAAATTTAATATTATAAACGTTTATTTTTGTTTGCTCTATTAAATATATTCATGATATTTTCAAAAACCTTAACACATTGGTATTCAAACAATAAGCGTAATTTGCCATGGCGAGAAACCAATAACCCATATTACATTTGGTTGTCGGAAATTATTTTGCAACAAACCCAAGTAAAACAGGGCCTACCATATTATGTAGCTTTTGTTAGCAAATTTCCAACTGTTTTTGAGTTGGCAAAGGCCGATGAAAGTGATGTTCTAAAACTTTGGCAGGGACTAGGCTATTATTCTCGTGCTAGGAATTTGCATGCATCTGCCAAGTATGTCGCTAATGAGCTAAAAGGAAAGTTTCCGGATAATTATATGGATTTACTAGAACTTAAGGGTGTAGGCGATTATACCGCAAGTGCTATAGCTTCCATTTGTTTTAATGAACCCACGGCTGTGGTAGATGGAAATGTATATCGCGTGTTATCCAGATATTTTGGAATTGATACTCCTATAAATTCTTCAAAAGGAACCAAAGAATTTAAAGCTTTAGCACAAGAGTTAATTGATAAAAAACATCCTGCAGAGTTTAATCAAGCCATTATGGAATTTGGGGCTACCCAATGCAAGCCCAAAAACCCGTATTGTCATATTTGTCCTTTTAATGAAGGGTGTCTAGCTTTTAATAATAATAGAATAGCTGAATTACCAGTAAAAATTAAATCCGCGAAAGCGAAAAAAAAACATTTTAATTTTTTAGTATTTATTTCTGAAGACAACAAAACAATTCTAGAAAAAAGAGAAAGTAAGGGTATCTGGCAAAATTTATATCAGTTTCCTTTAATTGAAACAGAAAAGAATGCGAATGATATTGAAGGTTTTAATAATTTCCTTGAGAATCATGATTTACTAAAAGGAATATCTTTTGAATTGTCTCTATATAATAAGGAGCCAATACTGCATAAATTATCACATCAACATTTATATACTCAATTTTGGGTTGTTAATGTAGAAAAACTTCCTACTGAGGGTGTTTCTATAGGTAAAGTAAGAGAATTTGCAGTACCTATTTTAATTGGGAATTTTATTGAATCGTTTAATTTCTAGTAGTTTGGAGTCAACAATCATATTTTTTTATTAATTTTAAAGAAATGAAGTGCAATTGGCTATTTTTGTCTTCTTTTAAAATATACATATTATGTCAGGTACATTAAATAAAGTAATGTTAATTGGGAATTTAGGTGATGATGTTAAAATGCATTATTTTGAAGGTGGTGGATGCGTAGGTCGCTTTCCCATAGCAACTAGTGAAACTTATACAAGTAAACAAACTAACGAGCGTATTACAAATACTGAATGGCATAATATTGTGGTTAGAAATAAAGGCGCTGAAATTTGTGAAAAATATTTAAGCAAAGGTGATAAGGTTTATATTGAAGGAAGGTTGAAAACCAGAAAATGGACGGATGATAAGGGTAATGACAGATATTCAACCGAAATTCAATGTAATGAATTTACATTTCTTTCAACAAAAAATGAAAGTGGAAGCAATGTTACAAACACCCCTGTTCTTCAAAAACCTGCTGAAAGCCAACAACCAGCTAGGCAGCCCATAGAAGATGAAAAAGATGATCTTCCCTTTTAATAATGTACTCGATAACTTATCGAGAAATCTATGTTTAACTAAACCAGTAGTAATTGGATCCTGACCCCGCGAGTTGTATATTTTTAATTATGGCAATTGATGTTTCAGTTGTTTTTAGTTTTGCATTACTGTTTTTACTTCTATTGTGTTCTGCACTTATTTCTGGTGCTGAAGTTGCTTTATTTTCATTAAAAAGAAACGATGTTGAAGAAGGTTTAGAGCAAAAATCAAAGCGTATTGAAATTATAGCTAAACTTTTAGAAAGTCCGAAAAAATTATT
>NZ_CAJQQI010000174.1 GCF_905480415.1 uncultured Algibacter sp. | reverse complement strand
GCGGTTCTAATTCTATAACTTGAGTTAATAATGATATTTTTTCGCTTAAATTATTGGTTCGAGTTGCTTGTCTAAATAATTTATTTGCTTGTGCGAATCCAAATATTGGACACATGATAAGTAATAGAATAATATGTTTTTTCATAGTTTTTAATCAACAAATAACATGCCGTTTTAAAAAAATAAAGTTAGTAATATTTATAATACATTTTAATATTACTGTATTATCTTTTAATATGTTTTGAGTCTATGAACATATTTTGTGAAAAAATAAGCTTCGTATTAGGGGCTAACATTAGTATATATCTCTTTGTTTATGTCATTTTATAAAATAAAACAATTATATATTGATAAAGAATAGAATCTTAATTAGCATTAAAATAAGGTGTTTCTTTCTGAACTTCAACCTGAGATTTAGGTCTTACTAACTCATTAACTCGTATTGGTAGAAAATGGAAAATAGTTGAATCTAATGAAGATGTAAATCGAAATATTGCAGTTCTAATTCCGTTATGGTTGGAAGACGGCGGGACTGTTTTTAAACGTGATATAACCTACTGTTACTATTTATCAATAGTTGTTTAGTACAAAAAAAAGCAATTAGAATTTCCTAATTGCTTTTTTTGATTTATAAGTCAAATGATAAATTATTCCCCTAAAAACGGATATCTATAATCCGTAGGGGTTACAAACGTTTCTTTAATCATTCTTGGAGATATCCAACGTAATAAGTTTTGTGCGCTACCTGCTTTATCATTTGTTCCTGATGCTCTAGCGCCACCAAATGGTTGCTGTCCTACAACTGCACCTGTTGGCTTATCGTTAATGTAAAAGTTTCCTGCAGCGTTTTGTAATGCCTCAGTTGCTTGCGTAACCGCATATCTGTCTTTAGATATAATAGCACCTGTTAAAGCATATTCGCTAGTTTCGTCTACTAACTTTAAAGTTTCCGCAAAAGCGTCATCTTCATACACATAAATCGTGATCACCGGTCCAAAAAGTTCCGTGCACATGGTTGTGTATTTAGGGTCTTTGGCAAGAATAACCGTAGGTTCAATAAAGTATCCTTTACTTTTATCGTAATTACCACCAACAACAATTTCAGCGTCGCTATCACTTTTTGCGCCATCAATATATTTTGCTAGTTTATCAAAAGATCCTTCATGGATTACAGCCGTAACAAAATTGCTCATATCTTCTGGAGAACCCATTTTAAATGAGTTTACATCTGCAATAACAAACTTTTTAATATCTGCCCATAGACTTTTTGGAATGTAAGCTCTTGATGCCGCACTACATTTTTGTCCTTGAAATTCAAATGCACCACGAACAATGGCTGTAGCTACTTGTTTTGCGTCAGCAGATTTGTGAGCGACGATAAAGTCTTTTCCGCCTGTTTCACCAACAATTCTTGGGTACGTCTTATAGTTGTGAATGTTGTTTCCTATTTGTTTCCAAAGCTCTTTAAAAATGAATGTAGAACCTGTAAAATGCAATCCTGAAAAATCTGGACTTGCCATAACCGTATTGGTAATCATCACAGGGTCTCCAAAAACAACATTAATAACGCCAGGAGGTACTCCAGCTTCTTCAAATACATCCATAATTACTTTAGCAGAATATACTTGACTATCACTAGGTTTCCAAACCACAACATTACCCATTAAAGCCATACATGCAGGTAAATTCCCAGCAATAGCAGTAAAATTAAAAGGAGTAACGGCATACGTGAAACCTTCTAACGGGCGATATTCAATGCGGTTCCAAGCATCACTCGTGCTTTCTGGTTGCTCCATGTAAATGTCCGTCATAAACTGAACATTAAAACGCAAGAAATCTATAAACTCACAGGCAGCATCAATCTCAGCTTGATGTACAGTTTTAGATTGTGCAATCATAGTTGCTGCATTAATTTTGGCTCTATAAGGACCAGCAATTAATTCAGCAGCTTTTAAAAAGATACCAGCACGCTGTTCCCATGGCATTAGAGACCATGTTTTTCTTGCTTCTAAAGCGGTTGAGATTGCATCATCAATATGTTTTTGTTCAGCTACATGATATGTTCCTACAACATGTTTATGATCGTGCGGTGGAGACATGGTTCTGGTATTTCCAGTTTTTACATCTTCACCATTTATATAAAGAGGAACGTCAATTTTACTATTAAACATCGCTTTGTATGTCTTAGCAACTGCATCACGTTCTGGTGATCCAGGTGCATAAGATTTTACAGGTTCGTTAACAGCAATTGGAACACTAAAAAAGCCTTTTCCCATGATTTTTTATTTTTTGTTATTGAATTTTCAGTAAATGTGATGCAAATTTACGAATATTTAAATGATTATTTAAAAGCAAGTCTTTTTAAAACCAACTTAAATTTTATTTATTTTTTGTAAGTTGCTAAACCGTTTTAAGACTATTGGTTTTATGTGCACAGTTACAATTATTCCAACGAAAAATAACGATTTTGTTTTAACCTCAAATCGAGATGAAACTCCTGATAGAGTGTCTTTAGTTCCCGATTTTTATACTATTCACGATACTAAATTGTTGTTTCCAAAAGACAAAAAGGGAGGGACTTGGATCGGTGTCAGTGAAAAGAATCGAGTAGTTTGCTTACTTAATGGAGGTTTTGTAAAACACGAACGACAATCGAGTTACATAAAGAGTAGAGGCATCGTGGCTAATGATTTCATGGTTTCTGATGATATTATTACAACCATAGAAGATTATTATTTTCAAGATATTGAACCATTTACCATTGTGATTGCAGATTGGAATACGAATTTGAAATTCTATGAATTAGTTTGGGATGGTAAATACAAGCATTTTATAGAATTGCCTTTAGAATCAAGAATTTGGTCATCTTCAACGTTGTATTCTGAAGGGATGCAAAGAGAGCGTCAAGAATGGTTTGAAAACTTTGAAGTGCTGAGTGACTTGCATGTTGATTCTGTATTAAAATTTCATAGTACTGCCGATATTAATAATATGGATTATGGCATAGTCATGGATCGTGGTTTTGTAAAAACAATGAGTATTACACAAGTTGAAAAATGTGGTAATGACGTTAGTATGCGCTATGAGAACCTTGAAAGTAAAACAGTTACTGCTAAAACTTTCAACCTTACTGAAGTAGTCAATGGATAATACGGGTATTATTTTAACGTTGGCATATCCAGATACGATAGTTATGGTTTCTGAAGAATGGTTTTCTCCTTATTTGAGATATATTGGTATTGGTAAAAAGAATTATTTAAGAGCAGGTCATTCTGCTTTGGTTTTGATTGATAAAAAAACTGGCGTTTTAGAATATCATGATTTTGGACGCTATATTTCTCCTGAGCCTAACGGACGCGTGCGTGGCAGTGATACCGATAACGAATTGCATTTTCCTATAAAAGCTGAAATAGAAAACGATAAAATAACAAACTTAGACGCTGTTTTAGAGTTTTTAGGAACACATCCTAAATTAACCCATGGTGATGGTAAATTAATAGCTTCAGTTTGTAATGCCATAAATTACAAAAAAGCACGAACGCATATTACTAAAATGCAAGACAAACATTTTATAAGATATGCAGCATTTGTTAAAGATGCTTGCAATTGTGCGCGTTTTGTAGCTGATACCTTAATTGCTTCGTTAATAGATTCTAAAATAAAAAAGAATCTTGAAATCTCTAAATGGTTTACACCAAGTACAGTTGGTAATGTATTGCTATCAAATACGGAAAACCATCCTTTTAAAGTTTCTGAAAAAGGTATTATTTCAGAATTTAAGGGTTCTCAAAAAAGTGAAAATATACGTTGTTTTTTGGATAAGTTAAAAGACCATGACGTTAATTTGTTAGGAACACAAGAGCCAAAACCAGTTGATAGTTTACACGAAAAAGCACAATGGCTTTCTGGTATTGCCGCTGGAGCATGGTTTGAGTTGCATAAAACAGGACATGATGTGGAGTATCATTTTAAGCGTATTTCGCCATATGGAAATATTGATATACATGATATATTTAAGGTTGAAGATGATACTTTTGATTATGATTTAGAATTTGAATTCATACACTATTCTAATTGTAAGTTCTTTCATGTAAAGCAGAGTGGGACCATTTTTAGGTTTGAAAGGATTATGAAATAATATTTAAAAAGTGTTTCGTAATTAAGATTATATCAGCGCTTATTTTTGTTTGTTGTTACCGTTAGTTTTTATCTTTGAACTCTATCCTAGTTAAAATTTTATAAACTATTAAGGAAGTTTAGAGATACGTATTTACAGTTCCTCTTTCGTTATGCTCTTTTAAAAAGATATAATGTAAAGCGCAACACGCTATGGTAAAGCCTTAAAAAAACTAATTTATTGCAAAAGGAGCACTTAGCTTAAAGGTAGGGATGGTAACTTGAAACTTTTTTGTAGTGGTAAAGTTTACCATGCTATAATGCCCTTGCATAGCACCAAAAGGAGAGGTTAGTAAGCAACCTGATGTGTACGTGTGGGATTCACCTGGTTGAAGCACAGGTTTTTTACCAATAACACCTTCGCCAGAAACGGTTTCTACGTTGTTTAATGCATCTAAAATTTCCCAGTGCCGTGCGTTAAGTTGTACCGAATCTTTACTCTGGTTTTCAATTGTTACCGTATATCCAAAGGCATACTGTATTTTATAGTTTTTATAAAACGAGCCTTCGAAGGTAGTTTCTACCGAAATTTTTATGCCTTTTGTTACTTGTTGAACCATCGATGTGCAAAGTATTAGCGCTTGCTAAAATAATAAATATTAAGTGGTTAACGTAAATTTTAACGTGATTGATAGAAAAATTAGATGAAATGCATTTTTAGCCTACAATATTTGTTGAATATCCATTCTGGCAAACTATTATTACCCATTTTTTAACGTTTTATGCCGTTTAGTTTGAGATATTTGTGGAAGAAACTTGGTTAAACCCGATAATTCTGTCGTAACGGGCACCCAAATCTCTGTAATACACTAAAACTTTGTAGTTGTTTTCGGTTTGCCAAAAATCACCGCTTATAGCACCTTCGTTTAAGTCACCGTTTTTGTTCACAATAACATATTTGTAGTTATAAAATCCTTGTTTTAGTTTAAAGTTGGTTTCGTATAATCCGCTCTCTATATTTAAAGTCATTTTATTATAATCACTCAACGCATAATTATTGTAATTGCCATAGATATAAATGCTTTCTCCGTTAGTTAATTCTGGATATTGCAATGAAAAGTGTACTTGAACATAATCTGCCTCAACGGCCACATCGTCCCTATCTATGGCTACAATTTTAAATTGTCCATTAATATCTGGGTTGTAAGTGTATGGCAAATTTTTTCTTGTAACATCGGTATATAAATAAGACTGGTAAATATTTTCTAAAGCAATGGATTGCACACGAGAGGTTGCAGCTCTAACATCTTTAGTTTCGAGAAAAAGATACTCATTTCCACCTGCAAAAGCAGTTTCCTTTATATATCTGTAGATGAGTTTATTGCCAATAGTATATTGAGGTTTTAAGTTTGAAATGGTAGTATTTAGATTGCTATTTTGAATGATTAACGTTTTTACGGTTTGAAGCGGATTGTTAATTTGAGGGCCAGAAACAATTTCAATATCAACAGTTTGTGTGGTCTCTATGTTGCTTACATCTCGCGATCTTTTAATGGCGATGCCTGGGGTAACGAGGTTTTCATAAATCATGAATTTTCTTGAGAATACTAACTCATTATCTGTATCATAAATTGAAATAATATAATTACCCGATACCTTTAATTGTTTGGTTTGTCTATTGGGTAATGACAATTTATAGTGCGAATACATTTGAAAAGTATTGAAAGAATTTGTGTAGTCTTGAATTCTAAAATTATCAACACCTAAAAGGAATTCAGGTTTTACAAGAACAGATTCTTTCCAGTCGTAATCATAATGCTCAATTTTATAATAAAAATCCGGTTCGTCTGAAACTAAAGCATCAAACTCTAAATAAAATGGTTCACCTAATTTGATAATAGGCAGTTCCCCTAGATCACTACTATTACTTTTAAAAGTAATAGATTTTATATAATCTGGAGGGTTTACTTCTTCTACTTGACCATAGATTAATCCAGTCGCAATAAAACAAAGCCATATTAGAGGAAATTTTAAAGACATTCTTCGCTTTTTTTGTAAAGATAAACAAATTCTATGCCTAAGATTAATCTTTTATTTAGAACAAATATAAATAACAAACAGAGTCTAATTTGGCTATCAAATTAGCTATTTATTCGTATTTTTGCACGGATTTTTAGACAACTAATTTCAATAAAAATAAATATGTCAAACGACATTCGTATTAAAAAAGGTCTGGATATTAAACTTAATGGTGAAGCTGAAAAAACTGTTGAACAAGCAATTATCAGTAACTACAGCACCATAAGGCCAGAAGATTTTCACGGCGTAACCCCAAAACTTGTTGCAAAAGAAGGAACTTTAGTTAAAGCTGGAAGTACTTTGTTTTTCGATAAATCTCAAGAAACGGTTAAGTTTTCATCACCAGTTTCAGGAAAAGTAGTTGAGGTGCTTAGAGGACCAAAAAGACGTATCGATGCCATTAAAATTGAAGCAGATAAAACACAAACTTTTGAAGACTTTGGAAAGTTTGATATCGATGCTTCAAAACCAGAAGAGATTAAAGCACATTTACTAGCTTCTGGGTGTTGGCCATTTGTAAAACAACGTCCTTATGATGTGATTGCAAATCCAGAAAAATCGCCAAAAGCGATATTCATTTCAGGATATGCCAGCGCACCTTTAGCAGCTGATTTAGATTTTACCTTACAAGGGAAAGAATCAGAGTTGCAAGCAGCAGTATCTGCTTTAGGAAAATTAACCGAAGGAAAAGTACACGTATCTGTTGGTAAGAATGGAAATTCTCCGCTTGCTGGTTTAAATGGTGTTATTCTCCATAAAGTTTCAGGACCACATCCTTCTGGAAATGTTGGAACTCAAATTAATAAAATTGATCCTATTAATAAAGGCGAAGTGGTTTGGACGGTTAGTCCTCAAGACCTAGTCATTATTGGTGAACTACTTTTAACAGGTAATTTTAATGCAGAGCGTATTGTTGCCTTAGTAGGGTCTTCTGTTGAAAAACCAAGATATTTTAAAACAATTGCTGGTAGTGAAATTGCTACTATTGTTTATGATAAAGGTGTTTCTAAAGATGGTAATGATCGTATTATTTCCGGTAATGTTTTATCAGGAAAACAAATACAAACAGACGGTAATTTAGATTATTACAGCAATGTGGTTTCTATAATTCCTGAAGGAGATGATTATGAGTTATTTGGATGGACAAAACCTGTATTTAATAAAGTATCGACATCAAGAGCCTTAACCTTTTCATGGTTAAACCCTAATAAGAAGTACGATTTAAATACCAATACCAATGGCGAGTATCGTGCTTTTGTAACTACAGGCACTTACGAAAAAGTTTTTCCATTAGATATTTTTCCTATGCAAATCTTAAAGGCTTGTATGTATCAAGATTTAGATGAAATGGAAGCTTTAGGTATGTATGAAGTTGCTCCCGAAGATTTCGCATTAACAGAATTTGTATGTGTGTCTAAGCAACCACATCAAAAAATAATAAGACAAGGATTAGACTTAATGCTTAAAGAAATAGGATAATGGGTTTAAAAGATAAATTACATATTTTTAAGGAAAAGAATAAGAATAAACAATGGATACCAGCATTTAATGCCCTTCATACATTTTTATATTTACCTAACGAAACGACTCATGGTGGGACCCATATAAAGGTTGCCGATGATTTAAAGCGTACTATGAATACCGTGATTTTGGCACTAGTGCCATGTTTAATCTTCGGTATGTTTAATGCAGGGTATCAACATTATTTGGCTTTAGGTGAAATTGAATCAGCTCAAGGCTTTTTAGGTGCGTCCTTTTGGACTTTGGATAACTTAGTAGTAGGTATATGGCAAGTATTACCATTGGTTATTGTATCCTATGGTGTTGGTTTAGCCGTTGAGTTTATATTCGCCATAATTAAAGGACATGAGGTAGAAGAAGGTTACTTAGTAACAGGTATGTTAGTGCCATTAATTGTTCCTGTCGATATTCCATTATGGATGCTTACAGTAGCTGTGATTTTTGGTGTTGTAATTGGTAAAGAAGTTTTTGGAGGTACAGGAATGAATATTTTAAATCCTGCTCTAACTATTCGTGCTTTTTTATTCTTTGCTTATCCAACTTGGATGTCTGGTGATAAAGTTTGGGTGCATGGAGCAGTTGAAAGAGATCAAGCTATCGCTGCAGGACAAAACCTAGATGCGATATCAGGAGAAACTATTTTGGGTAGTTATGCTCAAGGAAATTCAGTAGTTTATGATTACTGGGATATGTTCTGGGGGATAATTCCTGGTTCAGTAGGAGAGACTTCTAAGTTTTTAATAATAATAGGTGCCTTGTTTTTAATTTTTACAAAAATGGGAAGTTGGAGAATTATAGTTTCAACTCTAATAGGCGCATTGGTTATGGGATTAATATTTAACGGTGTTGTAGATGCTGGTTGGATTGGAGAATCTAGTAAGTTTTATGGTTTAATGAGTGTTCCATTTTGGCAACACTTAATTATAGGAAGTATTTTGTTTGGAGCCGTATACATGGCAACAGATCCCGTAACAGCTTCTCAAACTAATAAAGGAAAATGGATTTACGGATTCTTAATAGGATTTCTATCTATTATGATACGTGTATTCAATCCTGCATATCCAGAAGGCGTTTTCTTAGCCATTCTATTAATGAATGTATTTGCACCAACTATCGATCATTATGTGGTTCAAGGTAATGTGAAGAAAAGGATGAAACGTTTAAAAGTTAAAACAGCATAAATTATGGGAGTTAACACAGATAAAAATTCATACACAATACTATTTGCTATAGCCATGGTATTAGTAGTAGGTTCATTATTAGCGTTTACAGCGTCTTCTTTAAAACCTGCTATTACAGAAAATAAGCGTATGGAAAAGCAGCAGAATATTCTGTATGCTATGGGTATAAATGAAAATGAAGGCACGAGTAGAGAATTTGTTTCTACAGATAAAGTGGGTGAAGAGTTTTCAAAATACATAAAACAACAATTAGTAATTGATGCAAACGGTGGTTCAAAAGAGGATACTGAAGCATACTTAATAGATGTTAAGAAAGAACAAGCAAAAGCAAAAAACGGAGGCACAAGACGTTTACCGTTATTTGTTGGAGAGAAAGATGGTAAAACATTTTACATTGCTCCAATTAGAGGAAAGGGACTTTGGGATGCTATTTGGGCTTATGTAGCTTTAGATAAGGATATGGTAGTGCAAGGGACATTTTTTGATCATGCAGGAGAAACACCTGGTTTAGGTGCAAACATCAACCAACGTTTCTTTATGGATGATTTTACTGGAGAACATTTATTGAGTGATACAGGAGTTTTTAAAGGTATTGCTGTTACAAAAGGTAACAATGATCCTAAAAACTTAGATAAAGTTGATCACGAGGTGGATGCTATTGCAGGTTCAACCATTACTGGAGATGGAGTTTCAGCAATGCTTAAAGCCGATTTAAAATTGTATTTACCTTACTTTAAAAACTTAAAATAATATGGGACTCCTTTCAAAAAAAGACGCTAAGTTAATAACAGACCCGTTAACGGATAATAACCCAATTACAATTCAAGTATTAGGTATATGCTCAGCATTAGCAATTACGGCTGAACTTAAAGCTTCTTTAGTAATGGGTATTGCTGTACTGTTTGTATTAGGTGTAGGTAATGTGGTAATCTCTTTAATGAGAAATATCATTCCTTCTAAAATTAGAATCATCGTACAACTTATTGTGGTCGCTGCTTTGGTAATTATAGTAGATCAGGTGCTAAAAGCATATGCATACGAATTAAGTAAAACATTAGCAGTATTCGTAGGGTTAATTATTACCAACTGTATCATCATGGGGCGTTTTGAGGCATTTGCTTTAGCAAACGGACCTTGGAGATCATTTTTAGATGGTATTGGTAATGCTTTAGGATATGCTGTTATTCTTTTAATTGTTGGATTTTTTAGAGAACTTCTAGGTTCAGGAACTTTATTTGGTATTCCAGTATTAGGAGATGCGATTGAGAAAACTGGAGTATACTCAATAGGATACGAAAACAACGGATTCATGTTAATGCCACCAATGGCGTTAATAGTTGTAGGTTTAATTATCTGGGTACAACGTAGCAGAAATAAAGCATTAATTGAAGATTAACACCAAGTGTTTATCCTGAATTTATTTCAGGGTCTTTAATAATTAACAAAAAGGATTAATGAGATCTTGAAATACATTCAAGATTAATAAATAATAAAACAATGGAGCACATCGAATTATTTTTCAAGTCAATTTTTATTGATAATATGGTGTTTTCGGTTTTCTTAGGTATGTGTTCATACTTAGCCGTTTCTAAAAAAGTTGCAACAGCAGTGGGTCTTGGTGCAGCAGTAATATTTGTATTAGCAATTACAGTGCCTTTAAACTGGTTATTAGATCAGTATTTATTGCAACCAGGAGCTTTAAAATGGTTAGGTGCTGAATATGCAGAGTACGATTTAAGTTTCCTTTCTTTCATTATGTTCATTGCAACTATTGCAACTATGGTGCAATTGGATGAAATTGTGGTTGAAAAGTTTTCACCATCACTATATAACTCACTTGGTATTTTCTTACCACTTATTGCTGTAAACTGTGCCATTTTAGGAGGGTCTTTATTTATGCAATCTCGCGAAATCGAAACCTTAGGTTTAGCTCTTAATTATGGAATTTCTTCAGGTATAGGTTGGTTTTTAGCCATTTTAGCTATTGCCGCTATTCGTGAGAAAATTAGATACAGTAATGTGCCTGCACCTTTAAGAGGTTTAGGTATTACATTCATCATTACAGGATTAATGGGAATCGGTTTTTTAAGTTTTGGTGGTATGTTAACTGGTGGGGATGAAGAAGAAAAGCCAACAACAGAAACAGCCTTAGACGTTAAGGAATTAGAAACTGAAATAGCTAAAGAATTAGCCGATAACACTAAAATAGTAGAGTAGTATGATTTTAGCAGCAGGAACAACAGGAACAGTTATAGCAACAGTTGCAGCGTTTTTAATAATTACGTTAGTACTTGTTAGTTTATTACTTTTTGTAAAACAAAAATTATCACCATCTGGTCCAGTAAAAATTACAATCAATGGTGAACGTGAAATAGAGGTAGCTTCAGGAGGTAGTTTATTATCTACTTTAAGTGCTCAGAAAATATTTTTGCCATCGGCATGTGGTGGCGGTGGAACATGTATTCAATGTGAATGTCATGTTTTAGAAGGCGGAGGAGAAGCTTTACCAACAGAAACACCTCATTTTAGTAGAAAAGAATTAAAAGAAGGTGCTCGTTTATCATGTCAGGTAAAGGTTAAACAAGACATGAATATTACCATTCCCGAAGAAGTGTTTGGTATTAAAAAATGGGAAGCAACAGTTGTACGTAACTACAATGTGGCATCATTTATTAAGGAGTTCGTTGTGGAAATTCCAGAAGATATGGGCTACAAAGCAGGTGGATATATTCAAATAGAAATTCCACCATGTGAAGTGAAGTATTCAGACATGGATATTACGGCGCATCCTGAAGAACACGAAACTCCAGATAAGTTTCAAACTGAGTGGGATAAGTTTGGTTTATGGCCTTTAGTGATGAAGAATCCAGAAACTATAGAAAGAGCTTACTCAATGGCATCTTACCCAGCAGAAGGAAGAGAGATTATGTTAAATGTTCGTGTAGCATGTCCACCATGGGATCGCGCTAAAAATGGATGGATGGATGTTAATCCAGGGATTGCATCATCATATATATTTAATCAAAAACCAGGTGATAAAGTTACGATTTCAGGACCTTATGGAGAGTTCTTCATTAACGAGTCTGAATCTGAGATGCTTTATGTAGGTGGTGGAGCAGGTATGGCGCCAATGCGTTCGCACTTATACCACTTATTTAGAACGTTGAAGACAGGTAGAAAAGTATCCTATTGGTATGGAGGACGTTCTAAACGCGAATTATTTTATTTAGAACATTTTGAAGCGTTGGAAAGAGATTTCCCTAACTTTAAATTTCACTTGGCATTATCTGAACCTATGGAAGAAGATAACTGGAAAGTAAAAGAAAATATTGATGCTCCTGGAGATGGTTTTGTTGGGTTTATTCACAACTGTGTTATTGATAATTATTTAAAGGATCATGAGTCGCCAGAAGATATCGAATTGTATTTCTGTGGCCCGCCATTAATGAATCAAGCCGTTCAAAAAATGGGAGAAGATTTTGGTATCCCAGATGAGCATATTCGATTTGATGACTTTGGTGGATAATAGATTATTAGTTATTAGTCTGATGGTGTTTTAGCATCTTATTATAAAAACAGAAAGCCCAACATAAAATGTTGGGCTTTCTGTTTAGAACATGTTTTAAGTTGTGCTAACAGGGTTCTAATTTATATTTTGCAAATTCAAATAACCTCGTATAATCCATGACATTTGAAACGCCATCTAATTCACATAAAAAACTTATAGTAGCAACTAGGCCATTATATAATACATCCTTACTTGTAGGGTTTTGTGGTTTTTTGTTTTTGTAATGCAAAGGCAATTGATAACCGCAAGCATTCAAGAAAACATTTTCAATCTTCAATAATTCTAAGGGAGAATAGCCATTAAATGTCCGACCTAAATTTTGATGTACTCTGCCAACATAATTTAATTCTAAACCACCATGAGAATCTGATAAGTGTTTCCAACGATCTGTTTGGTCTAAAATATTTCCAACAGCACATTGTTTGCAACATTCAGGGTTTAATGTGCTGCCATGAAAAGCTGTATAGAGCTTTTTTAAGGCAGATTCTAAACGAGGTGTTGTTTTCATGAGGTAATATTTTATTTTAAATTAATAAAAATATTTGTTTCAAGGGCGTAATTACTCTTAAAATTTCAGAATGGTAATAAAATGCTATATAATAAGTGCTTTCTTTTTGTGGTTCGTAGGATAAAACAGTAATAATAAAAGAGATAAATAACGTATAGAAGTTTTTATAATATAAAGGCTTTAATAGATTATGTATTTATTATATCATTACATCGAAACATTATAAAAATGTTATCATCAGTTCAACTTTTATAGTATTTTTGCAGTATGAGTAAACCATTAACAGAGCAAGAATTACATAATCTAGCAATGAATCATGCTGGAAAAGATTTAGAGAAACGTGGGTTTGAATTTATTGCAGTAAATAGTAAACTTAAAAAACATCCTCAGTTTGTATGTATAGATAAAAACAAACAATATTATTTTGTTATAGTGCGCGCTGTTATACTACCAGAAAACCCGAATAATTATGATGTGGTATGGATGGAATCATTTAAAAACCATGCCAGAGAAAAAGATGCTAAGGTCTTATACGCAGGTGTTGGGGTTGGCAGTACAGAGGGAGAAAAAGAACCTATTTATTTAAATCAAGATTATTTATTAGAATATAATGGTATTCAAGTTTTAGAAACCAATTTTAATTAGAACATCACTTAATTTTTATGAGGAATTTATTAATCTTATTAGTTGCTATTTTTTTGTTTTCTTGTATTGAAGAACATAAAAACACAAAACTTACTGGAACTGTTTTTGGAACTAGTTATTCTATTATTTATGACTCTGATGTTAATTATGAAATTCAATTTGATAGTTTGTTTTACATTATTAATAAATCAATGTCTACCTATCAAGTTAATTCGGATATTTCAAAATTGAATAGAAACGAATCTTTTGAAATTGATGAACATTTTATAAAAGTTTATGATGTTTCTAAAGAAATTTTCGGTCAAACAGAAGGTGCATTCGATCCATCAATTGGAAATGTAGTTAATGCATGGAAATTTGGTGCAGAAGATACTATTGAAGTCGTAGATAGTTTAAAAATTGATAGCTTAATGCAATATGTAGGCTATGATAAAACGTATAGGCATAATAACACCATTAGGAAATCTAACCCTAACGTTTATATAGAGTTTAATGCGATAGCTAAGGGTTATGGTGTAGATGTGATAGGGGAATTTCTAGAATCTCAAAAAGTAAATAATTATTTAGTTGAAATTGGAGGAGAAATAAGAGTGAAAGGTATAAATTCTGAAAGGCAAACCAACTGGAAAGTTGGAGTAGAAGAGCCTAATTTTGAAGGGCAGCAATCTATATTAAAAGCTATAACCTTGCAGGATGAGGCCATGGCAACCTCTGGTACGTATAGAAAGTTTAAGGTTGATGAAAACGGAAATCGTTATGCACATATAATTGATACAGAAACAGGATATCCAAGTAAAACAAATTTATTAAGTATATCAGTAATTGCAGAAGACTGTATGACTGCTGATGCTTATGCCACAGCCTTCAAAGCTATGGGTGTAGAGAAAGTTAAAATATTTTTGGACTTGCACCAAGAGCTAAAGGTTTTTTTAATTTTTGAGAATGATAATAAAGAATTGGAAACTCTAGCTTTAAATGGCTTTCCAGAGCATTAATTATTTATAAACCACAGGGATAATCTCACCTTTTGCTAAACAGTATTCTGTTATTTTTTCTTTTGAAAAAGTGGAAGTATAATCTACTTCTTCAACTTTAAAACCAATACCCCGAAGTTTATCAAAATAATCACGACCATAAACGCGAACATGGTCGTATTGACCAAATATTTTAGCGCGCTCTTTTTTATCTGTTATACCATCATCTTCAAAAGTAATGTCTCTTTTTAAATCCTGAGGGATTTGAAAAATGCCCATACCACCAACTTTTAAAACTCGATATAATTCTTTCATCGCTTTCGTATCATCTGGAATATGCTCTAAAACGTGATTACATAAAATAACATCAAATTCATTCTCTTTAAAAGGAAGGTTGCAAATATCAGCTTTCACATCTGCCAAAGGTGAATTTAAATCTGTAGTCACATAATCTAAATTAGTCATGTTTTTGAACCGTTTATAAAATGCTTGTTCAGGAGCAAAATGTAATACTTTTAATTTAGCCGAAAAGAAATTGGTTTCATTTTTAAGGTATAACCAAAGTAATCTATGACGCTCTAAACTTAATGTTGAAGGGGATAACACATTGTTGCGTTGGTTGCCATAGCCGTAAGGTAAAAAGGCTTTAAAACCTTTTCCGTCAATAGGGTCCGTAAACGTATCACCTTTTAAGAAAAAAGCAAAAATAGGCCGAATAATGTAGCTTAACCTTATAAGAAAAGGTCTAGGGATTGCATTGAGAATGGTTTTAAAAAGGGGTTTCATTTTTTAAAGCACCAAAGCTTTTTTTCTGAATTCATCTTCTTCATTAGAAGTAATACCTAAAGCCTCATAAATATATGCAAAGGTTGAAAGTAATTCAGGTTTACCATCAACTAAAGCGACATCGTGCTCAAAATGAGCAGAAGGTTTATTGTCTTGAGTGGTAATGGTCCAACCATCTCTGTGTTGTTTAATACGATGTGTTCCCATATTTATCATAGGTTCTATGGCAACTACCATACCTTCAATAAATTTTTTACCTCTTCCACGTTTTCCATAATTTGGCATTTCTGGGTCCTCGTGCATTTTACTGCCTAAACCATGCCCAACTAGTTCTCTTACGACGCCATAACCATGGTCTTCACAATATTTTTGAATGGCATAACCAACATCGCCTACACGGTTATTAGCTTTAAATTCCCTTATGCCTGAATACAAAGATTCTTTGGTTACTTGAAGTAATTTCTCTGTCTCAGCATCAATTTCGCCTACCGCGAAAGTATAAGCGTGATCACCATAAAAGCCATTTTTAAGAGCACCGCAATCAATAGAAATAATATCACCTTCAACTAAAGGGTTTCCGTTTGGAATACCATGAACAACTTGCGAATTAGGACTCATGCATAGCGTATTTGGAAAATCATATAATCCTAAAAATCCAGGAATAGCACCATGGTCTCTAACACATGCTTCAGCAATTTTATCTAATTGAAGCGTTGTTACTCCTGGCTTTATAGCTTTTGCTAATTCACCTAAAGTTTTTGATACGATTAAGGCGCTTTCACGCATTAATTCAATTTCTTCTGCAGTTTTTACTATTATCATACTTAAAAAATAATGGCAAAGATACTTAAAAAATGTGTGTTGATAATTTTTATAGTTTCATGACCTATGACAGTTTTTTTTATATTATTATTAGATAATTTTGTCTATTAAACTATCTGACTCATGTATAAAGTTGTAAGTGCAGCAGAGGCTGTTAAGGTTATAAAGTCCAATAATAGAGTTTATGTTCAAGCAGCTGCTGCAGCTCCTCAAGTATTGATGAAAGCAATGACCGAACGCCATGAAGAATTACGAAATGTTGAGGTTTGCCATTTACACGTTGAAGGGGAAACGCCTTATGCTAATCCTGAATTGAAAGATAGTTTTCATGTTAATTCATTTTTTATTGGAAGTAATGTTAGGCATACATTAGCCGCTGGAAATGGATCTTATACGCCCGTTTTTTTAAGCGAATTACCTTTATTGTTTAAAAGAAATATCTTACCATTGGATGTGGCCTTAATTCATGTATCTGTTCCAGATAAACATGGGTATTGCTCATTAGGTGTTTCTGTAGAAGCAACATTAGCAGCAATAGATAATGCTAAAATTGTTATAGCTCAAGTAAATACTGAGATGCCAAGAACTCATGGCGATGGAATTATTCACCATACAGAAATAGATTTATTTGTAGAATGTAATACACCTATACCTGCGCATGCTTTTGGAACTCCCTCAGAGGTTGAAAATAAAATTGGAGATTATGTAGCAAGTTTAATTGAGGATAAAAGCACCTTACAAATGGGAATTGGGTCTATTCCAAATGCTGTTCTATCTCGACTTACAAATCATAAAAATTTAGGTTTGCATACAGAGATGTTTTCTGATGGCGTTATAGATTTAATTTTGAATGATGTTATAAATGGTAATTTTAAAAACATTAGCCCTGGCCGTGCCTTAACTACTTTTTTATTAGGGTCTAAGCGCTTATATGATTACGTAGATGATAATCCTTTTGTTGAGATGAGGGCATCCGATTATGTGAATGATATTTCAATAATTAAGCAAAACCCCAAAATGGTGGCAATAAATTCTGCTATTGAAGTAGATTTAACAGGACAAGTATGTGCCGACTCTATGGGTGCGAAAATGTATTCTGGTGTCGGTGGTCAAATGGATTATATTAGAGGCGCTTCCCTTAGCGAAGGAGGAAAGGCTATTATTGCATTACCGTCTATTACAAGAAAGGGTATTAGTAGAATTGTACCAAGTTTAAAACCTGGTGCTGGGGTGGTAACGACAAGAGCACATGTACAATATATAGTTACCGAATATGGTATTGCAAATTTATACGGAAAAACAATTAAACAACGCGTTAAGGCATTGGTTGATATAGCCCATCCAAACCATAGAGAAAATATTGATAAAACTTATTTTGAATTAATTTAAAGTTTATTTAAATAACCCCCAAAACCCTTTTTTGTTTTCGGGAATAGGCGGCGCAGAATTTGTTAGCATTTGATAAACTTCACCCCAGCCTGGGAACCCTCCTATGTTTCTGTCATCAATAAACAAATCGGCATTAATCTTTCTGCTAATATCTTCCGAGTATTCTTCTTCTGAAAAACTTTTATTTACCGCATAAAAATGAATGCCATTGTCTTCACAAAATGAAATAGCTTCATTTAGTTTATTACCAGATCGATACGTCCATAAAATAAGACGATGACCGTCTTCTTGTAGCTTTTTTAAAGTTTCAAAAGCAAACAAAATGGGTTTACCTACTTTTGGGTAGGCATCTTCAACAATAGTGCCATCAAAATCAACAGCAATAATAAGTGTATTGTTAAAATTCATTAAATCTAAGGCATTAATTAAGTGTAAAGTTACACTATTTATTACTTTATTGTTACACCAACGAATGCTGTGTCATAGCAGCTGGTTGTTCAACATTCATAAGTTTTAATATAGTTGGTGCCATATCACCTAAAATACCATTTTTAATTTCAGTAAGTTCATTATCAATTAAAATAACAGGAACAGGATTTGTTGTATGCGCTGTATTTGGAGAGCCATCAGGGTTTATCATGGTTTCACAGTTTCCGTGATCTGCTATAAGAAGTGTAGTATAACCATTGTTTAAAGCAGTGGTAACAACCTCTTTCACACACGCATCGACAGCTTCACACGCTTTTATTGCTGCCTCCATAATACCAGTATGCCCAACCATATCACCATTTGCAAAATTTAAGCAAACAAAATCAACTTCACCTTTTTCAAGTTCTGGAACTAGAGCATCCTTTAATTCGTATGCGCTCATTTCTGGTTTTAAATCGTATGTTGCTACTTTTGGTGAGTTTTTAAGGATACGAGATTCTCCTTCAAAAGGCGTTTCTTGTCCACCTGAAAAGAAAAATGTAACATGAGGATACTTCTCAGTTTCAGCAATTCTAATTTGTTTTTTACCATGTTTTGCGAGTACTTCACCCAGTGTTTCAGTAATATTATCTTTATTAAAAATAACTTTTATACCTTCAAAAGCATCACTATAGTTTGTTATGGTTACATAGTATAATTCGATTTTTTTAGTGTTATACTCTAGGAAATCTTTTTGACTTAGCATTTCTGTTAATTCACGACCTCTATCTGTTCTAAAATTAAAAAAGATAATAACATCATCTTCTTGAACTTTGGCAATAGGGTTATTATTTTTATCTGTAATGATTAATGGTTTGATGAATTCGTCAGTAATATCGTTATCATAATTAGTCTGAATTGCCGATGTAGGATTTGTTGCCTTTGTACCAACACCATTTATAATCGCATCATACGCTAATTGTACCCGTTCCCAACGTTTATCTCTATCCATGGCATAATAACGCCCAGTTATGGTTGCTATTTTTGTGTTTGTACCTTTAATATGATTTTCTAAATCTTCAACATAGCCCTTACCTGATTTGGGGTCTACGTCTCGACCATCTGTAAAAGCATGAACAAAAGAATTTACGCCAGCTTTATTTGCCGCATCAATAAACCCTTTTAAATGGCTCGTGTGAGCATGAACACCTCCATTACTTAATAATCCTAAAAAGTGAACATTTTTGTTATTGTCTGAAGCGTATTTCAATGCATCAATTAATACTTTTTCATCTTTTAATGTGTCTTTTTCTATAGCTAAATTAATTTTTGCTAAATCTTGATACACAATTCTGCCTGCTCCAAGATTCATGTGCCCTACTTCACTATTTCCCATTTGACCTTCGGGTAAACCTACATGTAAACCATCTGTTCTCAGGGTAGCGTAAGGGTATTTTTTATATAAAGAATCTATAAAAGGAGTATTGGCATGATCGATAGCAGAAACCTTAGGGTCTGGAGAATTTCCCCAGCCGTCAAGTATCATTAAAATAACTTTTTTATTCATTTTTTTGTTAAAATTTAAAACTAATCAAAGATACATAAGATTCTAATAAAAGGGACTAAAAGAACCTCTGAAAAGCCCCGTTTTTAAGGAATTTTGCATTATTTATTAAAGAAAACGATTTCGTTAATAATGTGTGAAATAAACGTTAAATATGTGTTATAAATGTTTTTATGTGTAACATATAGAAATTGTTATCGTCTCTTTAGTATATCAAAAAACATAAATCAATAAATCAAATTAAAATCTTTCATCATGAAAAAAACAATCATTATTTCCGCAATCGCATTATGCTTTTCAATTGTGTCAGTAGAAGCAACTCCTGTAAATTCAACTGTTAATTACGAAGTAGGCGCTATTTTTAAAGTGAATTCGTTTTGTGTGTCTATTGCTAAAGGCGATTTAGGAACTGTTCAAAAGCTAATCAGTAGAGGAGCAGATGTTAATGCAAAATCTAATGGCATGACTCCAATTATGTATGCTGCAAAGTATAACAGGACTGATATTTTAAAACTTTTAATTGTACATGGAGCTAAATTAAAAGCGAAGTCTGACAAAAAAATGACTGCTTTAAAATATGCACAAATACATGGAGCAAATGATGCAGAGACTATCCTTGTAAATGCTATTGCGGAAGCAAAAGCTAAAAAAGAAAATAAGTATAAATTTAATAATTATTTGAGTTAGTCACTCATAAAATAGCCTCGTTTAACGAGGCTTCTTTAGTTTACTGATTTTTATATTTTTCAATAGCCTCTTCAATTTTTTCAATTCTATTGTCAGGGTCAGGGTGCGTACTCTGGAATTCAGGAACTCGATTCGGTCCTCCAGCAGCTTTTAAAATTTCCATAACACCTACCATTTCTTTTGGATTATAACCAGCTTTAATCATAAACAGAACACCAAGTTCATCACTTTCTAATTCATCATCTCTTCCATTAGTAAGTAATGTGTTTTGTCCAATGCCGCTTACTAAGCCACCCATATCTGCACCTACAGAACCAGCAGTAGTTAGTCCTTGCCAATACTCGCTTTCAGCAATTCGTTCTGCACTGTGTCTTCCCAAAACATGTCCAATTTCATGTCCTAATACACCTGCTAATTGGTCTTCGTTTTCTAATTTAGAAAAAAGAGCAAGCGTAATAAATATTTGGCCTCCAGGTAAAGCAAAAGCATTAATGGTGTTTGGGTCGGCCAGTAAATGAAACTCGTATTTATAAGGTGTTTCTCTAGCAATACTACTATTTATTAATTTGTTTCCAACATTATCAACCAATGTTTGATATTGAGTGTTTGGATGTAAACCACCATGCTGTTGCGCCATCTGTGGGGCACTTTGTAATCCAATAGCAATTTCTTTGTCGGGAGTCATTGATATGGTTTGAGTTCTCCCTGTATATGGGTTTATTTCTTGTTGGCTACATCTTTTGAAAACAAAAAATAAAGCTATTGCT
>NZ_CAJQQI010000173.1 GCF_905480415.1 uncultured Algibacter sp. | reverse complement strand
TTCCAAGTTTAGTGTAAAGATTGATAACAAAGTCAATATTTGGATTGATATCTGAATGACGAACTTCATCTTGTTGTGAAATAAAAATGGTACTACCATTAAACTCGGAAATGTCTGAAGGGTTCTCAACATGCTTCAAATCAAATTTATAACCATAAATACGTTGCAATACTTCCGCATTAAAAAGATGGGGTAATTCACCCGTATAATTGATTTGAGTGCTTTTATTGTCTAATAAATTTTTTCTTAGAATTGCTAAAATAGGAACTGTCTTTGATGAAAAACTGATTACATTTTCTGGTTTGAGATGATTTAAGTTGGCAATTCCCCATTCTAGTAAACAAGATAATGGGTGGCCTAATCGAATATAGTCGTAGGCAGTGGGCAATTCACTTAGTGCGGATGGTTTAGAATTATGGTCGTTAAACAACATTTCAAACTGTTCTAAGAATTGGGTTTTGGCCAATTTCTCATCATAAATATCTAATCGATGGGTTGTTAGATTTAACCAGCTATTTGGCATATTTTTTAAAACCTCTTTAATATAAACTAACATTTTACTTGCTTCCATAATTTCTACCTTTAGATAGGCTGGTAATATACATTAATTAGATTTTTTTTTAAAGTGTTACGAGATGTTTTGTCTTATTGTTCTAATGCAAAGATAGAGTCGTGATTTAATTAACTTTGGCAATTGTCAAATAAATATTGTTTGTTTTCTTCTAAGCTTAAGTTTTAATTGAAACAAAAAACCACCTTGCTTTCACAAAGTGGTTTTATAATAAAACTCATTTTCTTTTCAATTATTTATCAATAGAACCCATAACACGGCCCATAAAACTATTTAAAGCTTCTTTTTTTGGTGTTCCAGATTTCGTCATTTTATGCACTTCAATAGCACCATACATATTGGAAATGAGTTCACCTATAACATCTAGTTCTTCATCTTTTAAAGAAGGTACTTCGGTTAAAGCTTCTAAAGTTTCAATAGTTTCAACAACGAAATCTTCATCATTGTCCTCAATAAATTGAGTGAGATGTTTAATTACTGGTAATTTCATTGACTAAATCTTTAAAAACATCAAACTTATTTGTCTGAACTTGATTCACAAACGCACCATTTTTAAAGGTTGCAAACGTCGGTAAATTGTCGACTGTCGCAAGCTTTCTGCTTTCTGGAAACTTTTCCGCATCAGCGATAACAAATGTAATATCTTCCAACTCTGAAGCTAGTTTCTTTACTTTTGGTTTCATGATACGACAGTTACCACACCACGTAGCAGAATATTGCACAACTACAGTTTCGTTTTTAGCAACCAAATCTTGTAAATTATCTTCGTTTAATTCTTGTAACATAACGTTTAAAGTTTGATGTTATTAGTTAGCATGAGCAGCTAAATACTCTGCTGTTGCTTTTGCATTGGCATTCATAGCGTCTTTACCTTCTTCCCAGTTTGCAGGACACACTTCACCTTTTTCTTGAACATGCGTTAAAGCATCTACTAAACGAATATACTCACCAACATTTCTGCCTAAAGGCATATTGTTAATACTTTCGTGTTGTACAACACCGTCTTCATCAATAATGTAAGTAGCTCTATAAGTCACGTTATCTCCTTCAACTTGCACAGTTCCTGTTTCTTCATCATAAGTTTCATTAGTGATATCTAAGATATCTAAAACACTAGATAAGTTTCTGTTACTATCTGCAAGAATAGGGTAGGTAACACCTTCAATACCACCATTGTCTTTTGCAGTGCTTAACCATGCAAAGTGAACTTCAGGAGTGTCACAAGACGCACCAATTACTATCGTATTTCTTTTTTCAAATTCACCTAAAGCCGCTTGAAATGCATGTAGTTCTGTTGGGCAAACAAAAGTGAAATCTTTAGGGTACCAAAACAATACTACTTTTTTCTTGTTGTTTACTGCCTCTTCTAGAACGTTTACTTTAAAAGTATCGCCCATATCGTTCATTGCGTCAACGTTTAAGCTTGGGAATTTTTTTCCTACTAATGCCATTTTATTTTTAATTTTATAATTAATGATTTTCTTTTAAGTGTGCAAAAATAGTATGCAACTATAGAAAAGAGAACCCTACAAAATTTTAAAAACTTATTGATTAATAGTATTTATTTATGCTTATTGAAGATGAGAGAGTTATCTCTTAGTTTGAAGCTTTTAATTGTTTAATTTTTATTGAAAAAGCAGCAAAAAGTAACGTCATAAACGGGCTTATGATACTGAAAAAGGCATATGGTATATATGCAGTAGCACCGGCATAACCAAATAAAATTTTAGAATGATAAGCTCCACAAGTATTCCATGGAATCAAAACTGATGTAACCGTTCCTGCGTCTTCAAGTGTTCTACTTAAATTCTCTGGAGCTAAGCCTCTGTCCTCATATGCCTTTTTAAACATTTTCCCAGGAACAACTAAAGCAAGATATTGGTCAGAAGCGGTTAAATTTAAAGCTAAGCAACTTGCAACTGTACTCGCAAATAATCCAAAAGTAGTTGTTGCCATTTTTAATAATGATTTGGTGATTCGAGATAGTGCCCCAATTGCATCCATCACTCCTCCAAAAACCATGGCGCAAACGATAAGCCAAATAGTTCCCAACATGCCTTTCATTCCACCAGAAGTAAATAAATCATTTAGTTCTTTACTGCTAGTTTCAACAGAAGTGTCAACTGTTAAAGAATTCATTATCCCTTTATATGCGGATTCAAAATTTAAAGATTCAGCTCCTGCAATATTTACAACTATACTTGGTTGTGCAATTAAAGCAGCAACTCCTCCTAACAAGGCTCCTAATAAAAGGGCGATAAGAGGTGGTGTTTTTTTTACTATCATAAAAATTATAATAACTGGAACAATAAATAACCATGGACTTATATTAAAGGCACCATTTATGGCTTGTAATTTATCTTCAATTTGTGGTGTTCCTGTTGTCTCTATATTAAAACCAATAATTATAAAAATAATTAGCGTTATAACTATTGTTGGTATTGTAGTTAAAGACATATATTTAATATGCGAGAAAAGTTCTCCACCTGCCATAGCTGGTGCTAAATTAGTAGTGTCACTTAGAGGAGACATTTTATCACCAAAATATGCTCCCGAAAGTACAGCTCCAGCAGTCATTCCTATTGAAATACCTAAAGTCTCACCAATACCTACTAATGCTATTCCAACTGTGGCTGTAGTTGTCCAAGAACTACCAGTAGCAATAGAAATTATAGAGCAAATAACAACGCAAGCAGCTAGAAAGATTGTTGGGTTTAGTATTTGTAATCCATAATATATCATTGTTGGTATAATACCACTTATTAGCCATGTTCCAGCTAATGCTCCTACCATTAGTAAAATTAGTAGCGCTCCAGTGGTGGATTTTACATTTTCAGAGACTTCTTCAAGCATTCTTTTATAAGACACCTTGTTTTTAAAACCAACAATAGCAGCCACTGCAGCTCCTAGTAATAAAATAAATTGATTGCTACCACTTAATGCGTCATCTCCATAAACATATATATTATATGCTAACATTCCTACTAAAGCGAAGACAGGTATTAGCGCTTCCCAAATATTTAATTCAGTATTTTCAATGATTTTTTGATTTTCGATTTTAATTTCTGAAATATTGTCGCCGTCTTGCATATGATATTTTTTTTTCACGTAATGTTACGCTTTTCATATAAGCTATGCAAATACTTAGAGATGCTTACATTTGCATTTCATTTTAAAATAATAAATGGACTCACTAACTCAGATTATTTTAGGTGCTGCTTGTGGAGAAGCTATACTTGGAAAGAAAATTGGAAATAAAGCCTTGTTATTTGGTGCCATTGGTGGAACTATTCCAGATTTAGATGTATTTGTTGGCAACTTAGTTTATGGCAACAAAATAGATGCCATGTTGTTTCATAGAGGGTTTATGCATTCTATTGTATTCACCGTTTTAGCAGCTTTTATTTTTGGTTGGCTCGTGCATAAACTTTATAATTCTGGCAAACGATTACATTCAACAACTCAAAAAGATTGGATTAATTTATTTTTTTGGTCGCTTTTTACACATCCTATTTTAGACTGTTTTACACCTTATGGGACACAGTTATTTGCACCTTTCAGTAGTTACCGGGTAGCATTAAATAATATTGCGGTTGCAGATCCAGCATATACTTTACCCTTTTTAATTTGTATGATCGTTTTGATGTTTTTTAGAAGAACTTCATCTCAGCGACGGTTATGGTTAAAGATGGGGATTGGTATTAGCTCCATATATATGATATTCACTCTAGGAAATAAATTATATATAGATTCTGTTTTTAGAAAATCTTTAAAGCACAGCGAGATAAGTGTCATGCGATTTAGTACACAACCAGCCATTTTTAATAACATATTGTGGTATGGTATTGCAGAAACAGAAGCCTCCTATTTTGTTTCTGATTATTCATTGTTAGATTCTAAAAGTCGCTTTTTAAACTTTACAGAAGTACCCAAACAGCGGGATTTAAAACCTTCAGAATATAAGGATATTAAAGGTTTAGCATGGTTTAGTAATCAGTATTACAGTGTTCATAAACTTAATGAAAACGAATTCCAATATAACGATTTGCGTTACCCGCTTTTAGACATAGATAACCCAAATTCTTCTGTATTTAGTTTATTGCTATATAAAGATGAAAATAGATTAAATATGAAACCATTTACACCTAAATTTGAAAGTTTAGGTAAAGTTTTTAATTCCTTATGGGAACGTATTAAAGGGATTTAACTAGTTTTTTTAGAATCTAATATATTTAGTTCTTCCATACATTGGCGCATCATTTGATAGGTGCGTTCAATATCGGCATCTAATCCAATAGAGAAACGAATTAGCCCATCGCTTAAACCCATTTCTTTTTGTTCATCTTCGGGAATCTCAGAAGAAGTAGAACTACCAGGAGCACTAAATAATGTTTTATAAAAACCAAGACTAACAGCTAGATATCCTAAATTTTTATTTTGCATTAATTCCATCAATTCGTTTGCTTTTTCTAAAGAACCAACGTCAATAGTTAGCATGCCACCATATCCATAAGCCGTATTCATCATGTTTTTGAATTGCTCGTGAGAAGGATGAGATTTCAGTCCAGGGTAAACCGTTTTCAAACCATCTGTTTCAAATTTATTGGCTAGATACAATCCATTTTTACTATGTTGTTCCATTCTTATGTGAAGTGTTCTTAGGTTTTTTAATATCGAAGCAGCCCTCAAACTGTCCATGGTTGATCCTAATAACATGGATGCACCATCGTTTACGTTTCGTAATTCATTTATAAAGTCTTGCGTACCACATACCACCCCACCAACAGTATCACTTGAGCCGTTTATAAACTTTGTTAAACTATGAATCACAATATCTGCACCTAGAGTAGCAGGTGAAATTGATAAAGGAGAAAATGTATTGTCGACCACTAATTTTAAATTATGTTTTTTGGCAATTTGTGCTAAGCCCGTAATATTGGCAACTTCCAAAAGAGGATTGCTTACAGATTCACAAAATATAATTTTCGTGTTTTTTGTTATTGAGGCTTCAACAACATCAAGTTTCGTGATGTTAACAAAACTTGTTTCAATATTAAACCTTGGTGTGAAATTTTTCAGAAAGGCATAAGTTCCGCCGTAAATGGTTCTACTTGAAATAATATGATCTCCTGCGCCACATAACTGCAAGATAACAGGTGTGATAGCACCCATTCCTGATGCTGATACATTAGCGGTTTCTGTACCTTCCATAGCCGCTAAAGCTTCTCCTAAATATAAGTTTGAAGGTGTAGAATGACGAGAATATAGGTAGCAGCCATCTGCATTTCCTTCAAAGGTATCAAACATGGTTTTTGCTGATAGAAATGTGTAAGTTGATGAATCTGATATTGAAGGATTAACACCTCCAAATTCACCAAAATACTGTAAGTCTTGAATGTTATTCGCGGGTTTAAATGCCATGGTTATAATATTTGGTTTAATACAAAATTCATAAATATTAGATTAAAAAACAATTATTAGTTTATGTAATAGAAAATAAAACTATTTTACATTATATTTATAGTTTAAACAACATATTTAAGTTCGTTTTTAAACATTTCAATGAAATATTTTCAATTATGATATTTGATACCACGGATAAAAAACTACTAGAATACCTACAAAAAGATAGTAAGCAAACCAATAAGGAGCTTTCTAATAAGTTAGGTTTATCGGTTACTGCAGTTTACGAACGGATAAAAAAACTTGAAAAAGAAGGGTATATTGATAGCTATATTGCGGTTGTCAATAAAGAAAGGGTTGATCGGAATTTTGTTGTGTTTTGTCATGTTAAACTGATTCAGCATAGTCAAGAATTTGTTGTAAGTTTTGAGAGAGAAGTGAAGTGCATAGACGAAGTGCTTGAGTGTTATCATTTAAGTGGTGATTACGATTACCTTCTTAAAGTTATTGTTAAAGATATGGCAGCTTTCAGAGAGTTTATGGTAAAAAAATTAACGAGTATAAATCATATTGGAAGCACACATAGCATGTTTGTAATTAACGAAGTAAAGTATAGTAATACTATTAATTTCTAAATAAATTCAATTATAAATAAGGGCTTAGAGTTTTTCAACATTTTTATGTTAATACCAACTAGTTTTGCACTAAGCTATTCTACTTGAGTTAAATTGGGTATTGGCTTTTTTGGATTTAAGCTCTAAACCAGAAGACAATGTAAAACTTATTTTGAATTATCCTTTAACTTGATTATCCAAAATACTTAAAAACTAATTTTAATAAACTCATTTTACCTTTGTAGGGTGCATATCTAAAAGAAGGATCAAACCAGTTCCCTCGTTTTACAATGGGTTTCGTGTTTGAGAAGGCATTAAAACCATGTTTACCATGATATTTGCCCATGCCACTAGCACCAACACCTCCAAATGGTAATCTGTGATTTCCAAAATGAATTAGTAAGTCATTAATTACACCACCACCAAAACTATATTTTT
>NZ_CAJQQI010000172.1 GCF_905480415.1 uncultured Algibacter sp. | reverse complement strand
AATGGATTTTTTTTAAACAATCCCATAAATCACGCGTCAAAATTGGTTAGTTAAAATACTCAATAAAAATAAGTTTCAAAATTTTTAGCTTCCTCTTTTCCCTTTTAACTTCGTTTAAATTTTAAACTGTAGTATAATACTATACTTGAAAATTTCGCCTTGTTAAAAATAAAAATAGTTTGCTATATTCTTTTTAAACTCATTCATATCGAGTATGCAAATGTAATAAATCTAATAAACTACTAGAGTTGTTTTAACAAGTCTTTAATTTCACTTAGCATCATAGCAGTTGCTCCCCAAACTACATAATCATTTAATTTAAAGGCAGGTACCTCAACCTCAATACTGTAAGATGTTTTTACTTTTTTGGAGATAAGAGATTGTTCATCCAAAAAATGTTCTAAATCTATTTCTATCAGCGCCTCAACCTCATCATCTTGTTTAATAAATTGAGGCGTATTTTGAGTGAATCCAATAAATGGATGTACATAAAAATTGCTTGGTGGAATATAAACTTGAGATATACTTCTAACAATTTGAACAGTATCAATGGGAACGCCTACTTCTTCAAAAGTTTCTCTTAATGCCGTGTCTCGCAATGATGCATCTTGTGCCTCTAATTTACCACCAGGAAAAGCAACTTGCGCTGAATGTACTCCTTTATACGTTTTTCTTAAAATTAAAACGAATTTTGTTTCCATATCTTCGTCAGGATAAAACAATGATAAAACCCCCGCATGTTTTGCTTTCTTAATGGCTTCTTTCTGTTTTTTTAAAAGTTCCTGACGAAAAGGAGGCACCATTTTAAAGTGAGATACTTCGGCTGGTAGCGGTATATTTTTTATTTTTGAAACTGATTTTAAAAATTCTTCAAACCTCATAGTCTATGCGCAGCGTATTGTTTTTAAGTTTTTTTCTTTTATTTCTGAATTGTGAAGATAAACAAACTAAAAAGAAAGGCACCTCTAAAACTAAAGTTGTACAACCTTTAGAAGAAGAGGCTATCAATGATTCTTTTCAAGAGCCTGAACGTGAATTCCCTAAGTTGAATTCTAAAAGTGCTATGGAATTTTTCTTGGAATATGATAAAATTCATAAAGAAAATAAGGTTCGAATTACTACCGATTTTGGAGAAATTGATATCTTACTGTATAACGAGACAAAATTTCATCGTTCTAATTTCATTTTCTTAACCAAACAGAACTACTTTAATGGCACACAATTTTATAGAGTTATTGATAATTTTATTGTTCAAGCTGGAAATAGTGATGACATAAAAACGGCTAGAAAACGAGCTCATATTGGTAAATACTTATTACCACCAGATACTAAACGTGGTTTTAAACATAAGCGAGGTGTTATTTCTATGCCTAGTAGCGAAATTAGAAATCCACACAAACTAGCATCCCCTTTTGAGTTTTTTATTGTCTGCCAAAAAAATGGTGCTCATTTTTTAGATGGTGATTATACTATTTTCGGACATGTAACACGAGGTATGGATGTTATAGACAAAATTGCTGCAGTAAAAACTGATGATGGTGATTGGCCAGATAAAAATATTTTTATTCGAAATGTTGAGGTTATTGAATAAATAGCAATGAGCAAAAATAATTTGCATGGAATATAATAGTCTTTGAAACTAAAATCAATACATTCAAAGTCTGTTTTTGCGTTAGGGATTGTAGCGGCATCCTTTTTTGAGGCACGAGAAAAAGATATAGCGAAAAGCCTGACTTTTTGTTTTTCTCAAAAAGTAACGCCCAAATAAATTAATCTTTATAAATAGTAGGTAGTGCAATTTTAAACTTTACAGCCAGTAACCTCACGACAATAACCACGATACCAGCAATTACAAAAACAAAATCGTCTTTTATTGGGAATTCTCGCAAAAGAAAATAAGTGATACCACCTAAGATACAGGCCGTAGCATAAATTTCTTTTCTAAAAATAACCGGGATTTCATTACACAAAATATCACGAATAACACCTCCAAAACTAGCTGTAATGGTTCCTAAAGCAATACAAATAATAGGATGTAGTTCTGCATTTAACCCTTTTTCTATACCAACCAATGTGTAGAGTCCAATACCAATGGTATCGAATAAAAATAATGAGGTTCTTAAATAATTTATTTTACTTCTAAAAAGTATCGCGAATATGGCAGACCCTAAAATGACATAAGTATATGTGATATCTTTCATCCAACTCACTGGTGTGTCACCTATGAGTAAATCGCGTAGGGTGCCACCTCCAACAGCTGTAACAAATGCTATAATAAGAATTCCGAATAAATCCATCTTCTTGTATATAGCTATTAAGACGCCAGAAATAGCAAAAGCGATGGTTCCTAAAATATCTATAGTATAAAACATATTTTTTATTTATTTAAGATCCCAAGACTAGCTCGGGATAAGCGATTCACACAATTTTTCTTTTCAAAATTAGCTCTCAATTTACATGCTTTGGGTATAACAATTATAATCTTTTAAAATAACATGAATAAACTCCATATCGGTGGGCTGTTTTACATGTTTAATGCTAACCTTTCAATTATTTTTTGTTGAAATTTAATCAATTTTTAATAGTCTTTTATTGTTATTGCGGCATAAAAGGATTTCCTAACAATGCCAGTATCATTATCTTGTTTAAAAGTACAGGTTCAAAAAGTATAATTAACAATAAATCAGAAACCACTGAAAAGGTTTACAACCAGGTCATTGCATAAAAATTTACATTCGAAAAACGACTCATTGTCAACGAATTAATAAATACGGTATCTATTCTATCCTCACAAGTCCAGAAAACTAACCGCCAATAGCATTAATACGTATCTTAAAATTAAAGCATTGCCTTAGTTACGGTTTCTTTTTTTAATGAAAAGGAAAGAAAAAAAGACGTTTTTTTGAGCTTATTTTAAGTTGTAATTGGTATCAATTATTAATGCTATTTTTGAAGTGTCAAAATATTGTATCATCAATCCTTAGTTTATGCCGTATCAAGAAGTGTTTGTTCTATTCTGGGAACAAGTAAAAGAGAGTTTCCAAGAAGGTCGTTTCGCCAAATTAACTATGGCAAAAACCATTGGTAAGCCAGACTTGAAAAATATATTTGTTAGACCATTGTCTTCTAAAGATGGCTTTAAGGTTTTAGTAAAACTGCGTTACCAATCTAGAGAGACCGAAGATGAGGAAAGCGAGCTTACTTTAGATGAAGCTTTTGTGTTTTTAAAACCATATCTCAAAACGTCTTTTTCATCTGTACTTTTATTTACCACAACAAAGGATGTTACTTTCAAAATTAATAAAAAAGGAGCAGGAAGCATTACCGAGAATTCACCAACATTCCGTGATGTTAGGCAAGCTAAGAGTGACTTATAATAGTTCTATAGTGAATCTGATTATTTGTTAACTTTTGTATCTCTATTAAGTAAAACTTAGCGCTAAATAGGAATTCACATTGAAATTCCTAACACATTTACTTACTGTCATTTTTTTTAACTTGTGAAGTTGAAGTTTTTTTTGGAGAGGTTCGTTTAACGTTAAGTGTATGGCGCGTTTGAATGCGCTATATAAAGTGTTATGTGTATTTTTTTTTTACGTTGCTCCAAATACACCCAAGCCCTCAATGCCTATTCACGTTTGGAGTGTTCGTTGGTGTATTGCTCAAACAACAAGTTTTCAGTTCCTTTGGTAATTGTAACAGTTTCGGGTTGACTTAACGTTTACCACATCTGGAATTACTTTTTGAGCGTCTTGGGCAATGAATCCAATTTTGTTTCTTCTCATTGCAGAATCGCTCTTCCAGTTAAACGAAACTGGTGTAAGTTGCATTACTTCTGCTAAACCCCAGTCCAGAGAGTATATATTCGTTTTTTATCTGTTTCACTTGGGCTCGTTTTTACACTTAATACAGCTACTTTTAGGATTTCGTTTTCCTTTTTTAGAGCTAACATCATTGTTTACTTCTTCACTTAGCCTTTTTTACTAATCTTTTATACTCTTATATCTCATTCAAACATCTATTACTTAATCTATGATAATCACGCTCCGTTTGCTAGTTACCGTAACTTGCAGTCGGCTTGTCCAATTGGGGTTACAGTCCACTTCAACAGAATATTGACAGCCTCTTCTTCAATGCTAGCGGGTAGCTGTTATACAGCATGGTGGGTTATAGCTACCTTTTTGTTTGTCCAGATATTAGGGTTCAATGACCAGTGGCACTAACATCAGAAAATTGCCATTGATAGCTATCTGCACCGCCATTATTGATATTTGTAATAGTAGCGGTATCAGCAGGAGCTGTAAGGTTTTAAGGAATTCCAATACTACCCGTACCTAAGCTACTACTATCATCACATGGTCCAATATCTACGAATTCATATGAGTTCGGACCTTGACTAGAGCAATATCCTAATGTGTATAAAGCCTTCCTCGATAAGATACAATTTACCCACCATATGACGAACTACAATAAGAACCGGGTCCAATGCTCATTCCTGGTGTCCAGGTAGTATAGTTACAGCATTTTTGCTGCCCATAACAAGCAAAACTGATCATCAAAAAAAAGACATCAATAATAATGATTTTTTTACCATAACATTTATAAATTTTAAATAAAAAGGTATCTTAATACTACAGATGAGCCATTAATTAAAGTAAGAGCAGTTCTAAGAAAAGTAACAATATTCTAAAAATTATTGTGTTTGTGGTTTTAGACTATCTATAACAGAAGTACCAGTTAAATAGAACTCTTCGCTTTCCTGATATTTTAATCAATCACATATCTTATATTTACTGATAGTGTTACGTTAGTTCCACGAGCTGCAATCATTTCTATCCATACCCAACTATTTGCAGGTATTGTTGCATCACTTAATGTTGCCCTGTTACCAACGGTCGTGCTAGTTGTAGCAAGATTGGTAGATAATACGTTTCCTGTAACAGCTCTATTTGTACTATGTCTTAATCTAAATCTAGTATTTGGTGAAGAACCTGTACTCACTGCGATAACTTCCTTTACAGTAATAGCGTCATCTGTTCTAAAAATTGTGATATCGTCTGAACTTGTTGGCGATTCAATAGTAATTGTTTTCGTATATTTTTTGACACTTGTATTCGCAGCGGCAGCTGTATTTATAGACTCGCCTGCTGCCAATATGTATTTATCTATAATGTGATATTTACCACCAGTATCACCGTTTTTCATCGCGATTAACACCCACTCTTCAGGTATTACCAAATTAGCTGTATAAGCGGCAACTCTAAAATTTGCAGCGAGAGAAGTGCGAGCACTCCCAATCGGTAAAATATAATAGAGGGCTTCCCAGCTACCTAATTGGACACCGTTAGCTGTTGCTGATCTATTAGAGGCACCACCAACACCGGTAATGGTACCTGAAGTTGGTATGTCAATATTGAAATAACCACTGTTGCTAAAATGAGTTCCACGGCCATTGGAAATTACAATAAATCTTTGAGAGTTTTTAATAAAGCCACTACCATTGACTGTTATTACACCACCCCCAGAAATATTTGCATTGGCACGTAAGCTTGCTACTAATGTCGAATGATCAGAATCAGAATTATCATCTACATATTTTTTACTAGCAAAATCAGTGTCACTAGTACCCATATTTGTTGTTGCATTATAACCTGCAGTGCCAGCTACGGTTAATTTATCTGTAGGCGCAGTAGTTCCAATACCTACATTACCTGCATTAAAATAAGAATCCCCGGATTTGGCGATTTTATTGGTATAAAGTGAGGTATTCGATGCATCCCTAGAGCTTGTTGATCCAACATAAAAATTATTATAACCAGTGGATGTAAAATTCTGCCCCACAAATAAACGATTTGCCTGACCAGAACTTCTCACTGCGAAGATAGCGCCCAATGATGGGTTAGCTTTTGTTCTTATGGTGATCCCAGCTCCGTCTACATTATCATTTGAATTATTTTCAAAAAGCACATCTCCTCTTCCTACATCCATCAACATATCTCCTTCTACATGCAATTTTGCTCCTGGCGTAGTTGTACCAACACCTACATTGCCGATGTTGGCATTGTACATGTTGTCATCCTCTACAGTCCATTTATCATCTTTTGCACCTGCTATTGCAATCCATGTGGCTGCGCCATCAAAGTAATAAAACCCTGGGGTTTCATCAATTTGATAAATCAGTAGGCTAGTGGCAGCATTATCTATCCCGTCTCGAGCAGCTTTAGTCATCCTTGGAATTAGTAAGCCTTTTCCTGTAGATTGAATATCTAGCATGGAACTTGGGTCTGGAGTAACATTATTTATTCCTACCTGTGCCATTGTACGAGAATTATAACCTAAAATAATTAAAAAAATAATTAAAATTGATTTTTTATTTTTGAACATTATTTTATAATTTAATTGATAATCTTATATGATTTTTTTCCTTTATCTGTTTCAACTACAATAACATACACCCCTTTTGGGTGTTGAAATTGAATTGAATTATTTACGCCTCTTAAATTCTTTTTACGAAGCAACTCTTGTCCTAAAATATTGTAAACAGCCATGGTATTTATTTCTAATCCCCATGTATTGTTTATGATAATATGGCTATCATTATCATAAAATACTTTTAAGTCTTCTAAGCTTACATCATTAATTCCCAATGCGTTTTGATCTTGAAACATAATTTTAAATCGATCTAGATATTCTCCTGGTTCTAAATTTAATTCCAGTTCACCTTGGCTAAGGTTATAAGTTTGTTCTAAAACGTTGTCATACAAATAAACATCGTCCGTAAAGTTTTCAACTTCATCTAACATAATTGTATGAGTTCCTTCTTCTGAGATAATTACACCAATTGGAAATAAATTAGTTGCATCATAAGCTCCTACACCCTGAATAACATACTGTTTTGATAAATCATCATCTATAATAAAATACATGTCATCAGCTCTTAATCCATTCATAAAAGCATCATAACCGTTGTTAAAACTTAAATTGGCTGGTGAATTTGGAATAAAGCCCAATAATAGCTGTCTGTGAAAACCTTCTGGATCTTCATAACCCAATCTAACAAGGTTTTTTTGTGTAGCATCTTTATTATATGCTGTTCTGTAAAATTTCGAATCGCCTGCTGCTTCGGTTACAAAAGCTCTTTGCGAATTACTAAATACAATAGCGTCATTAGAAACAGCCTCAACAAAAAAGCCTTGCCCCACCGGAACGTATTGACCAAGAGCTGCATTTGTTGAAGTTCCTCCACCGCTTATCTCTGCTGGAACAGACGCTGTAGTGCCTCCAGTTAAATTTCTGGTAGCATAAGACCCTAAATAGTCTGATAAATAATGAGAATTTGATCCTCCGTCAACCCATATATATAAAGCATCTATTGCGTTATTATCTGTAATAAATTGATCAGCATCTAATGCCGATGGATAGGGATTACCCAATAAATAGTAATTACCTAATAAAATACTACTAAACGTATAATTACCATTATTTGGCTTTCCTTTAAATACATAGTTTTGATTAGGACTAACTGCTCCGGGCCCTTTCATAGTATAGCCTTGGCCTGGGCTTAACGGCGAACTTGGATTAATAGATATCCATTCAGAATATGCACCACTCCCATTGAAATAGGTATATAGCCATCTATCACTTATGGTTAATGGTGTAGTTACATTTCCACCACTACCAACAACGGATGAAGCCCCATTGTATGGAGACCCTGAATTAAATTGAATTAATTGTGGTGTAAAACTATTAATACTAGCATCTGTACCATCAAAAACCTCAGTGTTTAAATTATATGTTCCGCCATTATTTACGGGCGATGAAAAATAGTTGTATGCATACGTATTAGCACCAGCTTGTCTATCGCGCAGTAGTGAACCTGCACCACCAGCGCTTAATGTAGAAGATGAACCTTGAACGAGTTGCGATTCACCTTCCAATCTTAAATCTCCATTAGTTAAAGTTAAATCTCCCTTAATAATTAACGCATAATTATCATCAACAGAAATACCTGTAGAACTTGAGTTATTAATGACTAAATTATTAATGTTTATACTATGTAATGGGGAAGTTTCATTATAATACATTCTTTGATTAGTTGTACCAATTAAGTGAGTGGTACCAATTGTTGCAGTGGTAATTCCTTGATTTTTGTAATCTGCGCGTAATACTAAATCGCCTTCATTGGTTAAGCTACCAGTAAGCTCATTTTCAAATGTTAGTAATGTGTAAAAAGATGTGCCAGATTCTATTTTCAACACACCTTTGTTTATCACCTTGCCTTGAGAATAGGCTAGCTGAGAGCCTAAACAGAAGGCTAGAAGTAAACTAATTTGTTTCATTTTGAGGCTACTTTAAATTAAGTGTCTTATGCAAACTAATTGTGGTCTCTGTATGTTTTTATCACTTTTTTTTATTAGTTAAACTAGAAACCTGCCAAAAAAAATATCGGTGAGTTTCTCACATCTTATGTAATCCAAATTATCTTATCGCAAACATCCAAAAGTTATTGAAAATACACTTCACGACTAAGCATGAAAATACACTTCACGCCTAGGCGTGAAAATGTGATTTAGGGTAGATGTATTTGTTATTATAGCGAGCTATACTAGCTTCTAGAGCCCTTGATAGCTTCCAGTAACAATGAAACTTTTTTATACTTTAATTCTTTACTATTAAAATACTCGTACATTGCACGAAGCGCAGAAGCAAGTCCATCAACACTCAAAAAAACTTTTTCGGCGGTTTTTTTATTGGTAATGACGGGTGCTTTAAATTAATTGCGTGATGTGTTTATTTTTATGAGACTATACTTTTAAAACTTGACCTTTTCTATTCAGTAATAACAAAGCTTTTAGTTTTAATTGAGAAATTAAACCTAAAGCGTCATAAAGTTGTTAATTTCTGTTTTATACCCATAGCATGATGTTTCAATAAGATTATTAGATAAAATAAAACCCCACGAACAAAATTGCTTGTGAGGCTCTAACGGGTTGCTATTAATCCTAGGGGAACATAATCCCTGTGTAAATTTCTGAAAATTGCTCAAGAAATGCTTCACGCTTAGACGTGAAAATATGCTCTGGTTAGAATTTGTTTTTGATTATAGCGGTCTATGCTAGCTATTGGAGCGCTTGATTGTCTCTAGTAACAATGAAACTTTTTTATACTTCGATTCTTTAATATTAAAATACTCATACATTCTGCGAAGCGAAGAACCAACTCCATCAACACTTAAAAAAACTTTCTGGGCAATTTCTTTATTGGTCATTACGGGCTCTACCAATAATACATTTAGCACCTTCCAATCGGTTTCATTTAATTTTCTTTTAATGGAGTGCTCAATTTTTTCTCTAACCAGTTCAAATACAGTAGTAGCAGCTACAACTTGATTTGAACTGTTTTTGAGACGCATTATTTCATCCAACATTGCAGCTCGTATTGCTTTATCTTTTTTGGTTTTAGATCTAAAATAGAAAATAACACAAAAAATGAATAGGGCAGAAATTATGACTACGGCAAACGTTCTTTTAAGTTGTGTGATTTTGAGTGCTGCTTTTTCGTTTTCGCTTTTTAGTTTACTTTCAGAGATTCGATGCTCATAGTCTTGTTTTACCAATTCTCTCGTAACGGCTAAACGATCTATTTCTAAGTTTATACTATCTTTAATAACAGTAGAGCGTTCGAGCATTTCTACAGCTAACTTTGAATTATTTTGTGACTTGTAGCCTTTGTAAAGTAGGTTGTATATGTCTTTTTTAATACTATAAAATCCATCATTAGGAAGACGGTTTAAAATAGCTTTTGCTTGTTTTAATGCAGAAGGTATATCCGTTTTAAAGGTAATTTCAGCAAGTATGAATTCTGCCATATCTAAATCCATTTCGGATTTAAGTTCTTTGCTAAGTGCTAAGTTTTTTTGAGCATAATTGGTTGCTTTGTCAAGTTGGTTTAACTTTGTATGTATTATCGCTAAAAATTTAGAAGAATCTTTCATTTTATACTTTATTTCGAGCGACGTAAAATGTTTGAACGCATTTTCAAAATAAATTAGAGCGTCTTCGTATAATTCTTTTTCAAGATAAACCCTTCCAATTAGCTCTTGATTATAAGCAAAAGATTGGTCGTTTGGAAAGTTATACGTATCATGAGCTGTTTGATATTGCTGAAAATATTCTAAAGCTAGGTCATAATTACCTAAATACAGATTGATACTGCCTAAATTTTGTAATACCCAGGCTGCCTCGCTATTCATTTTTAACTCCCTAAAAATAACCAATGCTTCATTTCCACTTTGAACTGCCTCTAAATACTTATATGTTTCCTGAAATAATAGTGCTTTTCTTGAAATTATTATAGCTTCAAGATTACGTTTATTAAGCTCTTTTGCAATTACTAATGCATCATTGAATAGTCTTAAGCATTTTTCATACTCGCGCTTTGGTCCGTATATCAGTGCCGCTCTTATTAGAGATTTACAAATCTCTTCTTTATTATTGTTTTCCTCAGCAAGCTGTTTGTGGTAATTTATGGCTTTTAAAGTAGAATCTGGTTCTTTATA
>NZ_CAJQQI010000171.1 GCF_905480415.1 uncultured Algibacter sp. | reverse complement strand
GAGTAGTTGTACTATTTTTCTATATAATTCTGTTTTTTAACAAAACGTTTAAACAAATTTTATAAATAGTGGCCATTGAATATATTTTTTCTTCAGAACTAAAAGGTTATTTATTTGATATTTTTCAATAATTTGCACTTCTCTTTAAGAGTTTACCTCCTAATTGCCTATAAGTTGCTTTTTGTATGATTTTAAAATCACTTTCTTTGCTCAATTATAAAAATTTCGATAGTAAATCGTTCATTTTTAATGATAAAATAAATTGTATTGTTGGAAATAATGGTATCGGAAAAACCAACGTACTCGATGCTATATATCATTTATCTTTCGGAAAAAGCTATTTTAACCCAGTAGCGACTCAAAACATAAAACACAACGAAGAATTTTTTGTCATTAATGGTAATTATGATAAAGATAACAAAACCGAAAAAGTAGGAATCAGCCTAAAACGAGGACAAAAAAAAGTGATTAAACGCAATGGAAAAGCTTATGAGAAATTTAGTGAGCATATTGGTTTTTTACCCTTGGTTATCATTTCTCCCGCAGATAGAGATTTAATTATAGAAGGCAGTAATACGAGAAGAAAGTTTATAGATAGTGTAATTTCACAAAGTGATAAAACCTATCTAAATCACCTGATTAATTACAATAAAATACTGGCACAACGTAATGCTTTATTGAAATATTTCGCACTCAATCACACTTTTAACAATGATACTTTAGAGGTTTATAACACTCAACTTACAGACTATGGGAAGCAAATATTTGAAAAACGAGATGCTTTTTTAAAAGTGTTTATCCCGATTTTTAAATCGCGTTACCTAGCTATTAGTAATGGTAATGAATCTGTTGATTTAATCTATGATAGCCATTTATTTGAAGACGACTTAACTACACTTTTACGAGCCTCGATAAATAAAGACAAAGCATTGCAGTATACAAGTGTTGGAATTCACAAAGATGATTTACATTTTAATATTGATGCGCATCCTATTAAGAAGTTTGGAAGTCAAGGGCAGCAAAAGTCTTTTTTAATAGCTTTAAAATTGGCACAGTTCGATTTTATAAAAGCACAAAGTGGCGTAAACCCAATTTTGCTGCTTGATGATATTTTTGATAAATTAGATGAACAACGTGTGGCACAAATCATTAAATTAGTGGATGATGAGAATTTCGGTCAACTATTTATTAGTGATACTCATGCTGAACGCACCGAAAATGCTGTAAAGCAAGTCCATCAATCTTATGAGGTTTTTAAATTATAATCTGAATCATGGCAAAACGCAACAACGAACATCTTAGTATTCAAGACGCTTTAAAAGAATTTGTAGAAACCAATAAACTTGAAAAAGGATTAAATAAAGTTAACGTTGCAGATGCTTGGGCAAAACTTATGGGTAATGGCGTTAACAACTACACAAACTCAGTAAGCTTAGAACGTGAAACCTTATATGTACAATTAAGTTCAAGTGTTTTAAGAGAAGAATTAAGCTACGGAAAAGAAAAAATAATTAATATGCTTAATGAAGAATTAGGCAAAATAATTATTAAAAAACTGATTTTAAGATAATTAGACAGTACCGATGTTACAAAAAATTAATCAAAAAAAATAAAATTTATTATTTTTTACATTATCTTTGCAACTTAAATTATTTTAATACACACAAGATGAGTAAAGGTACCGTAAAATTTTTCAATGATTCTAAAGGATTTGGATTCATTACTGAAGATGACAACAACAAAGAACATTTCGTACACATTTCTGGATTAATCGATGAAATTCGTGAAGGTGATGTTGTAGAATTCGATCTACAAGAAGGTAGAAAAGGATTAAACGCCGTAAACGTAAAAGTAGTCTAACGATATACTATTTAACAATTACAACTTAAAGTCTACCATTTATTTGATAGGCTTTTTTTGTTTTTAACGTTTTATAAATTAATTGCAGTATATTTGCAAAATATTAATTATTATAATACAAATACAATGAGTAAAGGTACCGTAAAATTTTTCAATGATTCTAAAGGATTTGGATTCATTACTGAAGATGACAACAACAAAGAACATTTCGTACACATTTCTGGATTAATCGATGAAATTCGTGAAGGTGATGCAGTAGAATTCGATTTACAAGAAGGTAAAAAAGGATTAAACGCCGTAAACGTAAAAGTAATCTAACGATATACTCTTAACAATTACAACTTAGAGCCTATCATTTATTTGGTAGGCTTTTTTTTGTGGCATAGACTTTGCTTAATACTATTTATAATAATTAAAATTTAATACAATGAGTAAAGGAACAGTAAAATTCTTCAACGATTCAAAAGGATTCGGATTTATAACTGAAGAAGGTTCAAACACAGAACATTTTGTTCACATTTCTGGATTAATAGACGAAATTCGCGAAGGCGATCTAGTTGAATTTGATTTAGAAGAAGGAAGAAAAGGCTTAAATGCCGTAAACGTAAAAGTAGTTTAGTAAAACATACAGTACTTTTTAAAACAAAAAAATCCCGCAATTTAATTGCGGGATTTTTGTTTTATAATTTTTGATTCCCATTTTCACAGGAATGACAAATTTCAAATGAATCTTATTGGCCATAGCCTATAAGTATTCGTT
>NZ_CAJQQI010000170.1 GCF_905480415.1 uncultured Algibacter sp. | reverse complement strand
AATAACATCCATCTCGGCTAAAGGATTTAAGCCTAAAGACAATCTATGATTATTTATAAGTTCTAGAATTTCGACTTCAATAGTTTTAGCTTCTTGAGAAAAAAGACTTAATTCCATAGCATCCGCTTTATCATCAATACTGTCTGTTGAACATGAAGAAAATGTTAAAACAGTAAACAATGCCAATAATGGCAACTTAAAAAATAACTTCATAGGTTAAGTGAATTTAGATTTGGTTCTGTAAAACTAACAGCCTAACCTGAAGTAAATGTTAATGAAATGTTAAAATCGTTTAAATACGTGTATTTGGTCGAATTTATAAGTTTTTAGTCGACGAAATGCAATATTCAAGAACTAAAACACGTATTTCAACGATGTTTTAGGGAGATAATCGATTAATTAACCAGCGATAGTCGTCTTGAAGTTTATAAAGAATTCGGTCATGAAGTCTATTTGGGCGTCCTTGCCAAAATTCAATTTCAACAGGTTTTACTATATAACCACCCCAATATTCAGGTCTTGGGATTTCTTTTCCTTCGTATTTAATTTCTAATTTTAAGAGTTTATCTTCAAGATATTTTCTATCATTTACAACATCACTTTGGTTAGATACCATAGCCCCTAATTGGCTGCCACGCGGCCTAGATTCAAAATAACCATCACTCAAATTCGTAGTAACTTTTTCGGCAATACCTTTTATTATAATTTGACGTTCAGCCCCATGCCAAAAAAAAGATAAACAAACATTTGGGTTGGCTTCAATAGCCTTTCCTTTTTCACTATTATAATTAGTATAGAAAATAAATCCTTCATAGGTATATTTTTTAAGCAGCACTACCCTATTCTTTGGGAAACCATCTAAGCCAAGTGTTGAAATAGTCATGGCATTCGTTTCGTCCTCTGCAAAATGATTGTCCACCTCATAAAACCAGCTTTGAAACAATTCTAAGGGGTTTTCAGGAACCTCATTTAAAAGTAGTTCGCTTTTTTCGTAAGATTTTCTATAGTTGCTTAAATCCTTTTCCATAACACTGCAATTTACGTGTTTTTTAAAATAATTTTGACACATTTTTTTATAATCTTAATACCAAACTTTGTTTCATGAAATTTGTCTACCGTATCAATATAAATAAACCAATTTGTGAGGTTGAAAGCATTTTGAAGATTCTGAACTTTATCTCAAATAATATTTAATAGAATGTAGCATTAAATAGAAAATAAAGATAAAATTGGTACTAAGTTTAAATTAATTTATTAAAAGTTTGATTTAGTTGAAATTATAATTCATAATAAAACTATTAAGTATTTTATGTTTGATAGAGGTAATTGACTTCATGGAACGTTTAATGAGTTTGATTAAAACTCAAAGGTTTTGCCATCTTCTGCTAATTCTACTTTATCAAAAACAACTTTAGCCTCGTCCTTAAAGGCATCTATGCCGCCATAGCGTGTTGAATAATGCCCTAATATCAAAGTATCCACATGAGCTTGTTTTGCTATACTGGCTGCCTCTTTTGCTGTAGAATGTTTTGTTTTTAATGCTAAATGTGCATGTTGCTCTAAAAAAGTAGATTCGTGATATAACACATCTGCATTTTTTATAATTGGAATAATATCTTCTTTATACATAGTATCACTGCAAAAAGCATAACTTTTTGGTTTAAGACCAGGTTTAGTAACGGTTTCATTTTTTATAGTTACTCCGTCTTCATTTTTAACATCAAAACCTTGTGTTAGTTTTCTATAATAAGCCATATTAATGTTCGCGTCTTCTACAGCATTCATTTTTAATTTACGCAAACCTTCTTTTTCTTTAAATAAAAACCCATTTGTATAAATTCGATGATTCAAAGGAATGGTATATACTTCAACTTTTTCATCTTCAAAAATTAATTCTGATTTCTTTGAAGTAAGCTCATGAAAATATAAATTATAGTTTGTCCAAGAATCAGCCAACTTCATTTGAAGTGTTACAATTTCTTTAATACCTTTAGGTCCGTAAATATGTAAATCCGTTTCACGCGTTAGCAATCTAAACGTCGAAATTAAACCTACTAAACCAAAAAAATGATCGCCATGTAAATGCGATATAAAAATATGCTTAATGCGATTAAACTTAATTTTATGTTTACGTAATTGCACCTGTGTACCTTCACCGCAATCAATTAAAAACATGTGGTTGTTAATTTCTAAAACTTGCGATGTTGTATTATTTAACGTGCGTGGTGTAGCACTATAACAGCCTAAAATAGAAAGTTTCATATTAGCTTAGCTGTTTATAGGTTAGTGCATCTTCAAGAGTAAACTTACTTTTAAAAGAGAATGCATAAGGCGTATCTCCATGTGTATTTAAATATTCTAAACGCTCTTTAGAATCTTGTAAAGTAGGTTCATAACCTTCAGGGATATACCAAAAAGCCATGTGCATCATTTTCATTTTACTGAACCATTCTTTTTTCCTTTTAAAAATTTCAACGTGTCCAGAATTGTAAGTATAGTTAAACAGAGCATCTAAATTTTCCCAAACAGACATGTTTATTAACAAAGAATCATCCTGGAAAACACGTCCTGCTTCATCTTTATCCTCATCCTGTAATCTCCAAATAAAACCATCGCTAGAATCTGCTAAAGCATTCATTTTGTCGATATTATTTATAAAACCTTGCATAATTGGGTCGTCCATATGGGCCAATCGTTTTGCAATATTTACTTGAGCAAGGTGCAGATTTCCCATTTTAAAACCCAAGATCGCGTTCCATATCTTCCATTTCAATGATATCGAAGGCCTCTTGAGTTGTTGGTACTACAACCAGTTCATCAGGAACGACATCTAAGTCTATTTTATTAGAAACTATAACAAAAGAATGCTTTGACGCTTTATGTGTGTTGGATAATTCCAAAAACTCTACTATTTCTGCTTGTGTTAAAGCATCTAAACTCGTTAAAGACACAATAATATTATGGTTCTTAAATTTTGGATATAGAGCCTGTAGCTTTTTAACCAACTCTATAACCGAAACTTTTTCTTGTGTAATTATAGATGTATTTCCGTTTTGATCAAATATCATAATCTATTGTTTAATTTTTGATGCTAATAAATAAATAACTGCCATTCTTACTGCTACACCATTTTGTACTTGGTCTAATATAATAGATTGTTTTGAATCTGCAACATCACTGGTAATTTCTACACCTCTATTTATTGGACCAGGGTGCATGATAGTAATTTCTTTATCTAAAGAATCAAGCAAGTCTTTATTCACTCCGAATTGTTGGGTGTATTCTCTAGTTGACGGAAAATAACTTATGTCCATACGTTCATTTTGCACACGAAGCATATTTGCTACATCACACCAATTCAAAGCCTTACGAAGATTTGTTTCAACTTTTACTCCAAGCTTATCAATATACTTAGGAATCAAGGTTTTAGGCCCACAAACCATCACTTGAGCGCCTTGTAATTGCAGTGCAAATATATTTGAAAGCGCTACTCTACTGTGCAAAATATCACCAACTATAACTACCTTTTTGCCTTTAACATCACCAAGTCTTTCTCGAATAGAATAAGAATCTAATAAAGCTTGTGTTGGGTGTTCATGAGCTCCATCGCCTGCATTTATAATACTTGCATTCACATGTTTTGACAAAAACACACCCGCTCCAGGATTAGGATGTCTCATCACAACCATATCTACTTTCATGGACAGAATATTGCTTACCGTATCTATTAAAGTCTCTCCTTTTTTAACAGATGATTGTGCTGACGAAAAATTAATAACATCGGCAGATAATCGTTTTTCAGCTAATTCGAAGGATAATTTTGTTCTGGTAGAATTTTCGAAAAATAAATTAGCAATGGTAATATCTCTAAGCGAAGGTACCTTTTTGATAGGTCTATTAATCACTTCTTTAAAATGATCGGCAGTTTCAAAAATAAGTTGGATATCTTGTTTGTTAAGATACTTAATTCCTAATAAGTGATTGACACTTAATTCGCTCATTGTTTATGATTATTTTTCAATTAAGTAAACCGAGTCTTCATTATCATGCTCTTTCCAATTTACTTTTACTTTTTCATTATTTATAACATCCACTTGCCTCCCTCTATAATTTGGTTGTATTGGCAAATGCCGACTAAACCGTCTGTCGATCAAGGTTAAAAGCTCAATTTCATTTGGCCTTCCAAAAGACTGAATCGCTGTTAAAGCAGCTCTAATACTTCTCCCTGTATATAATACATCATCCACAAACACAATATTTTTGTCTTCTACTATAAAGTTAATTTTTGTAGTATTCGCTTGAAGTGTTTTTTCTCCACGACGAAAATCATCTCTATAAAACGTGATATCTAAATGGCCTAATTTTATGTTTTTAACCTTGTAGTCCTCGGTTAGAATTTTAGCTAATCTATCTGCTAAAAACACACCACGGGGCTGTAAACCAATTAAAACCGTATTAGAAAAGTCGTTGTGATTTTCAATAAGTTGGCAAGCCAATCGATGAAGAATGATGTTTACCTCTTTAGCGTTAAGTAAAACTTTTTGACTCATATTACTTTCCAAACGTATTTGGATGGTAAAGATAATGCAAAAATTTAGAAGTTAAAACCATTAATGCTAATCTTTATTTAGGAGTAACCCTAGGGGGTCGGGCTTTCATTACTCGCTGCCTACTAAGTCGGCGAGCTCAAACAAACCAAGTAAACCCTTGCGCTACAGTTTACAACAACGCTATACTATACAGTTGTTTTATTGTGTTTACCCAAGTATGTTAATAAAAAAAGCCTTCAATTTCTTGAAGGCTTTAGTATAAATAAATAATTTTAGGAATCTAACTATTTCTTAGCTTTTGGCTTAGCTTTAGTAACTTTTCCGTCCATTTTATCTTTAAGAGCTTGTAAAGCATCATTAGCATCACCTAAAGTAGGTTTAGCTTCAGCAGCAGCACTAGCAGCTTTCTTAACAGCAGCTTTTACGTTTGCCATTTCTTCAGCTTTAAAAATAGCAGTATGCGATGCAACCACTCTTTTAAACTCTTTATTAAATTCAATTATTTTGAAATCTGCTTCCTCACCTTTAGTAAGTTTCTTTCCATCTTCTTTTTCAAGATGACGGGAAGGTACAAAAGCAACGATATCTTCGTTAAACTCAATAGTAGCTCCTTTATCAACTATTTCGAAAATAGATGCTTTATGAACTGTTTCTAAAGCAAACTCAGTTTCATATTTATCCCAAGGGTTTACAGTAGTTTGTTTGTGACCTAAACTTAATTTACGTCCTTCAACATCTAATTCTAATACCACAACATCTAGCTTATCACCAACAGCACAAAACTCAGATGGATGCTTAATTTTCTTAGTCCAAGATAAATCAGAGATGTAAATTAAACCGTCAATACCTTCTTCCAATTCAACAAAAACACCAAAGTTTGTAAAGTTACGTACAATACCTGTATGCTTAGAAGCTAATGGGTATTTAGTAGTAATATCTGTCCATGGGTCTTGCGTTAATTGCTTGATTCCAAGAGACATTTTACGATCTTCTCTATCTAAAGTTAAAATAACTGCATCTACTTCATCTCCAACAGAAACAAAATCTTGTGCAGAACGTAAATGTGTAGACCAAGACATTTCAGAAACGTGAATTAATCCTTCAACGCCATCTGCAACCTCAATAAAAGCACCGTAATCAGCGATTACAACTACTTTACCTTTTACTTTATCCCCAACTTTCACTTCTTCTGCAAGAGCTTCCCATGGGTGTTTAGATAATTGTTTAAGACCTAATTGGATTCTTGATTTGTTTTCATCAAAATCAAGGATTACTACATTAAGTTTTTGATCTAACTCAACAATCTCGTTTGGATGATTGATTCTAGACCAAGATAAATCTGTAATATGAACTAATCCGTCAACACCACCAAGGTCGATGAATACACCGTAAGAAGTAATATTTTTAACAATACCTTCTAATACCTGACCTTTTTCTAATTGACCAATAATTTCTTTCTTTTGTTCTTCAATATCAGCCTCAATAAGTGCTTTATGAGAAACTACTACGTTTTTGAATTCGTGGTTGATTTTCACAACTTTAAATTCCATAGTTTTATTTACATACTGGTCGTAATCTCTAATTGGTTTAACATCAATTTGAGAACCTGGTAAGAATGCTTCAATTCCGAAAACATCTACAATCATACCACCTTTAGTTCTGCACTTAACAAAACCATTTACAATTTCGCCAGTATCATGAGCATCGTTTACACGATCCCATGCTTTAATTACACGAGCTTTTCTGTGAGATAATACTAATTGCCCTGTTGCGTCTTCACGAACATCAATTAATACTTCTACTTTGTCTCCTACTTTTAAATCTGGGTTGTAACGAAATTCGTTTAAAGAAATAACACCTTCTGATTTTGCATTGATGTCAATAATCGCATCTCTATCGGAAATGTGCACTACTGTACCTTCAACTACTTCATCATCTAAGGTGTCAACGAAATTTGCTGCTACTAATTTTTCAAATTCTTTTAATTGTTGATCATCAACCTCATCAATACCTTCTTGGTAATTGTGCCAGTTAAAGTCTTTTAAGAATTTTTCAGGATTTGCTTGAGCTTCAGATACTACTGGAGCTTCTACTGTTGGAGCTTCTGTTGCTTCAACTTCAGTTTGTTTTGCTTTTTCAGCCATTTAAACTATTTAAATAATGCTTAGAGGTTTCAGTCTTTATGAAAACACGAAGGCATTAAAATTTGTATTCTGTATGTTTCGGAAGATTTATGCAAGTACCACACAGAAGTGTTATATTATTTTCAGTTTCATCCCCTTTATCTATCCGACGATTTGCTAAAAGGAGTGCAAAAATACATAATATTGATATAATTACCTAAAAATGAGAAAATAAAATAGTTGTGACTTTTACAAAAGATTGGGTCTAATATTTAGAAACAATATATTAACTAATATCTAATTAAACTATTCGAATATTTGAGTATATTGTTGATTACAAATTTTACAATAAAAACTTATAAAATCATGGTTAAAGCAAAGTATCAAGACGTGTTAAGCTTAGGCGAAGCATTAAATATTCAAAATGGAAATGTAACAGAAGAAAATGGTGTTCTTAAAATTAAAGGAACCGCTAACACGCTTTATGATAAGGATGTTCTTTGGGATAAAATAAAAGAAATAGGTGGCGATAACCCATCAGATATTATGGCAAACATTTCAGTTGCTGACGACAGTGTTTATGCTAGACATACTGTGAAAAGCGGTGAAACTTTAGGTAAAATTGCTAAGCATTATTATGGAAAAGCTTCAAAATATCAAGATATTTTTAAGGCTAATTCTGATATCTTAAAAAATCCTGATGTCATTCACCCAGATCAAGAATTGATTATCCCTAAATTATAGGAATACAATAGTATAAAAATTGAAAAGCGAATCCTTAATTAATTTAAAGGTTCGCTTTTTTTGTTCTTTCTAACTCTAAAAAAATCTATTCAATTCGGGCTAAGACCGGGAATTACTCGCAATCTTCTATAGTCATTTTAACTAATTGCAAAATTTTATTGAATTGCTCATCTAAAGTCATATTAGAATTATCAATTTCAATAGCATCTTCTGCTTTTACCAAAGGCGAATCTTCTCTATTAGAATCTAAATAATCACGCTCTTGAACATTATTTAACACCTCTTTGTATTCAACCTTATCACCACGTTCTATAAGTTCTTGAAAACGGCGTTCTGCTCTTGTTTGAGCGGAAGCTATCATAAATAATTTGAGTTCAGCAGCTGGAAAAACAACAGTTCCAATATCTCTGCCATCCATAATTACACCCTTATCTCGTCCCATTTTTTTTTGTTGCTCTACTAACTTTAAACGAACCTCTGATATTGCTGCTACTTGACTGACAAAACTAGAAACTTCAAGTGTTCTAATTTGCTTTTCAATATTTATGTCATTTAAATAAACTTCAGCGAAGCCTAAAGCTTTATTATACTTAAAACTGATATTAATATTTGATAATTGATAAATTAAAGCTTCAGAATTAAAATCATTATCGCTTATAAGCCCGTTTTGCATCGCATAAAACGTTACCGCCCTATACATTGCTCCACTGTCAACATATACGTAATTTAATTTTTTTGCCAGTTGTTTAGCAACAGTACTCTTTCCTGTTGATGAAAACCCATCTATAGCAATGGTAATTTTATTCATGAATTTAATTTATGTGAAACAAAAATAGGTATTTATTGCAAATCTATTTGCAAGCCGAAGAAGTTTGAATTTGCCGCACTTGTATATTTTGCATGAGTATAACTAAAACGCATTTTGTTCATTTTTATAGAAATACCAGCTGATAATCCAGAGAAATTTCGTTGATCTACGATTCTTAAGTCCTCTCCTCTCCTAAAATTATAGCCCAAACGAATATTAAAGCCACCTTCAGGAAATATTTCTGCTCCAACAATGGTATGCCTGATTACTTGACCTATAAAACCAATTTTATCTGAAGATTGGTTACCAGATAAATCGCTAGTTGTTCGTGCTGGGTTTGGTCTTGAAATTGGCCACTCTTGTAGGTTTTCTAGTGTTACGTGCCAACGTATTGGAACATTCTCCAAACGCTGAGACATTCCAAAAGCAACTTCAAATGGCAAACGCTCATTCCGACCCGCATAAGTAGTTATTTGAGAACCTAAATTCCTTATTACTAGTGCAGCATTAAAGTCTAAGTAGTTATTAATATAAATAAGCCCTACATCTAGTGCAGCTCCAAGTGAGTTATACTGTTCTAGTTTTGATGTAATTAATTTAGCACTAGCACCAAAATAAAAATCAGAATAATCTATTTGTGTTGCATAACCAAATGAGAGTGCTGCTTCGTTTCCTGTAAATGATCCTGTAGAATTTCCAGCTTCATCATATCCATCAAAAGAACCGTAATTTACATAGGTAATACCAGCATGGAATGTTTGTGTACGTCTATCAACTGTGTAAGCATATGATGCTGTTCCGTAACCAATACCTCCTAAATAACTGGTGTAATTCAGTGCTAATTGATTATCCATTTCTACATTAATAGTTGCTGGATTAAACATACCCTGTGTTACATCATAATCTACATTTGTTAACACTTTACCCCCCAAAGCTGCCTGTCTTGGTGAAGATACCAAATTAAGAAATTGGTATGTTGTTTCCCCTCCAACCTGAGCCATAGAAAAAGAAGCTATAGTTAAACAAAAAAGTGTGATAATTTTTCTTAACATATTTACGATACAAATTAAGTAAATCTATCTTAAAACGATAGCATGTATCTTTTATTTTACATCAAGAAAAAACCTCGAAATTAATCGAGGTTTTTTCTTGATGGTAATTATATTTTTTTTGCGTTTTTAACTTTCTGATCTGTTATTGCAAATCTTATTACATCACTCATATCTGTAACATAATGAAATGTTAACCCTTTTAAGTATTCAGGTTTTATTTCTTCAATATCTCTCCTGTTATCTTCACACAATAAAATCTCTTTAATTCTAGCACGCTTAGCCGCCAAAATCTTTTCTTTTATCCCTCCTACTGGAAGTACTTTTCCACGCAATGTGATTTCGCCTGTCATAGCTAAACTTTTCTTTACCTTTTTCTGAGTAAAAAGTGACACTAATGATGTTAACATGGTAACACCTGCACTTGGTCCATCTTTAGGTGTGGCGCCTTCCGGTACGTGAATATGCACATT
>NZ_CAJQQI010000169.1 GCF_905480415.1 uncultured Algibacter sp. | reverse complement strand
AAAAAACAATAGATTGGTATTTAAGCAATGAAGATTGGTTAAATAGTGTTACTAGTGGCGCATATCAATCTTATTATAAAAAACAATATAATTAACGTTAAGGAATAATTATGAAAGGAATAGTTTTAGCAGGAGGTTCAGGAACACGGCTACACCCTTTAACACTAACAGTAAGTAAGCAACTCATGCCTATTTATGACAAACCCATGATATATTACCCTATTTCGACTTTGATGTATGCCGGAATACATGAAATATTAATTATTTCTACACCCAAAGACTTGCCTTTATTTAAAGATTTGTTGGGAGATGGTGAAAAATATGGTTGTAAGTTTGAATATGCAGTTCAAGAGTCGCCAAATGGATTGGCAGAGGCCTTTATTATTGGGGAAGATTTTATCGGAGAAGATAAAGTTGCTTTAATATTAGGAGATAACATCTTTTACGGAACAGGTTTAGCTAAACTTTTGCAGGCAAATAATAACCCTAAAGGGGGAGTTATTTATGCGTATCGTGTGCATGATCCAGAACGTTATGGCGTTGTAGAATTTAATGAAGAAGGGAAAGCGATTTCTATCGAAGAAAAACCAGAACACCCTAAATCAAACTATGCGGTACCCGGAATTTATTTTTATGATAATACGGTTGTCGATATAGCTAAAAACATTAAACCAAGCCATAGAGGAGAGCTTGAGATTACTGATTTAAATAGGATTTATTTAGACCAAGGAAAACTTAGCGTAAGTATACTGGACAGAGGAACAGCTTGGCTAGATACAGGAACCTTTCAATCGCTTATGCAAGCCTCTCAATTTGTAGAGGTGATAGAAGAACGACAGGGTTTAAAGATTGGGGCTATAGAAGCCGCTGCTTTCGAAATGGGTTACATAAGTGAGAATCAATTTAAAGCTTTAGCAGAACCTCTGCTTAAAAGCGGATATGGTAAAAATTTATTAGGATTACTTAAAACTAAATAATGATTGTAAAAGAAACTAATTTAGAAGGATGTTTCATTATTAAGCCCAAAGTCATTCAAGATAAAAGAGGGTATTTTTTGGAAAGTTTTAACCAAGCTGTTTTTAAGGAAGGCTTAAACAGGGATATAAATTTTGTTCAGGATAATGAGTCTTATTCTTCAAAGGGCGTTTTAAGAGGGTTACATTATCAAAAAGGAGATTATGCGCAAGCAAAATTAGTGAGAGTTATAAAAGGAAAAATATTAGATGTCGTTGTTGATCTCAGAGCTGATTCTCCTACCTTTTCCAAGCACATGAGCATAGAATTATCAGAAGATAATAAAACACAATTGTTTATCCCAAGGGGCTTTGCTCATGGGTTTTTGGTATTGAGTGACACTGCTATTTTTTCATATAAATGTGATAATTTTTATAATAAAGCATCCGAAGGCGGTGTTATTTATAATGATAAAGATTTAAACATTGATTGGAAGTTAGATGAAAAAGAATTTATAATTTCCGAAAAGGATTTAGAACTTCCAACTTTAAAAGAAGTTGTTTTATGACAACTATTTTAGTTACTGGAGGTAACGGACAATTAGCCAGTTGTATAAAGGATGTTGAAAAAGAGTATGACGATTTAAATATAATTTATACAGACCATCTAGAGTTAGACATCTGTGAATTGAATCAAATACAAACATTTTTTAAATCTAATCCCCAAATAAACTATTGTATTAATTGTGCAGCGTATACAGCAGTTGATAAAGCCGAAACGGAAGCAGAAAAAGCCTTTGAAATAAATGCAACAGGAGCAAAAAATTTAGCACAAGTCTGTAATGACCATGACGCTATTTTAATTCATGTTTCAACCGATTTTGTGTTTGATGGAGAAAAAAACGAACCTTATACAGAAACAGATGCAGCCAATCCTATTAGTGTATATGGAGCTTCTAAATTACAAGGTGAGGTAGAAATACAACAAGCTTTAAAAGAACATTTCATTATAAGAACCTCGTGGTTGTATTCTGAATATGGTAATAATTTTATGAAAACAATGTTACGATTAGCCGAAACACGAGATGGAATTAGTGTAGTGAGTGATCAAATTGGAACGCCAACTTATGCTGGCGATTTAGCAGAAATTATTATTCAGATAATAAATACAAAAACAGAAAAATACGGTATTTACCATTATAGTAATGAAGGTGTTGCAAGTTGGTTTGAATTTGCTAAGGAAATTTTTAAGCTAGCTAAAAATAAAATAAAAGTAAACCCCATTCCTAGTATAGAATATTTAACACCTGCTAAGCGACCAAAATATAGTGTTTTAGATAAAAAAAAAATAATCGATGTGTTTAAAATTGATATTCCGTTTTGGAGAGAGAGTTTAAAAAAAGTAATACTACAAGGAACATTTCAATAATTTTTATATGATTAAATCTCTTAAAAATAGAGGCTTATTATTTGCTTATGATTTTGCTGAATAGGTAATAATAGAAAACAACCTATTTTATAATATAAATCTTGTTAAAGAAAACAATTATATTATTTTTGCAAGGCCGCCGAAAAGCTCAGTTGGAGAGAATTAAAATGGGGAGTGCCCTTAAAATATTTTAAATGAAAATACTTGTTACTGGAGCTGCTGGTTTTATAGGGTTTCATTTGATAAAGAAACTGTGTCGAAGTTCTTGTCAGGTCCTAGGTTTAGATAATATCAATGATTATTATGATATTAATT
>NZ_CAJQQI010000168.1 GCF_905480415.1 uncultured Algibacter sp. | reverse complement strand
GCTATCCTCAGCCATTAAACTCCAATTATAATCTTCAATAATAGTCTGTTTTGATTCATCGATTTTAGAAGGACTAAAAATTGCTAAACTCTTATGCAATAAAACCTGTATTGGTTGTCGTGTTTGAGGTATAAGTAATGCACCTATTATTATAAAAAAAATTATGTTCTTTATTTTACTGCTAGAAGATTTCATGATTATAGTATTAAAAAGCACAGTTCCTCAGTCGAAACTACAAATTAAATCTAACAAAATAATTATAGTTTTTCTTTTTGCGGACATTAAAATCATGCCTCGCTTTAATGCTTTAAATTTATGGAGAAAGAGCATCTTGAAAAGATCGAAATCGTCAAAACTAAAGTGATTTCATTATTTTTAATCTTTTGATAGATGTTTAAAAGTATAAACAAAAGTTAATAATTCCCAAAAGAGCATAAAAAAACCTCCACAGACGGGAGGTTTAGCTTTATATATTCAGAAAAATTTATTCTTCTTCATCAGACACTTTTTCATCTTCATCATCTGATAAAATGTCTAACATGTTATGCTGTTGTAATAAATTATACCATTGAATCACTTTTTTAATATCACTGGCATAAACTCTGTCTTCATCATAATCTGGTAAAACATTAAAGAAATATTCTTCTAACTTATCTTTACTGTCTTTGGGTTTAACCGGAGTTGCCTCACCGTTTTCTTTCTTTTTGATATTCTTAAAAACTTGGCGTAAAGGCACTTCTTCAGTTAATGTATATATGGCAATTTCACTTAGAACACTTACATTATTTTGTACGCTGACAGATATACGCCTATTATCTACTAATGACTCCGCAACAAAACCTCCTCGTGTTTGAGTTATTAATTTATATAACCCTGGTTTTCCTGCAATTGAAATAACTTTATCTAAACTCATAAATTAATTTTTGAAAAGCGCAAATATCAAATGTTTCTTATTGTATTGCAAGTATTATCGTCTCTTTTTTTGGTTAGGAAAACGCATTCTATAGTCTACATCTATTTTACCTTTAGATATGCTAGTAAGCCTCCCTTTTATTAAACGCTTTTTTAAACTTGATAGTTTATCTGTGAATAAAACGCCTTCAATATGATCGTATTCATGCTGAACAACTCTTGCAATCAAACCATCAAAAGATTCTTTATGAGATTTGAAGTTTTCATCAAGATACTCAACTGTAATGTTTGGTTTCCTAAACACATCTTCCCTTACATCAGGAATACTCAGGCATCCTTCGTTAAAAGCCCAATCATCGCCTTCTTCTTCAACAATTTTAGCATTAATAAAAACACGTTTAAAACCGTTTAAAGTGTCTTGTTCTTCTTTGGTTAAAACGTCATCTTCGGCAAAAGGTGTGGTATCGACCAAAAATAAACGAATAGGCAAACCAATTTGAGGTGCAGCAAGACCAACGCCAGAGGCATTATACATGGTCTCGAACATGTTTTCTAAAAGTGTATCGAAATTAGGATAATCTTTGGTAATCTCTTTACCTTTCTTCTTTAAAACTGGGTCTCCGTAGGCTATTATAGGTAAAATCATTCTGCATAATATTAATATCTGCAAAAATACAATTCTTATACTTTATGTATTGTATTTAACAAAAATTTATTCCTTTAGATATTTAATTATTTTGAATATAAATAGCTTTGCAAAATAAGTGTTGCACTAATTTCATCTATTAGTGCTTTATTTTTTCTTTGATTCTTTTTTAAACCACTATCAATCATGGTTTGGAATGCCATTTTTGATGTAAAGCGCTCATCAACACGTTTTATCGGAATATTTGGAAATGCTTTTTCTAACTTAGATATAAAAGGTAAGATATACACTTCACTTTCAGAAGCTGAATTATCCATTTGTTTAGGCTCACCAACTAAAAATAGCTCAACAGCCTCATTAACTATGTAATCTTTTAAAAATTGAAGCAACTGTTTGGTATCAACCGTCGTTAATCCTGAGGCTATAATTTGCAATTCATCAGTTACAGCAATACCTGTTCTTTTAGTACCAAAATCAATCGCCAAAATTCTTGCCATATTATCTTTTTACAAAAATATAATATTAAAACAAGAAAGACCATCCTTTCGGACAGCCTTTCTAAATAATTAACCTTAAATATTAATACTTGTACATTATTTTTTAAACTCTTGCCGCTTTATTTATTCCTTCAAATACTAAATTGATATTACTAACTTTTCTTTTACGGTTTAAATAAATTCTAATATCACTTGAACTACGAGCTATAGTTTCATTTACTTTAGAAGTATCAATTAACAATGAATCATTTTCTTTACTAGTATTAACCTCTGCAACTACATTAGCTATTTCATCCTCAATTGAAACAGAAACAGTTTTATTAGTTTCAATATCTACAACTGCAGATGTGCTTTGAGCATTCCCGATAGAGAAAGAAAGTAATAAAGCTAATAATATGTAAAAATTTGTTTTCATTCGATTATCATTGTTTGATTGTTCAAATATATACACAGACGATAGGTATACCACAAAAAATTAGTTGTAAAACCCTGTATATTCGATAACTAGAGAAGCTACTTACTTCTATCGACGAATAGTTTAAAAGCTTTTTTTATCGCCCAAATACACTTTTCTATACACTTCATCCCAAACTGAATAAGACAAAAAGATAAAAGGCACATTTCTATCCTTTAAAAACTTCTAATAAATTGAATATTTCTTATAGAAATCCACTTATTATTATGTCTATTTCAATGCCTTTTTAAATGATAGCCATTATATTTGACAAAATATATAATAGCAATGACTGAACTACAACAAATCATAGAGAAAGCCTGGGATAATAGAGATCTTTTAAAAGAAGAAATTACAACTGCAGCAATTAGAAGTGTAATAGAACTATTAGACAAAGGCGAATTAAGAGTCGCTGAACCTGTTGCTGGTGATTGGCAGGTTAACGAATGGATAAAAAAAGCAGTTGTTTTATATTTCCCAATTCAGAAAATGGAAACTATTGAATGTGGTCCTTTAGAATTTCATGATAAAATTCCTTTAAAAACAGGATATGCTAAAAAAGGAATTCGTGTTGTACCTCACGCAGTTGCTAGACATGGTGCTTATATTTCTGCAGGTACTATTTTAATGCCTAGTTATGTAAATATTGGAGCTTATGTTGATGAAGGCACTATGGTTGATACATGGGCTACAGTTGGAAGTTGTGCACAAATTGGTAAAAATGTGCATTTATCTGGTGGTGTTGGTATTGGTGGTGTTTTAGAACCTTTACAAGCGGCTCCAGTAATTATTGAAGATAATGCCTTTATTGGTAGTCGTTGTATAGTTGTTGAAGGGGTACGCGTTGAAACTGAAGCTGTTTTAGGAGCTGGAGTAATTTTAACAATGAGTACAAAAATAATTGATGTTACTGGTGATGAACCTGTTGAATATAGAGGCATTGTCCCTGCACGTTCTGTAGTTATTCCTGGTAGTTATGCAAAAGAGTTTCCTTCTGGAAGCTATAATGTACCATGCGCACTAATTATTGGAAAACGTAAAGAGAGTACTAATAAAAAAACATCTTTAAATGATGCTTTAAGAGAGCATAGTGTGGCGGTTTAAATTTAAACTTAAAAAAAACATTAAAATCAAGGACAACTTTTAAAAGTTGTCCTTATTTTTTTTAAGACAGTACCCATTAAAATCAATCTTTAAAAAAGGCGTGGTAGTTTTATATTATATTTGCTAAAATTATTTGTCTAATGCTAAAAGTTATACGTAAGTTCAGCGTAAAAATGTTGCGAAAAATAAAATTTTTACCTCCAAAAACTTACGCTCATTTTCTTTATGAACATCATACTGGAAAAAAATTAAATTTAAATGATCCTAAAGAATTTAATGAAAAAATCCAATGGTATAAAGTTTTTTATCACCCCAAAATATTAACCCAATTAGTAGACAAATATGCCGTAAGAGCTTATGTTGAAGATAAAATTGGACCGCAATATCTAAATGAGATTTTTGGTGTTTTCGATAGTGCTGATGATTTAGACTATAAAAAACTACCAAATCAATTTATAATTAAAGCAACTCACGCAAGTAGTTATAACTTAATCGTAAGAGATAAAGAGAAACTCAATAAAACAAAAACAGCAAAACTATTCAAAAAATGGCTTGGAAAAAGCCAATATTACCGCACTGGACAAGAATGGGCATATAAAGATGTTCAGCCTAGATTAATTGCTGAAAAGCTTTTAAAAGATGAAGGTGGAATTTCGCTTATTGATTATAAATTTTATTGCTTCAGTGGTGAAGCTAAATTTTTAGAAGTCCATTTAGATAGAGAACAAAACCATAAGAGAGCATTTTATGATTTTGACTTTAAACTATTACCGTTTAGATATACTAAGCCTGAAAAAACGATTTCATCGGATATTGAAAAACCAAGTAATCTGGAAGAGATGATAAAATTATCAGAAATTTTATCAGCTAATTTTCCTTTTGTACGTGTTGACTTTTACTCTATAGAAGGTAAAACTATTTTTGGAGAAATGACTTTTTACCCATCAGATGGAAGAAAAGATTTTATTCCTGACGAATACAATAAAATTATTGGAGATTACATCAATCTTCCTAAACTAGAAAGTGGACAAAAAGTTATTACCAAAATAGACTAATCATCTAAAATTAAGGCTTATATTTTCTATTCGATGCAAAAGATAATGACAAAAAATAATGATATGCAACATCCTATTGACGCTGTAATTTTATGGGTTGATGGCGATGATGAAAAGCATCAAGAAAAGATTCTACCTTACATAAATAAAACTGTTAATGTCAATTCAAAAAAGTTCAGAACTAGATTTGACCAAGTAAACGAAATTAAATTTACTATAGATTCCCTTTTAAAATATGCTTCATATATAAGAAACATATATATTATAACTGATGAGCAAACTCCTGCTTTCTTATTAAAAAAAGACACGTTAGAAGTTTACAATAAAGTTTCAATTATAGATCATAAGACTATTTTTAAAGGGTATGAAGCGTATTTACCAACTTTTAATTGCAGACCTATTGAAACTTGTTTGCATAGAATACCCGATTTAGCTGAACACTTTATTTATTTAAACGATGATTTTTTTCTAATAAACAAAACAACACCAACTGATTTTTTCAAAGAAGGCCTCCCAGTTTTACGAGGAAAATGGTTGAAATTTGATAAAGATATATTTTACAAAAAATTTAAAAAAATAAAGAAAGGTCATAAATCTATACAACAAAACGCAGCTAAACTTGCTGGTTTTAATAGTTATTATAATTTCAAGCACACACCACACCCATTAAGAAAATCTACTTTCAAAAAGTACTTTGAAGCCAGTCAGGAAATTTTTATAAATAATATTAAGCATAAATTCAGAAATGAAAGTCAATTTACGCCACAAGGTTTAGCAAATCATATTGAAATAAAGAATAAAACATGTATTTTAAAAAATGATTTACAATTGTTATATTTCAGGTCTTATAAGAAACCTTTGATTTGGTATAAATATAAGTTGAATACAAAAGCTAAAGGGAAGTTGTTTTTAGGGATGCAAAGTTTAGATTTGTGTCCTCCAAAAATTTTAGAATATTTACTAGAATGGTTAGAGAATCGTACAGACTTTAAAAAGTGAAACTAATTTTTATATAAATGCATAACTCCTTTTGTCAAACAACTAAGTTGTATGGAATACAAGTTTTTAATTTACATATCATATAGCTATGCTATTCCTATTGGACTGCCATTAGAAAAAGAAATTTTGGGTCGCGGTTACGAAATCAAGTGGTTTGCAGATATAGAAGACGGCAAAAAAACTATTGAAGATAAAACTAATAGATTAGATACTATTAAAGATGTCATTGATTTCAAACCGCATATTGTTTTGGCAGCTACAGATGATGTTCCAGATTTTATTACCGGATTAAAAGTTCAAATATTTCATGGGTTTTTCGCTCAAAAAAGACCTGAAACAAATAACAAATTTGCTCATTTTAGAATTAGAGGCTTTTTCGATTTGTATTGTACTCAAGGTCCTTCTAGCACTGAAGGTTTTAAAAGAAAAAAATACACTCGCCCATATTTTGAAGTTATTGAAACAGGGTGGCCTAAAGTAGATCCTTTATTTCCTATAAAAATAAAAGAGAATACTAAAACTATCATGATAGCCTCAACTTTCACAGAGCGTTTAAGTTTAGCTTATAATGATGAGGTTTTTAATGAAATAAAACGATTATCAAAAAATGGTTTATTTAATTTCATTATGGTATTACACCCAAAACTACCTAAAGATCTTACAGAAAAATGGAAAACCTTAAATGGTGAAAATTTTAAATTTCATAACACTACAGATTTGATTCCTTTATTTAAAGAATCAGATATTTTATTTGCAGATACTACTTCAGCTATTCAAGAATTTTTATTACAGAAAAAACCTGTGGTTACATTTAATCATACATTTAATCATAATTATTTATTACACGTAACCCAAGCCAATGATTTAGAAGACATGTTTAATCATGCATTAAGTTACCCAAAAGACTTACTAGAAAAAATTGACCCTTTTATTCAAGAACTACATCCCTATTTTGATGGAAAATCAAGTACGCGGGTTATAGATGCATCAATTTCATATTTGCACAAAGACAAGAGCCATTTAAAGTCTAAACCATTAAATTTGATTAGAAAGTATAAAATTAGAAAACGTTTGGGGTATTTTACATTAAAAAGTTACAATAAAGCTTTTACAATTATTCATGCTTATAAATAAGCAGCAATCACAAGACTTAATTTTTTTTACAAGAAACTCTTAAAACTAATGTTATTCTATTTTGAATAAAACTAAAAAAATATCAGCGCTATTAATTACTTATAATGAGGTAAACCATATTGACCAAGTTATTGAGAATATAAGTTTTACTGATGAAATCATTGTAATAGATTCTTTTAGTAGTGACGGTACTTTTGAGAAGTTAAATGCAATGAAACATGTGAAAACTATTCAGCGTAATTTTGAAAACTTCGCAGATCAACGGAATTTTGCTATAAAACAAGCTGAAAACGATTGGATTTTATTTATTGATGCCGATGAGCGTATCCCGGAAAAACTAAAAACCGAAATTCTTAAAGAAGTAAATTTACCCGATGGAACTGCAGGATTTATGTTTAAAAGACTGTATTTTTTCAAACAAAAGAGGATTCGTTTTAGTGGTTTCCAAACAGACACAACTTATCGATTATTTCAAAAAGGAAAAGTAAAATATATTGAAGATAAAATTGTACATGAAGCACCAATAATAAGAGGTAAAAGTAAAGTCCTAAAAAATTATATGTTACATTATTGTTTTGATAATTCAGCACATTATAAATCGAAAATGGAGCATTACGCGCGTCTTAAGGCACAAGAATTATTCAGAAAAGAAAAAAAACCAAACCTGTTCCATTTTTACATTAGGCCTTTTTATAAATTTATTACGAATTACTTTTTTAGACTTGGTTTTTTAGACGGAAAAGAAGGCTTTATAATTTGCTATCTAAGTGCTTATGGCGTTAACTATAGATATAAAAAGCTTAAAGAATTATGGCTGAGAAGTTAAAATTTAAACTTCTTTTTTAACTCTTTTTTTCGATCAAGTTTTTCACGAAAATTTTGGGTTTCTTGCCACATTAAATCAAAAATTTTATCATATTCTTCGTCAATACATTTTGCATATTCATCACTCATAATCTCCACCATGAATTTATGCTTACTTAACCTTGCAAAGTTTTTAATTCGAGTCTCAAAATCTAAAACTCTAAAATTCATTCGGTTTAAATCTACCAAATAAAAATCATACGTATCACCAAGTTTTTTAATCAACGTGTTTCCTGGAGAATGATCTAAAAACTGAATGCCTTTTTCATGTAAATCAAAAGTAAATCTTGTAAAAGCCCTAAGAATATTATCATAATCCGGGTAATTAAAATCATTTATAAGTTTTCTATATGTTAAATCACAATCTAATTGTTCACTTACATAAAAACTTTTTTTAAATAA
>NZ_CAJQQI010000167.1 GCF_905480415.1 uncultured Algibacter sp. | reverse complement strand
TCATTTAAAAGAATTAAAATCATTATATCCAATTTCCACAGAAGTGAAAAAAGGTTTAGAAGATCTTAAAACTAGAGACTATTCAGAATCAGATCATTACATCGCCAGAAATATATCTTGTTTAATAAAACTCTCTTGGACAGAGGATGAAGTTCGTGAAAGAGCCAATAAAATGAGCCAAATAATTAGAGAAACCGTCTAAAAGATAAAAATGTATAGGTTTTGTATAGGTTTGTATTTCATCATTAAGGATGATTAAAAAGTATATTTGTTAAATAATATAACTTACATTTTATGAATAACAAATTTACCATACCCCTTACTGCATTTTTATTAGTTTTTCAATTATCGTTTTCTCAACAAATGCCAATAGATTTTTCTGATGGTTCAGATAATTTTAGTTTTTGGGGTGGAAGTACATTTGCAACTGTCCCATCCCCATCAGACTCAAATAATAATGTAGGACAGTTTAATCGTTCAAATTCTCCTTCAGAACAAGGGCATTACATAGATTTAACAAGACCTATTGACTTAGATGTCGAAAATACCATAACATTAATGTTTTACGCGTTTGATCCTAATTCGCATACAATAATATTAAAGTTAGAGAATGGAGGAAATCCAAATATTGAATTAGGAGCAACTGTGTCCTCTCGGAATAGTTGGACTGAATTAACTTACGATTTTTCAACTATTGGTGGTATCGGTAAATATAATAGGATAGCTATTAGAATAGATGATGGAAGTACCACTCCTGGTACTTTTTTAATTGACGACATTGACGATGGTTCTATACCTACAGATCCTAATGAACTTGATGTCGTTTATACCGATTTAGTTTGGGCAGATGAGTTTGATACAAATGGAGCTATTAATTCAACCAATTGGTTTCACCAAACGCAATTACCAGCAGGCGGTAGCTGGTTTAATGGAGAAGAACAACATTATACTAACCGAATAGAAAACTCTTTTGTAGATAACGGATTTTTAAATATTGTTGCCATAAAGGAACCCTTTACAGATCAAGGACGTACGAAGCAATATACTTCTGCAAGGTTAAACTCTAAATTTGCATTTACTTATGGAAGAGTAGATGTTAAAGCAAAATTACCAAGTGGGAATGGGACTTGGCCTGCTATTTGGACTTTAGGAAAAAACATTAGTGAAAGTGGAGCATATTGGCAGACTCAAGGTTTTGGTACAACAGGTTGGCCAGCATGTGGAGAGATTGATATTATGGAGCATGGTTTAGGGGCAGTAAACCATACATCAAGCGCTTTGCATACGCCTTCAAGCTCAGGAGCTACTGTGAATTATCGCTCTCAGCAAATTAGTGATGTTGCAGTAAATTGGCATGTATATTCTGTTAATTGGTCTCCTAATCAAATTACGTTTTTAGTAGATGGTATAGCGTTTTATACTTATAACCCATCAACTAAAAATTCTAGTACATGGCCATTTTCAAAAGACCAATACATTTTGTTAAACATTGCTATGGGTGGTATTGCAGGCACTATAGATTCAGGATTTACACAAAGCCCTATGGTTATTGATTATGTAAGAATCTATCAAAATAATACCTTAAACACCAAAGATTTACTAGCAAATTCATTTAAAGTGTATCCTAATCCTGCGAGCTCAGAAATTAATATACAGACTGATTTAAATATTGATAAGTTAGAACTTTATGATTTTTTAGGGAAGTCCATTCTAAAAGAAACAAATTCTACTAAATCAATAAAGTTAAATAACCTAAAACCTGGAATGTATTTGTTAAATATATATTCTGATGATTTTAGAACAGTAAAGAAGATAATAGTCAAATAATGCTGCATATCTTAAATCGAACAAAAAAACTCAGAATTTAATTATATTCTGAGTTTTTTTAATTTATAGATGTTCTGAATTTAATATTTAACGTACTCAACAATTTCTAAACCGTAACCAATTAATCCAACACGCTTAGTTTGTTCTGTGTTTGAAATCAATTTGAGTTTATGAATATTTAAATCATGTAGAATTTGGGCTCCAATACCAAAATCTCTATTATCCATATTAATTCTAGGTGCTCTGGCTACTTTATTAGATGTTTGATGTTCCTTTAAAAAAGACAGTCTACTCAAAATGTTCATAGATTGCGATTCTTGATTGATAAATAATATAGCACCTTTACCAGCGTCATCTATTACTTTAAACATATCGTCCAATTGCTTATCTGCATTATTGGTAAGTGTACCTAAAACGTCATTATTAAATAACGTAGAATTAATTCTTGTAAGGACCTCTTCATCATCTTTCCATTGGCCTTTAGTTAAAGCAATATGCACTTGTTTATTTGTAGTTTGCTTGTAGGCTCTTAATCTAAAACTTCCAAAGCGTGTTTCGATTTGAAAATCTTCTTTTTTCTCAATTAAAGAATCGTGTTGCATTCTATATGCTACTAAATCTTCTATGGATACAATTTTTAAATCAAGCTTTTTTGCTACTTTAAAAAGCTGAGGTAAACGCGCCATAGTTCCATCTTCATTCATGATTTCTACAATCACTCCGGCAGGTTGTAATCCAGCTAATCTTGCAAAATCAATAGCAGCCTCGGTATGTCCCGTGCGTCGTAAAACACCACCCTCTTTTGCAACTAATGGAAAAATATGACCAGGTCTTGCTAAATCGAAGGGTTTTGTGTCGTTATTGATTAAAGCTTGTACTGTTTTCGCTCTATCGCTTGCTGAAATACCTGTGGTAACACCGTTTCCTCTTAAATCTACCGACACAGTAAAGGCCGTTTCCAAAGGGTCAGTGTTATTACGAACCATCATGTTTAGTTCTAATTCTTTACATCTATTCTCAGTTAATGGTGCACAAATAAGCCCTCTACCATGAGTTGCCATAAAGTTTATCATTTCTGGAGTTACCTTATCGGCAGCAGCTAAAAAATCACCTTCATTTTCACGGTTTTCATCATCAACGACAATAATGATTTTTCCGTTTCTAATGTCGTCAATAGCTTCGTGTATCGTATTAAGCTTAAACTCTTGTTTTACTTTTTGTGTCATAGTATGCGCCATCATAGTACAAAGATATGGCTTATTTTAAAGATTCTAAACAATTTACTTTTAAGTCGCCTTTCATTTTCTCATTCAAAAATAGATGACTAATGAAATAAAAAGGAAGCCCAATTATTAAACGTAATATATTGGGTTTTTTATGGTTTTTGTTGATATGATTATAAAACTGAAACATATTAATAATCGATTTGAGATAGTAAATAATGAATAATACTAATGCAACAAAACTTAGTTGTATTGAAGGGGTTGCTACAGATGGTAACTTATTATTTTTAAGAACAAAGAATAAGACTAACAATATCAAACTAATTGTATAGAGAACTATAGCAAATTTTGAATGTTCATTATAGTTCTTTTTTATAGCCTCGGAAGTGTCATAAGTTTCACTGATATGTACACCATTATTTCTGAGTTCATCAGTTTGTACTCCTCTTGAATTTAGAAGTTGTATAGCGTGATATCTTATGTCTTCTTGATGACCAAGTGTATCATAATTATTGATAACATCTAGCAGTTCATCATTTTCATGATCCAATAAAAATTTATAATCGATACTATTTTTTTCTTTGATTTTTAAAGCCTTCTTTAAAGGTTCTAAAACATTTCCAAATTCAAATAAACCTCTATCTGCAGTAGCTCTTTTAGTTAAGAAAAGCCCTAGAGGAAACATGACTAAAGTTGAAAACCAAGGCGCTATTATTGGGTTAAAACCTCCGTTTTTTGCGCTATTTGTTGCGAAAATTCCAATGAAATGATAGGTTAGAAACAGAAGAATGGCGATTACCATAGGTAAACCTAAACCACCTTTGCGAATTAAAGCACCTAGCGGAGCGCCAACAAAAAACAATATAACACAAGCAAAACCTAAAGCAAATTTCTCATGTAGTGAAATAACATGTCTGTTAAGCCATGCCCTTGAGTTTTTCATCGTATTGTCTTTGGAGACAATAAGTTGTTTTGAGCTAGTCATCGATTTAAGGGTTAAATCAACCATTTCAATGCTCCTTTTTGTGTTAAAAAGTTCCAAAACGGGTCCTGTATAGCTAGAGTCAGTAGCTGTTTTGTATGCTAATTGCTTCTTGTCAAGACCAGATCTTAATTGTAAAGTTTTAGAAAAGGTTTCATGTTCGTTATTATATTTAATAACTAGTGAATCAATGGTCTTGTTCAAACCACCAATGTCCAACATATTGTATTTATTAGTTTGAGACTGCTCGTCAAAATCAACATTATTAATTTTTGATAAATCAATATTTATGATTTTTGTTTCGAAAGTACTTTTTGCAAATGGTTTTCTATTCCTAGCTTTTCTATCTTTAGGCAGGAAATCGCTATAGTAATGACCATCACTTAAAATAAGTTTTAAAACATTAGAATCTTCATCACTAGCAAGCTCTCCAGTTTTAGATTTGATAACTGTGGCGTTAGTTCTACCATCATTTCCTTTTAAATGAATGGTTACATCTTTTAGAAATTGATCACGATCCCCATATTTCTCTGCGAACTTAATATTGTATGTGCCGACAGAGTTAAATTGTCCTTCTGCGAGTAACATAGCAGGTTTAATTTTCGCGATGTTTCTTCTTAAATTATAAGAATTAAGTTCTGCCCATGGAATGATATTATTTGAAAAGAAAAAGGTTAAAATACCTAAGCCAACAATAAAAACACTAAGACCAGACATGGCACGTTGCAACGAAATACCTGTGGATTTCATGGCGGCAAACTCATAATTTTCGGCAAAATTACCAAACACCATAATAGAAGCTAGAAGGATGGTAAGTGGCAAAACTAGAGGGATAAGTTTAGGCATAAAGTACATCAAAAACTTAATAATCACCATGATATCTAAGTCTTTACCGGCCAACTCTTTTATGTAAAGCCAAATAGTTTGTAAAACAAATATCAGCATGAGTATAACAAACACGCTGAGAAAAGTTTTAAGGTATGTGGTTAGTATGTAACGGTCTAGTATTTTCAAACGTGAACCTAATCTAATTTATTGATGTAATAATCTTTGTATTTATTGGCATCAAAGGTAAATAAGGTTTTTGATAAAGGGGCATTTGTTTTAAAAGAATTAACAACAAGCGTCGTTTTTGTGCCGTTTTTACCAAGTTGAATTAAGTTATAAATATGTTTCGTTTGTGCGTCGATCCCCAATAGAAGATTCTTTATTTCTGAATTAGAATCGATTGGTGTTAATTTTACATATTGAATTTTTCTACCGTTTATGTTTTGTGTTATATCTAAACTATAAGAGTATCCGTCTTCATAAAAAGACAACATTTTACTAGGAGTAATGGCATCATTTTCATCATCATTATCTGATGATATGGTAACTTCTTCATCTTCAGCACTTATAGCGTATAGTGTCTGTCCATCAAATAAACGAGTGACACCAAGAATATTTAATCTGTATTTATCACCTTGCATCACAACATCGCCTTTGGTTTCTTGTTTTATGTTTTCTGAAGTATTTTCCAAAGTGTATTTAAAGTCTAATGAAATATTATCATAACTTTTTACCTTCTCTGAAACTTCATTCAATAAGGTGTTCGCCTTGTTTTGAGCCAAAGCGTTAACAGAAACTGTGATTACAAATAAGATTAAGATTTTTTTCATTTTTCTTGTTAATTATATTTCGTCTTCTAAAAGTTTATCTAAGGCCGTTAAATCTGGAACTAAAACTTGTCTTGCTTTACTACCTTCAAAATTACCAACTATTCCTGCTGCTTCTAACTGATCAATCAATCTGCCAGCTCTATTATAGCCCAATTTTAGCTTTCGTTGTAATAATGATGCCGAACCTTGTTGTGCCGTTACAATAACTATTGCTGCATCTTTAAATAGTTTGTCTCTATCTGAGATGTCTACATCAAGACTTGTGCCACTTTCTTCACCAACATACTCTGGGAGTAAATAAGCATCAGGATACGCTTTTTGAGAACCAATATAATCTGTGATTCTCTCTACTTCAGGTGTGTCTACAAAAGCACATTGTACACGTATTAATTCGTTCCCTTGTGTGTAAAGCATATCACCACGCCCAATAAGTTGGTCGGCTCCAGAGCCATCTAAAATGGTACGCGAATCAATTTTAGAAGTTACTCTAAAAGCTATACGTGCAGGGAAATTTGCTTTTATAATACCAGTAATTACATTCACAGACGGTCTTTGTGTTGCGATAATCAAATGAATACCAATGGCACGTGCTAATTGCGCTAAACGTGCAATAGGAGTTTCAACCTCTTTACCTGCAGTCATAATTAAATCTGCAAACTCATCAACAACCAAAACAATGTATGGTAGGAATTGATGTCCATCATTAGGATTTAATTTTCTAGCTTTAAATTTCGCATTGTATTCAGTTATATTTCTACAAAATGCATTTTTTAGAAGCTCATAACGGTTATCCATTTCAATACAAAGTGAATTTAGTGTATTGATAACCTTTGTATTATCTGTGATTATAGCTTCTTCACTATCTGGAAGTTTTGCTAAATAGTGACGTTCAATCTTATTAAAAAGTGTTAATTCTACCTTTTTTGGGTCAACTAAAACAAATTTTACTTCAGCCGGATGTTTTTTGTAAAGTAATGATGTTAAAACCGCATTTAAACCGACAGATTTTCCTTGGCCAGTAGCACCTGCCATAAGCAAATGTGGCATTTTGGCTAAATCTACTACAAAAGTTTCGTTGCTAATTGTTTTACCCAAAGCAATAGGTAATTGCATTTCTGAGCTTTGAAATTTCTTTGATGAAATCACAGAACGCATCGAAACGATGGTAGCATTTTTGTTGGGCACTTCAATACCAATAGTCCCTTTTCCAGGAATTGGAGCTATAATTCTAATCCCTAAAGCCGAAAGCGATAAGGCTATATCATCTTCTAAATTTTTAATTTTTGAAATACGAACACCAGCATCAGGTACAATTTCATAAAGTGTAACTGTTGGTCCTATAGTCGCCTTTATACTGGCAATACCAATTTTATAATTACTTAAAGTATCAACAATTTTGTTTTTGTTTTCTTCTAATTCCTCTTGATTAATGGTTATACCTTCAGTATCATATTTCTTTAATAAATCAAGTGTGGGGAATTGATATTTTGCGAGTTCTAAAGTCGGGTCAAACTGTCCGAAATCTTCAACTAATTTATTCGCTAGATTGTCTGTTTCCGATATTTCTTCCTTAACAGCTTCAACTTTTATTTCAAGTTCAGGCTCTTCTTCAATTTCTGGTTCAGGTATTTTTACTTCCAAAGGAGCAGATTCTATTTTTGCATTACTAGTCGGTTTAGATTCTGGTTTTTTAGTTTTTAATGAAATTTCATGAGCTGATTTTATAGCTTCAGCTTCATCAGATAAACTGTTGTCAAAGGAGACAATACTATCTTTATTAAATTCTGAAAGGTCATCTTCAAAATCTTTTTTAGCAGACTTAAAAACACGTGTAAAGCTCTCGAAAGTCAACTTAAAACGAATAGCTAAATAGGTTATCAATCCAAATAAAAGTAGGAGTAGAGTCCCTATTTTACCAATGTAATCTTGAAGAAAATTATTGATTTCAAAACCAACAGTACCACCAAGAATATCATTTTTGTTTCCAAAGAATCCTAAAAGAACAGATAGCCAAATGATAATAAAGATGCCCCAAAACCAATGTCTTCTAAGTTTTGATTTGTTGATATTCATTAAAACATAAATACCAGATAAAAAGACTAATCCAGAAAATATAAAGGATGCAACACCAAAACCACGTTGAATAAAAAAATCGCTTAACCACGCACCAGATTTACTAAGCCAGTTTTGAGTTTTAATCTCTCGAGAGGCGAAATCAGCTAATGTACTTTGGTCTGCTTCACCTGTAAATAGGAAGGAAACAAACGCAATAAAAAGCAACAAACCAGTAATCACAAGAAAACTTCCTAATACCAACTTATGTGGGCTAGATAACTTAAAATTTAACGATTTTAATTTTCTTCTAGGTGCTCTTTTAGTTTTGCTTTTGGCCATTAACGTTTGGTTGTTTAAAGATTCATTCTTTAAAATGAGATTGTTATAGAGTGATTGTAGCAATGCAACAAAAATACAAATTACTAACGTTAACGAAACTTTATTTTAAAAAATTGCCAAAGCAATCCGTTTAAAATATTTACTTGAGTTAACCTCTATAAAAATCGAGATTTTTTTAATTAAATTATATATACTCTTGTATTTCAAAAAACCTTTGGCAAGTAAATAATTAGACCAATAATACTTGCAAATAAAGAGGCTATAAAAACAGCCCCTGCAGCAATATCTTTAATTAGACCTATTTTATTATGACGCTCAGGGTGAATAAAGTTGGCCATTTCTTCAATGGCGGTGTTAATCCCTTCGATGCTCATTACCATTCCGATAGCCAAAACTTGAGCAATCCATTCATTTGAAGAAATGTTATAATAAAACCCGGCGAGTGTTACTATAATAGCTATGACGAACTGAATTTTTATACTGGCTTCAGTTTTTAAAAGTAAGTATGCGCCTTTAAAAGCATACCCTACGCTTTTCAATCGGTTTATTATTAATGATTCTTTTTTAGGCATTCTAAAGCGCTTCTAAAGCGGCTTTGTAATTTGGTTCGTCTCCAGTTTCAGAAACTTGTTCCGTATACAGTACTTTTCCAGAGTCGTCAGTAACGATTACCGAACGTGATAATAACCCATCAAAAGCACCATTAATCATAATAACACCATAGTCTTTTCCAAATTTCCCTGTTTTAAAATCAGATAGCATGATGACGTTTTCTAATCCTTCAGCGGCACAAAATTGATCTTGGGCGAATGGTAAATCTCTTGAAACACATAAAACTTTTGTGTTCTCTAATGTACTTGCTTCTGTATTAAATTGTCTTGTAGATGCTGCACATACACCTGTGTTAACGCTAGGAAATATATTTAGTATAAGTTTACTTCCTTCAAAATTTGATAATGTCTTCGTAGATAAATCTGTTGCTACAAGTTCAAAATCCAAAATTTGAGATCCTACTGTTGGTAATTCCCCTGATGTTTTTACAGGGTTTCCACCCAATGTTATGTTTGCCATTTTTTTGTTTTTTATTTGAAAATCTAAAATAGGAATATTTAATAGGTTAATCTCATTAATTATCGATTTTGTTAGAATAACGAAAGATTTTTTTAAGGACATTACATTTGATGAAGCAGTCTAATTATTTTTCTAAGCTATTGAATAAAATTTTATAATAAGTTTTATCAATTTAATTATAATTTTAAAAAATGTATCTCATGTTATTTGAGGTCTTTTAATTCTTAATTTTAGTACATGATAAATGTCTAATAATAATTTACTAAAACGTAAAAACTATAACAATGGATAACAACGGAAAACACAATATGAACGGCGACGCAAGTCAATGTCCGTTTCTAAGTGGAGATCAAAAGAAAACAGCAGGCCGCGGAACGAGTAATAGAGATTGGTGGCCTAATGAATTAAAGCTAAATATTCTTAGGCAGAATGCAACAAAGTCAGATCCTATGGGAGCGGATTTTGATTATGCCAAGGCGTTTAATAGTGTTGATTTTGCTGCGTTGAAACAAGATGTTATCGATTTAATGACAGATTCACAAGATTGGTGGCCAGCAGATTATGGGCATTATGGAGGTTTTATGATTCGTATGGCGTGGCATAGTGCAGGAACTTATAGGGTTGGTGATGGTCGAGGTGGTGCGGCTACTGGAAATCAGCGTTTTGCACCTTTAAATAGCTGGCCTGATAATGGGAATTTGGATAAGGCTCGATTGTTGTTATGGCCGGTAAAAAAGAAATATGGAAATAAAATATCTTGGGCAGATTTAATGATTCTTGCTGGAAACTGTGCTTTGGAATCTATGGGATTTCCGACCTTTGGATTTGCCGGTGGTCGCGAAGATGTCTGGGAGCCAGAACAAGATATTTATTGGGGAAGTGAAACAGGATGGTTAGATAATGACGAGCGTTACGAAACAAGTGATGGTGATTTAGAGGGTCATTTAGGAGCCGTACATATGGGATTGATTTATGTAAACCCTGAGGGTCCTAACGGCGTGCCAGATCCATTAAAATCTGCACACGATATTAAAATTACTTTTGGACGAATGGCTATGAATGATGAAGAAACTGTCGCTTTAGTTGCTGGTGGACATACATTTGGAAAAGCGCATGGTGCAGCTGATCCTGATGAATATGTGGGTCCAGAACCTCACGGAGCGTCAATAGAAGAAATGAGTACAGGTTGGAAAAACACGTTTGGCACAGGAGTTTTAGATGATACGATAACTAGTGGTTTAGAAGGGGCGTGGACACCACATCCAACACGTTGGGATGATGAGTACTTTGATGTTCTATTAAATTATGATTGGGAATTAACTAAGAGTCCTGCTGGTGCATACCAATGGACGCCAACTGCAGCATCAAATGCTCAAATGGCTCCAAAAGCGGGTGATGCTAATGGTAAACAAGCCTTAATGATGTCTACTGCAGATATGGCATTAAAAATGGATCCAACCTATTTAGAAATATCGAAACGTTTTCATAAAGACCATAAATATTTTGAGGATGCTTTTGCTCGTGCTTGGTATAAGTTAACGCATCGTGATATGGGACCAATTAATCGTTATTTAGGACCTGAAGTACCTAAAGAACAATTACTATGGCAAGACCCAATTCCAGCAGTTACTTATAAACTGAGTGATTCAGATATCTCATCGTTAAAACAGATGGTTTTAGGGTCTGGTCTAACAGTTTCTCAATTAGTAACTACAGCTTGGGCTTCTGCATCAACATTTAGAGGTTCAGACAAACGAGGAGGTGCTAACGGAGGTCGCTTGTGTTTAGAGCCACAACGCAGCTGGGAAGTAAATAACCCAGTGGAATTAAATAAAGTTCTTAAGGTTCTAGAAGATATTCAAAATAAATTCGATGGAACTATATCTATGGCAGATTTAATTGTTTTGGCTGGTACAGCTGGTGTCGAAAAAGCTGCTAAAAATGCTGGTCATCATCTGTCTGTTCCGTTTGCCCAAGGTAGAGGAGACGCATCTCAAGAACAAACCGATTTAGAATCATTTGGTTACTTAGAACCTTTAGCTGATGGCTTTAGAAATTATATGAATTCAAAATTAAAAGTTGCTGCTGAAGATGTATTGGTAGATCGTGCAAATTTGTTAACATTATCCATTCCTGAGATGACTGTTTTAGTCGGTGGTTTACGGGCATTGGGAGCAAATTATGATGGTTCTGATTATGGGGTTTTCACAGATAAGCTAGAAAGCTTAACCAATGATTTCTTTTCAAATATTTTAGATTTTACATATACTTGGAGTGCCACGACTAGTGATGATCGTGTTTTTGAAGGACGCGATCGTAAAACAGGAGAAGTGAAGTTTAAAGGTACTCGTGCCGACTTAATTTTTGGTTCTAACACAGAACTTCGTGCCGTTGCTGAAGTTTATGGTGCTAACGATGGACAAGAAAAGTTTGTAAACGATTTTGTTTCAGCTTGGACTAAAGTGATGAACTTAGATCGTTTTGATTTAAAATAAGATTAATATTAAATTAGCAAAAGGGACGCTTTCGAAAGACTCGTCCCTTTTCTTTTGGACAATAAAATCATGAACGAAACGGAGTTATTTTTTAGTGCCATTCAATCTGGTAAAATAGAACATGTTAAAGCCCAACTAGAACGAAACTCAGATTTGGTAAACATGAAAGATGCGAGAGGGTTTACACCTTTAATTTTTGCATCCTATTTTGACAAGAAAGATATTGTTGAAAAGTTACTTGAGTATAATGCAGAAGTAGATGCTACAGATGGTTCTGGAAATACAGCACTTATAGGTGTTGCTTTTAAAGGAAACACAGATTTGGCTGCTCTATTAATTAAAGATGGAGCAGACATAAATGCAAAAAATAATCTTGGAATAACACCGCTAATTTTTGCGTCCATGTATAATCAAACTAAAATGGTTGTGTTATTGCTTAAGCATCAAGCAGATTTATCTATTAAGGATAATGATAAAAAAATGGCCTCTGATTATGCCAAGGAAAAGGGGTTTGAAGTCCTTGTTGCACTTTTGGAATAGTGTTTTAACAACGTCGTTTAACGGCTTGTTACAGGAGCATAGCCGTAAAATGGTGATTCTATTTTTTTTAAAACAGAAAGTTCAAATTTTCAAATTGTTCCAACAAAATCTAAAAAGACTTTTTTATGCAGCTCAAGATCCATATCAGGAGAAAGTGCCACACGGGCTATATAATCTTTATCGCCTTCTTTAGTCGTTCCTTGAGTAGATGTTGCAGGTATGGTCCAATAGCATCCTTTTAACTGCCCATAGCTCACGCAGTACTTGCTTTCATTGGGGATTTTAGTAATCATTAAATGGATTAATTTATGATTTAATGCTCTCTTATAAGATTCCTTTTCTTCAGCGGTATGTCCTTTAGTAGGAAGATCTAATGAAAATACGGAAGGGGTAAAGCCTTGTTTTGCTAATGCTTCTGAAACAAAATTGATTTTAGCTTCTGGTAAAGTTTTATTGATGAAGTTTACAAATTCACGTGTATTCTTATAGGCATCATGAATCCTCTGGTTCATAGAAGGCAATTGTTTGGCTAATAGTTCCATTTGAAGATGAGTAGCTTCGTTATCGCAAAGTATAAGATGTTTTTCTATTTTATCCATCAGCCCTTCCACTTTTTTATTTCCTACACAATAACCAGCGGTACATAGCCCGCCACTTGGAAATTTCGATCCACTAGCATAGGATATGGTCCTAACTGTTGAGAGGATTTCACCTTCACCTAAAAAATGTACATTAGGACAAAATGTTTGATCTAAAATAAATACGGGATTAATAGCAATGTCTCCTTTATTCGTTTTACGTACGGCACTTAAAACCTCTTTTAATTGTATAAGATCCGGTACTTCAACTCTCGGGTTTGTTGGTATTTCAGCGATGATGTATGGGATGGCATTTTCGTATGCAATTTTATTTAAAACGACATCAATACTTTGCACCATATCATGATCACCATCAACAAGTAAATCCACAACTTCAACATTATCAATGCAAGCAGCAATGCGCCTTGCTTGGTCATTTGTGCCACCATAACAATTTGGAGGAACAATAAATTTGATTGGCTTTCCTTTATGATTTTCTAGCGCATCGTGAATTAGGCCCATCATAATGGCATATTGAATAGATAATCCGCTAGAACCAACAAGTGGCTTTGTAGGTGCACCAGTAATAGCCTTAATTGAATCTAAGACCAATGTTTTGTTGGTCTCGCCATTACTGTTCTGAGTATCAAGAGGAGACTTTTCTACCAGGGCCTTTAAAGCGGCAAGACAATTGGCTGGCGTCATTGCAATGGTCTCTCTCCGTCTAACATGTTGAATTTCTGAGACATAACTTTCATTTTGTTCACTATGCACCAATAAAACACTTCCAAGTTTAGTGTAAAGATTGATAACAAAGTCAATATTTGGATTGATATCTGAATGACGAACTTCATCTTGTTGTGAAATAAAAATGGTACTACCATTAAACTCGGAAATGTCTGAAGGGTTCTCAACATGCTTCAAAT